>JACWDO010000004.1 GCA_014654115.1 Pelagibacterales bacterium SAG-MED17 | reverse complement strand
GTGTATGGGTGAAAAAGCATCAGCAATTTTAAATGAGATCAAATGGAAAAAAAATTTTTCTATTTAACTCTGGTGAAGAAGAGTTTTTGCTATATAAAATTTATCCAACTGTTGGAGAAAATTTAGATTACATAAATCAAAACTCGCTAAAAAATATTGAGTTTCTTTTTAGAAAATTAGATCAAAATTCATGGAAGTTTTGTAACAAAGGTTTTTTTAACTTTAAAAAATATATACCTAAAATTGTTGAAAACCTTGGATAAATTGTGATTGAATTTTTTCTAATCTATGAGATAAAAATATTATGCAAAACCCACAAATAATAAAAATAATTGAAAATTTAAAAGGACGTAGAGATTATGAAGAAAAAAAAGCTACTAAGCTAGGATTTAACTCTCTTTATACGTATTTTGAAAACAAACTTGCACAAGAAAAAACTGCTTTGGAAGAAAGTGCAAAAGAATTGGAAGCAGCTAAAGCTGAAGCAGAATTATTAAAAGAGGAAAAAAAAGAGCCAAAAAAAACTTGCGGCTGTTGTTAAAGTCCTAAACTTTTAAGTGATTGGAATTCTCCAATTTTGAAAATAATTGCATCTTCTTTTTTAAAACCATATTTTTCTGCATTATCTTTAAATCTAACGGGTGGCTCCATTATTGGTTCTAAAGATAAAACAAAAGTACCCCAGTGCATCCCTAAAACTTTTTTACTTTTAAGGTCTCTTGCAATACTTAAAGCCTCTTCAGGGTTAGTATGATAAGAAGATTTATCTTTATTTGGAGATAATGGATAAAAATTATAAGCACCAATATTAATAAAAGTTAAATCTATTGGTCCATATTTCTCTCCTAGTTCTTTGTAAATATTTCCAACTCCGGTATCACATGCAAAAAGCATTTTTTTATTTTTGTATTCAATTAAAAAATTCCCCCACAATGTTTTATTGGTATCAGTCAAACTTCTTTTTGACCAATGTACTGCGGGAACTAAAGTTACTTTTAAATCCTCATTAATCCTAATTTCATCATACCAATCCATTTCGTTTACATCGTCATATCTATTTTTTGTAAAATATTTTCCAAGCCTTAGAGGAAGTAAAACTTTTACATCTTTAAAAGGAAATTTTCTAATAGTACCCATATCTTGATGATCATAATGATTATGTGTCAGAAGAAATAGATCTGTCTTTGGAATTTCATTTAAGTTTAAGGCTGTCTTAGTAAATCTTTTTGGACCAAAAATTAAGGGTCCTGCATTTTTTGAAAACACTGGATCAGTTATTATTGTTGTATTTCCAAGCTTAATTAGGAAAGTGGCATGTCCTATCCAACCAACATAATCATCATTTTTTAGATTTTCTAAATCTGAAAGTACTTTTTGTTTTTCAATAGCGTGACCTTCGGGAATAGCCATATCAAGTTTTTTCTTTTCCTTATTAAATATTTTAAATGACCACTTAAAATTTGAGTTTCGTTCTGGAGATCCTTCAGGATTTCTAAAACTACCGTCTGGTAAATGATGATAAGGTGTTTTTTCCATAGCTAATGTAAAAGAATTATAAATAAAAAATATAACAATTAAAATTGTTAACTTTGGCAATAATCTTTAGTTGTTTAAGGTTCTTTTGAAACACTCAATTGTATTTTTTAACAAACAAGCAATTGTCATTGGTCCAACTCCTCCGGGAACTGGGGTTAAAGCCTTTGCAACTTTTGAAACTTCTTCAAAATCAACATCACCTACTAAACCATTTTCTGTTTTGTTTATTCCAACATCAATAACAATTGCATCTTTTTTCACCCAATTACCTTTTATAAGTTCAGGAATTCCAACAGCAGCAACAATAACATCTGCTTCTAAACATTCATGCTGAAGGTCTTTTGTTTTTGAGTGAGTAATTGTTACTGTACAATCTTCTTGAAGTAAAAGTTGTGCCATCGCTTTACCATTTAAGTTTGACCGCCCAATCATTACAGCTTTTTTTCCTGTTAAGTTAGGTTCTATTTTTTTTAATAAATAATAACATCCAAGAGGTGTACAAGGAATTGAACCTTGGTATCCAGATGAAAGATTACCAACATTCATAGGATGTAAACCATCAACATCTTTATGTGGTGAGATAGTTTCTATAACGTGTTGCTTGTTAATATGTTTTGGAAGCGGCAATTGAACCAAAATTCCTGAAACAGTTTCATCATTATTAAGTTCTTCAATTTTGTCTAAGACTGTTTTTTCATCTACAGTATCTGGGTATTTTATAACCTCAGATTTCAAACCAACTTGGGTTGCTGATTTTTCTTTATTTCTTACATAGATCTGACTTGGAGCTAAGTCTCCAATTAGAATTACAGTAAGTCCTGGAACTTTATTGTATTTTTCTCTCAGACCATCAACTTCTGTTTTTAGTTCTTCTCTAAGTTCAGCCGATTGTTTTTTACCGTCTATTAAAATCATGATTATTAAAATATAAGTGGTGCTATGTAGAGTTTCATACACATTTCTACAAACCAGATCAACAAAAGAAGAATGATAGGTGATATATCAAAAGCACCTAGACTGGGCAAAAAACCCCTTATTTTATTAAGTATTGGATCAGTAAGCTTATAAGTAAACTCTAATATTGAATAAACAAATCTGTTTGAAGTATTTAAAACATTAAAAGCTATTAACCAACTGATAACAACATTGGCAATTACTACATAAGAATACAGTTTTAATAATTGTAAAGCTAAGTAAAAAATAGCTATCATTTCTTCTCTACATATACAGAAGTGCTTGGGAAAGCAAAAGAGGCTTTATTACCCTCAACAATTTCCTTAATTTTAATTGCAAGTCTTTCTTTAACTAACAACATTTCACTCCAACTATTTGTTTTTGTATAACATCTTACATACATATCTATTGAGCTGTCAGCAAATTTATCAACTCTTACAGAAACACCAACTGCAGTATCATAATCTTCTGAACTATTTATGAAATCTTCTATCTCATTTCGTATGGTTTTTAATTGTTCAACCGTAGAGTCATACTGAAGTGTTATCGTCCAACTAATTCTCCAATTTGTAATTTGACTTTTATTAATTACAGCATTCTCTGCAAACTGAAAATTTGGAATAATTGCTAAAGACTTATCAAATTTTCTTATAACAGTTGATCTAAAACCTATTTTTTCAACAATACCTTCAATAATGCCATCTACTTTAATCCAATCACCCATTTTAAATCTTTTTTCAACAAGTACTAAAATTCCTGAAATTAAATTTTTGAATAAATCCTGAGCTCCTAAAGCAACTGCAACACCAAATAAACCTAATCCTGCAATAATTGGTCCAATTTTAATTCCCCATAATTCTAAAACAGCTGCAGCTCCTAAGATAAATATTAAAATTTTTAATGATTTGATAATCCAACCAATTAGTTCTCTGGTTAAAATCTTATCAAATCCACTTAATATATAAGAAATTGGTTCAATGATTTGATGAATAATCCAAAAGAGCAAAATTGTAATCAACGTTCTATTTACGTTGTCTAAAAATATCCTCGTATCTTCTGCAAAAGACATGTAGTAACTTGCAAAAAATACTCCAAGAACAATTGGAAGAAATCTGGCTGGCCCCTCCATTGCCTTAACAAAAGTATCATCAAGTTTATTAGTCGTTCTTTTAGTTATTAATTCTAATTTTTTAATGATTAATTTACTTATCAACCCTCTAAAAACTAAGAATATAAAGAATATTCCAAGACCTATTAAGATCTCAACAAAATTTACTCCCAAAATCCCTTTTTGCCATACAGACAAAAAAAGACCTGAAAAATTCTCAAAAACGCCCATGGCTAAATTTTATATAGCAAAAACTCTTCTTCACCAGAGTTAAATAGAAAAATTTTTTTCCATTTGATCTCATTTAAAATTGCTGATGCTTTTTCACCCATACACATCAAATTGGTATCCATCCAGCTGTCCAAAAGATCGTATTTTTTAAGTAAATTTAATAAACTCTTAGCACTATTTTCTGAGTATACATAAATTATATCGGGGATTGAGGCTTTTAATTCTTCTCTAAATTCCTCTTTTATTTCTTGAGTTGGTAAAACAGTATAATTGGTCAATCTCTTTAAAGAATAACCTTCAGAAATAAGATCTTTATCTAACCTACTAGAAACTACTTCACCACTTACGTAAAGAAGTGATCCATTCTTTGGATCAAAGTTTCGTAATACTAATTCTTTTAAATTATTTACATTTCCTTCTGCAGAGATAATATTTTGAAAACCTTTTAGCTTTGCAGCTTTTTCTGTTGCAAAGCCAACACAATAACATTCAATATTTTTATCAATTTTATTTGAATCTAAATTCTTAATCGCATTGGAACTTGTAAATATTACTCCCTTAAATTGGACATAGTCAGGTTCATCATATTTAACTGGTTCAACTTTTATCACAGGTAAATGAGAAACTTTATGACCCAAAGAACTAAATCTTAATATTAATTCTTTACTATCTTCCAATGGTCTAGTTAATAAAATATGCATTTTACCTTTTGTAAGATCCTTTTGACTCTGATTTTAATTTTTCTCCAATTTTAATACTTAAATCTTGAATCATTTTTTTATCTTCACTTTCTTCAACAAAAAATCTTTGTTTGCCATCTACTGAAAATAGTTCTGCTTTTATATTTACAAGATCTTTATCAATCTTTGCGTAAACACCAATTGCTGTATCACAGTCACCTTCTAGTATTTTTAAAATTTTTCTTTCAGCATTTGCAATTATTCTAGACTGCTCATCATTAATTTTTTCTAATACATTTATAATTTCCTGATCATTTTTTCTACATTGTATTGCAATAATACCTTGTCCAGCACAAGGTATTAGCTCCTTAGTATTAAATTCATGTGTGATTTTATTTGATAAACCTAAAGCTTCAATTCCAGCTTTGGAAAGTAAAATTGCATCATATTCGCCATTTTCTAATTTTTTTATCCTGGTGTCTACATTTCCTCTGATCAGTTTATAATTTAGATCTGATCTAATACTTTTAAGTTGATATTCTCTTCTATAAGATGAAGTACCGATTGTTGAATTTGGTTTAAGATCTTGGAACTTTATATTGTTATTACTAATAAAAATTTCATTAGGTGAGTTTCTTTTTAAATAAAAGTTTGTTAATAGACCATTAGTTTCAATCGATGGCATATCCTTTAAAGCATGGACTGCAATGTCTATACTCTGATTTATTAGTTCTGTTTCAATCTTTTTTGAAAATAAACCTTTTCCTCCAATGTTTGAAAGCCTATCTTTTTGGTTCTCATCACCGCTCGTAATTATTTTTTTTGTTTCTACTTGTGTTGGTGAAACATTTTTTAAAGCATTTATTACTTTTTCAGTATAAATTAGAGCTAACTTACTTCCACGAGTACCAATAATAAATTTATCTCTTTTCATAATTCTTATTTTTATTACATTCTTATAGTTTAATTGTATTAATTATAAATATTTATGAATGAAAAAAAAATAATCCTTGGAATTGAGACAAGTTGCGATGAAACAGCAGTATCAATCATAGAAGAAGATAAAAATGGTAAGATAAAAATATTATCTAATGTAGTTTCAAGTCAATTTGATATTCATAAAGAATTTGGAGGTGTGGTTCCTGAGCTTGCAGCACGATCTCATGTTGAAAAAATTGATTTAATTGCAAAAAAAGCAATTAATGAAAGCGGTGTGAATTTAAATGATGTTTCTGCAATTGCTTCAACATCTGGACCAGGCTTAATTGTTTGCCTTACTGTTGGTTTAAATTTTGGTAAAGCATTGTCTGCAAGCCTAAATATTCCTTTTATTGGTGTAAACCATCTTGAAGGGCATGCCTTAAGTCCAAAACTTAGTACAACCTTAGATTTCCCATATTTATTATTATTAATTTCAGGAGGACATACTCAATATCTTAGTGTGAATGGACTTGGAAAATATAAAAGACTAGGAACAACAATTGATGATGCTTTAGGAGAAGCATTTGATAAAACAGCAAAACTATTAGGGATTGAATTTCCAGGAGGACCAAAGCTAGAAGGTTTTGCAAAGAAGGGGGATCCAAATAAATTTAAACTTCCTAAGCCAATTATAAATAAAGGAGGATGTAACTTATCATTTGCAGGTCTTAAAACAGCAATTTTAAGGTTATCAAGTTGTATAAAATCTATACAAGAGAAATATGATCTTGCTGCATCATTTCAAAAAACAATTGAAGAAATTTTAGAAGTAAAAACTCAAATAGCATTTGATGAATTCAAAAAGGGCAGTAAAAAGAAAAACAAAACTTTTGTAATCGCTGGAGGTGTTGCTGCCAATAAGGGTATTAGAAAAAAATTAATAAAAGTATGTAAGAAGAATGATTTTAGACCAATTTTCCCTGAACCAAAATTATGTGGGGATAATGCAGCCATGATTGCACTAGTTGGTCTTGAAAAGTATAAAATCAAAAAATTTGATAATTTAGATCTTCCT
The DNA here is from genome assembly GCA_014654115.1 of Pelagibacterales bacterium SAG-MED17. Taxonomy (GTDB): domain Bacteria; phylum Pseudomonadota; class Alphaproteobacteria; order Pelagibacterales; family Pelagibacteraceae; genus Pelagibacter. The sequence continues at coordinate 61,723 of JACWDO010000004.1, read as the reverse complement.
GCAAGTCCAAGACTACCACTTGACGAAAAAGCAAAGTTTTTAAAAGGAGCAGGAGTTAGATTATAAATGTCAAAAAGATATAGTGGTAAATCATTTAAAGATGCTAGCGTAATGAAACAAGCTAAACTTTCTTTAAAGGAAAAAAGAAAACTTAAAAAAGAAAAGAAAAAGAAAAAAAATTAAATGCAATATTGGTTAATGAAATCTGAGCCGGATGTATGGTCAATTGATCAACAAATAAAAGCTGGAGAAAAAGGAGCTGACTGGGATGGTGTAAGAAATTACCAAGCAGTAAATAACTTAAAAAAAATGCAAAAAGGAGATCTTTGTTTTTTTTATCATTCTAATATTGGAAAAGAGATAGTTGGTATAGTCGAAGTTATTAAAACGGCATTCATTGATCCAACGGATAAGGAAAAAAGGTTTGTTGCAGTTAAAGTTAGATTTAAAAGTAAACTTCAAAATCCTGTAACACTTGAAAACATCAAAAAAACTAAGGCTTTAGAGAACTTATCTCTAATTAGGCAAAGTAGACTATCTGTCATGCCTATTGACACTAAAAGCTGGAAAATAATTTTGAAGATGGGTAAAATTAATTAAAAAAAAATTCATGCCTAAGAAAAAAAAAGTTAAAAAAAAAGTAATCTCTAAAAAACCCAAAGAGACAGTTTATAAAACAAAGAAAGAATGGATAAGTAAAGCTACTGTTAATAAATCTCAATATACAAAAAAATATAACGAGTCGATTAAAGACAATGATGGATTTTGGAAAAGAGAAGGAAAAAGAATTAATTGGATTAAACCTTATAAAAAAATTAAAGATGTTAAATATAGTAAAGATGATGTTCATATTAAATGGTTCTATGATGGAACTTTAAATGCTTCAGCGAATTGTATTGATAGACATCTTAAAAAGAATGCTGACAAAACTGCAATTATATGGGTTGGGGACGATCCTAAAATTCAAAAAAAAATTACATATAAAGAGCTTCATAAAGAAGTTTCAAAAGCAGCAAATGGATTAAAAAATTTAGGAGTTCAAAAGGGTGATAGAGTAACAATTTATCTTACCATGATACCAGAACTTGCATACACCATGCTTGCATGTGCTAGAATAGGTGCAGTTCACTCCATAATATTTGGGGGTTTTTCACCTGATAGTATTTCAGGTAGAATTAATGATTGTGAATCTGATTATGTCATAACAGCAGATGAAGGTGTAAGAGGTGGTAAAACAATCCCTTTAAAATCTATTACAGATGAAGCTTTACAAAGCTGTCCCAATGTAAAGAAATGTATCGTAGTAAAGAGAACAGGTACCAAAAAAATTGATTGGTTTAATGATCGTGATGTTTGGTATCACAAAATGACAAGTAAGGTATCAGCAAAGTGTGAGCCTGAAGAAATGAACGCAGAAGATCCATTATTTATTCTTTACACATCAGGTTCAACTGGAAAACCAAAAGGTGTTCTGCATACAACTGGTGGATATATGGTTTATGCATCAATGACTCACCAATATATTTTTAATTACAAACCAAAAGATATTTACTGGTGCACAGCTGATATAGGCTGGGTAACAGGACACAGTTATATTATTTATGGTCCACTTGCTAATGGTGCAACTACAATTATGTTTGAGGGAATACCTACTTATCCTGATACATCTAGATGGTGGCAAATAGTTGACAAATATAAAGTTAATATTTTTTATACAGCTCCAACAGCAATCAGGGCTTTAATGAGAGAGGGTGATAAACCTGTAAAGAAAACATCTAGAAAAACTTTAAAACTTTTAGGGACTGTTGGTGAACCAATTAATCCTGAAGCCTGGGAGTGGTACTATAAAACTGTTGGTGATAGTAAATGTCCAATAGTTGATACATGGTGGCAAACAGAAACAGGTGGAATATTAATTAGTCCTCAAACTGGAGCGATAGATTTAAAACCTGGTTCTGCAACCAAACCATTTTATGGAATTAAACCAGAGATCTTAGACAAAGATGGCAAGGTTTTAAAAGGAGAAGCGCAAGGTAGACTTTGTATTGCACAATCATGGCCTGGACAAATGAGAAGTGTCTATGGTGATCATCAAAGATTTATAGATACTTATTTCTCACAGTTTGATGGAAAATATTTCACAGGTGATGGATGCAGAAGAGATAAGGATGGCTATTATTGGATTACAGGAAGAGTAGATGATGTAATTATTGTTTCAGGGCACAATTTAGGCACTGCAGAAATTGAAAGTGCGTTTGTAGCTCATCCAAAAGTAGCTGAAGCAGCAGTAGTTGGTTATCCGCATGATATAAAAGGAAACGGGCTCTACTGTTATGTAACTCTAAATGCTGGAGAAAAAAGTACTCTTGATTTAGAAAGAGATTTAAAACTGTGGGTAAGGAAACAAATTGGTCCAATAGCAACTCCAGACCTAATTCAATTTTCACCAGGACTTCCAAAAACAAGATCTGGTAAAATAATGAGAAGAATTTTAAGAAAAATCGCTGCTAATGAACATGGTCAATTAGGAGATACAACCACTTTAGCCGATCCTTCAGTTGTTGAAAGTTTGGTAGATAATAGAAAAAATATCTAGATCTTTATTAACTTAGAAAATTCCTCTTTAATATTATCCCATTTTAAAATCATAGAATTAAGGACTATCTTTCTGTCTATAGATTTTAGCTCACTTGCTACTGGAGCCCAATTATATAATGCAAGAGCACTTTCGTTAAATGGCCAAGACTTATAATAGTCATCCCATTTAATTTGATCTAATCTTTTCTGAAAACTAATCCTCGCTTCATTAACAATTTCCTTAGGCATTCCATTCTCTAATTCTTTATCCAAAATATTATTATAGATTTCATAGGCCTTATTGGTTTCTTGATAATTAAAAAAAACATTTAAATACGAAATTGTGTAAAAGGATAAATCTTGAAGCGAAATTGCATATATATTCCATTTAGCTGTGTTAATTGATTTTAAAAATGTTTCATCATCAAAATGAAGAACCCATTTAGTACCCATTCTTGTTTTCAAATAATTATACAGAGTTACTTGTGATACCCATGCTGATTTTTCTTGGATAAATTCTCCAAGATCTTCAAAATTTTTTATTTTTTTCTTTGGCAAAATGCCTTTGAACATTGCAACTAAGTAAACTTTGAAATCTTGAAGTTTTATATCTTTTAAGTTGAATCTGTATTTAAGGGCCATTTATCTACCTAATATATAGACGTATAAAGTAAAAATGACACAATATCGAGTGTTTTTAGGGGTTTAAATAAGTTTGATTATCGGTATGGTTCTTTCTTTAACCTATAGGGAGAGAAAAAAATGTCAAAACAAGAACAACATTGGGAAAAAACCAGAAATTTGCTGTTTATTACTTTAGCAATTTGGTTTGTTTTCTCAATTGGCATCTTTCTTTTCGGAGCCGAAATGCAAGAATCTAGCATTAGACCATTTGGATATCCTTTAACGTACTGGTTTACATGTCAGGGATCGCTTGCAATTTTCGTCATTCTAATTTTCTGGTTTGCCGGTCGACAAGAGAAAATAGATGATGAGTTCGGGTTTACTGAAAGAGAGGGCGAACAATGATAAAAGGTAAATTTATAGATAACTTACCTAAAGTCTATGGGATATATACTGGAGGTTTTCTAGTATTTATCATCATAATGGCAATAGCTGAACAAGCTGGAATGTCAGCAAAAATGATTGGTATCTTTTTTGTTGCTTTTACAGTTTTGATTTATGCTTTAATTGGTTGGTTATCAAGAACACTTCAAACAGACGCTTATTACGTAGCTGGAAGGCAAGTACCTACCGTATTTAATGGAATGGCAACTGCAGCAGACTGGATGTCTGGTGCATCTTTTGTAGCCATGGCAGGTGGTATTTACTTTAAAGGCTATGGTTATATGGCACTGCTTGTTGGATGGACTGGTGGATATGTACTAGTTGCATCTTTATTGGCACCATATCTTAGAAAATTTGGATGTTATACTGTACCAGATTTCATAGGAACTCGTTATGGTGGTAACTTAGCAAGATTTAGTGCTGTTATAGTCTTAACTGTTGCATCATTCACTTATGTGACTGCTCAAATTAACGCTACAGGAACTATTGCTTCTGTTGCTTTAGATATACCATTTAACATAGCAGTTTACGTTGGACTACTAAGTATCTTGATGTGTTCAATGCTTGGTGGAATGAGAGCAGTAACTTGGACTCAAGTTGCTCAATATATTGTATTAATTATTGCTTATTTACTTCCAGTATTCTGGATAAGTAACAATATTGGTGCAGGTTTCTTCCCACACTTCATGTTAGCTGACGAAGTAGCAAGAATTGCAGAACTTGAAGGTCAATTTGGATTTGTTAAAAACTCAGCTGCAGATTTAGCAACAGTTCCAAAAGGATTAGCGGGTATTACTAAACCACACTCTTCAGTTAATGCAACACCTTGGGCGTTTATTTCATTAGCAGTATGTATGATGGCAGGAACAGCTTCATTGCCTCACGTTATGATGAGATACTTTACTACTCCAAGTGTAAGAACAGCTAGAAGATCGGTAGGTTGGTCGTTATTCTTTATATTCCTACTTTACTCTTCTGCTCCAATGTTAGCCACTCTATCAAAAATTTCTTTGATGGATCCTACTTTAGCTACAGGTATCATTGGTAAATCAGTTGCTGATGTTCAAGCTCTTGATTGGTATCAAAACTGGAACCAAGCTAATTTGATGTTCGTAAGTGACTTTAACGGCAATGGAACTCTAGAACTTAACGAGTTCTTCATGAAGGGAAGTGCTGTAGTATTAGCAACACCTGAAATTGCTGGATTACCTTATGTTATATCTGGACTAGTTGCTGCTGGAGGTATGGCTGCTGCCATGTCAACTGCAGATGGATTAGTTTTAGCTATTTCAAATGCATTATCACATGATGTCTACTATAAAATCATTAATCCAAAAGCTGAAACTGCAAAAAGATTAATTGTTGCGAGGGTATTACTTGTATTAATTGGTTTTGCAGGAGCTACAATTGCTGCACTAGAGATACAAGGTATTCTAGGTTCGGTAATTTGGGCTTTTGACTTTGCGATGTCTGGACTATTCTTCCCACTTGTACTTGGTGTATGGTGGAAGAGAGCTAATGCACCAGGAGCTGTTGCAGGTATGTTGCTAGGACTTATCTCAGGAACTGCGTATTTAGTTTGGGTACGTAATGGTGGATCTGGGTTCTTAGGCATAACTCAACTTACTTTTGGAATAGTTGGAGCATCAGTGAGTTTAGTTTCGATGATTGTTGTCAGTTTAATTACTGCAGCACCAGACGCAGCTATTCAAAAAATGGTTGATGAAGTACGTATTCCAAGTGGTAAAACCATACTTGGAAAACAACATTAATTAAAATATATTATTTTAGGGGCGAAATTTTCGCCCCTAGATAAAATCAAAAATGTCAGCAAACTTTCATCCTTTAGTTTATATAATTGATTATATCCTTGGAGTTATTATGTGGACTCTAATTGGAAGAGTTGCAATGAATATATTTCAGAAAGAAGATTCACAATTTTTCTTTATGAAAGTATTTGTCAAAATTACAAACCCACTTATAAAAATATTTAAACCAATTACTCCAAGCTTCATCATAGGACCTTTAGTACCACTTTATGTGGCGTGGTTCTTTTATATGGGTCGTTTCTATTTAATGCCTTATTTACTTGGATATTCTGTTATGGGTATGCTTTCATTCCCCCTTGAAAGTGAAATTGCTCGAGAAATATATAGAATATTCAGTAAAAACTAATTCAAATAGAACAAAAAATTGATACTAATATTTTTAGTATCAAATGAAAAAAATTCAGATTTCTCCTTCTATATTGTCTGCTGACTTCAGCCAGCTTGGTAATGAAATTAAGAAGCTAGAACAAGGTGGAGCTGACTTGATACATGTAGATGTAATGGACGGTCACTTTGTTCCAAATTTAACAATAGGACCTCCTGTAATAAAAAACTTAAGAAAATATACTAAGCTTCCATTTGATGTACACTTAATGATTTCTCCGGTACATGATTACATTGAAAATTATGCAAATGCTGGCGCTGATATAATAACTATTCATCCTGAGGCTACTAAAAACTTAAAAGAATCTATAAGTTTAATAAAGAGATTTGGCAAAAAAGTTGGTGTATCTTTAAATCCAAAAACTGAAATAAAAACTTTAATTGATGAAATAGATAATATTGATTTAGTTCTTGTAATGAGTGTTAATCCTGGTTTTGGTGGGCAAAAATTTATGCCTGAAGTATTAGACAAAATTAGAGAATTAAAAAAGATAAAAGATGAAGGTCGATATCATTTTGATATTGAAGTTGATGGAGGAATTAATTTTAGTAATTCAAAAATAGTTTTAGAAGCTGGAGCTAATATTTTAGTATCTGGAACAACAGTGTTCAAGGAGAACAACGGCAATATCAAAACTAATATTGAAAAACTAAAATCAATGTAAAATGTTTTTGAAGAGCTCTTTTAATTATATCAATGAATTTTATTTTATCTTTAAAAACTTAATACGGAAAATTTATTTAAAATCATCTATATATAATAGAAAAATTTCAAGAGTTGATGAAAATGTTTTAGTTTATCAACCAAGTCTTAATATTCTTAGTTCATTAATAAAATACGAAAAACAAAAAAAGAAAATCGAAGATTTTAATGTTCAATCTATATGGGAGAATAAACGTTTAAATAATAATGATTTTAAAAAACTTCATAGTTTTTATTGGTTGTTTTCAATAGATCTTAAATCTTCTAATAAACTTACCCAGTCAATTATTGAAAATTGGATTAAAAAGAATCAAAATTATGAAACGAAAAGTTGGGAAATAGATATTCTTTCTAAAAGGGTAATAGCCTGGATCTCAAATTCAAAAATAACCTATAATGAGTCTGATAATAACTACAAAAATAGTTTTAATGAAATAATCAGCAAGCAAGTAAATCATTTAATGAATGAAATTGATAGATCCTCTGATTTAAACGACAAAATGATCGGGTGTACAGCGATAACCCTCACAGGAATAGCATACAAAAATAATAAGTTTATGGAGTATGGATTAGATTTACTTAAAAAAATAATAAATACTTCTTTTGATAACAACTACTTTCCAAAATCAAGGAATATAAGGCAAATGATTTTTTATTTAAAATATTTTATTTTGATCAGAGAACTTTTGAAAGATTCTCTAAATGATATTCCAGAATACTTAAATGAAATAATTCATTTTCTTGGTAAATCCTATGATTTTATTTGGGGGTCATTTAAACAGGGCTTATTATTTAATGGCAATAATGATTCTGATAATGAAGACTTTGACAAATACCTATCTCTTTTTAGGTATAAGTTTAAAAGTGATAGGTTAGATATTTCTGGCTACACAATTTTAAAAAATAAAAACGCAGTTCTTGCAATGGATACAGGGAGTAACCCTGCAAAAAATTACTCTGAAAATTATCAGAGTGGACCATTATCGTTTGAATTTTTTTTTAAAGGTAAAAAACTCATTACAAACTCTGGTTATTTTCAAGATCATAACCATCAACTGAATTCGATTTCAAAAACTAGCGCAACTCACTCGACATTAATTTTAGATAGTTCTTCTACTTGTAATTTCAAAAAAAATAGTAAAGGTCCTAGTTTGGTTACCAAAGGATTTAAAACATTTGGTAATGAAGTGACCTATGAAAAAAATTATTGGAGTATTAATTGTTCGCATGATGGATATTTATCAAGATATGGAGTAATTCATCAAAGAAATATAGAATTTGACTTAGATAAAAATATTCTTTTTGGAAAAGAAAAACTTATCAAAAAGAAGAATTTTAAGATTACAAACTTTGAAATTAGGTTCCATCTTCTGCCGAATATTAAAGTAACAAAGCTTCAAGATAATAAATCAGTTTTAATTGAATTAGAAAATTCGGGCTGGAGATTCTTTTCAAATGATGGATTGATAGGAGTCGAAACTGGGCTATACTTTGGTTATAAAAATAAATATATAGAGAACCAGAATATTTTTATCTCAGGTGTTACACAAAATAATGAACAGTTAATTGAATGGCAGATTGGTAAAATATGAGTTATAAAATTAAAAAAGCTGTTATATCTCTCTCTGACAAATCAGAAATTAAGTTAGTATTAAATACCCTTAAAAAATTTAAGGTCAATGTCATAAGCTCTGGGGGTACATCTAAAGAAATTAAGAAACTAGGCTACGAATGTACCGATGTATCAGAATACACAAATAGTGATGAGATTTTGGATGGTAGAGTTAAAACACTTCATCCAAAGTTGTATGCTGGCATTTTGAATAAGAGAGATAACGTAAATCATAAAAAAGAGCTCAAAAAAAATAATTATGATGAAATAGATCTAGTTATAGTTAATTTTTATCCATTTGAAGAAACACTAAAAAGAACAAAAAATCAAAATAAACTGATTGAAAATATAGATATTGGAGGTCCAACTCTTGTTAGAGCAGCAGCTAAAAACTATAAATATACGACTGTTCTCACCTCTCCACATCAATACAAAGAATTTATTTTAGATTTAGAAAAAAATAAAGGTTCCACAAGTTTGGAACTAAGAAAAAAACTATCTCAAGAAGCATTTAATTTGACGGCTTACTATGACTCTGTAATTTCAGAATATTTAAATAATACAAATAATGATCATTTTCCTCAAAAGAAAACTATTTATGGAAATTTAGTAGAAGTACTGCGATATGGTGAAAACCCCCACCAACAAGCAGCAATTTATAGTAAAAATAATAATTTAGATATATCACAATTAAGTGGAAAAAAATTAAGTTATAATAATTATAATGATATTTTTTCAGCATTAAATATTTCACGAACACTTCCAAAAAATAATGGAACTGTAATTGTAAAACATGCAAACCCTTGTGGTGTTTCAATTAATAATAATAAAATAGAGAGCTACAAAGAGGCTCTAGCTTGTGATCCCATAAGTGCATTTGGTGGAATTGTTTCATGTAATTTTAGAGTAGATAAAAAGACGGCTTTAGAATTAAATAAAATATTTTTAGAAGTAATTATTGGAATTGGTTTTGATAAAGATTCTCTAAAAATTTTAAAAAAGAAGAAAAATTTAAGATTAATTGATGCATCAAAATTGAGTGAACAAAGCTTTGACAATGTTAACAGTCACTTCGACTCGTTATTATTTCAAAGTATGGATAACAAAATTTTTACTAAAGATAATTTTAAAGTTGTCTCTAAAATTAAACCAACAAAAAAAATTTTAGATAATCTATTCTTTGCCTTCAATGTATGTAGAAATGTAAAATCTAATGCAATTGTTTTAACAAGGAATAGTTCGACAGTTGGAATTGGATCAGGTCAACCAAGTAGATTAGATAGTTGTAAAATAGCAATTGAGAAAATGAACAGATTTCAAAAAATTAGTGAAAATGATATAATTATAGGTGCTTCAGATGCATTTTTTCCATTCGTGGATGGAATTGAAACCCTAGTTCAAAATGGAGTAAGTGCAATCATCCAACCTTCTGGATCTATTCGAGATAAGGAAATCATTAAATTTGCGGATAAATTAGGCATTATTCTGGTGTTTTCCAAAACCAGACATTTTAAACATTAAATTTTAAAAAATTTTATCAATTTTTGCAGCGAGTACAAAGTCACTTTCATGCAATCCATTAATTGCGTGTGTTTGTATCTTAATTTTTGCGTAACCCCATCCAAACCATATGTCGGGATGATGACCTTCCTGCTCCGCTATCTCTCCAACTTTATTAACAAAAGATTGGCTTTCTAAAAAATTATTAAATTTAAAGTCTTTAATAATATAGTAATCCTTTTTATCATCTGAATTGACTTCCCAACCGTCAACTTTTTTAAGATATTTATGGATTTCCTCAATATTAAAACTTGGAATCCCTCCCTCACATGGAATACATTTTTTATCAGCTAAATCAGTCATTGAATTTTATTATAAATATTTAAGTTTTAATTGCAAGAAGTACGTAATTAATTTTTTTTATAAAAAAATTTTTTGATTATTAAACCAATTATTCATAACAAGAAAATTATTTAAAGAAATTCCTTTTATTGTATCATGAGAAACTCCTGCATTCTCAAAACCATCTTTTGTATTTTCTAAATCATATTTCTTTTCATTATCTAACCATTCACTAGGCATAAGCATCATTTCTGATTTTTTTTTAAAAATTTTTTTATACTCAGGATATTTTGATGCATACTCATGACAGCCTCTCTTACTCTCAATAGAAATTTGTTCATCAAAATAAATACTAAGAATCTTTTTTGTTTCGTTTTCTACTTGAAAAACTTCCTCTAGACTTTGACAATAGATAATACTTTTAAAAACATCAGTTTCTGATTTTTTATCTATCATATTTTTTCTGTTAAACTTATGGAAGTAAGTTATTTGGTCAAAAATTAAGGACATCTTTAATAAATCATAAAAATTTTTTGACTCAATTACTACTTTGTAACATTCAAAACAGTATTTTGGTATGGAATTATATTCAAAAAAAATTGCTTTATGTCTTTCACAGTTAAGATTAATAGATTTGGTTCTATAAATTTGAACTTTATTATAAGAAAGGTCCTCTAAATTTTTTAGTACAACTTTTTTACAATTCTTAAAATAATTTATAATTTGTTGATCTGTTATTTCTTTTGAAAAATCTATTTCATAAGGAACTTGTTTAATTTTTTTATCAATATCACTTATAAAATTTGAATTTTCATCTTCTGGTTCATAAAAAGATAGTATCTCAATTAATTTATCTCTTGCTAATTTGTAGTCATTTTTAATATTTATTGCATTATTTAAAAAACTATAGGATTTTTTTAAATCTTTAGTTTTAAAAAATAATAATCCTAAATTATAGTAAGCAGAATGAAAATTTGGGTCAAGATTAATTGCCTTTTCAAAATCTAGTATTGAATTTTCTAAATCATTAAGTCTAAAATTTACAAGCCCTACAATATTGTGATATTGTGGGATATTATTTAAATTTGGAAGTTTAAATTTACTATTATTTGCAAACAATAAGGTATCTTTTAGAGAATTTAGGCTGTAGCTTTTTATAATTTTATTTAATTGATTAAATTCATCTATGTAGTTTGAAGTATTCATTTCCAAATATTTTTAGCAATTTTGGAGCGGGCAATGGGACTCGAACCCACGACCTTCTCGTTGGCAACGAGACGCTCTACCACTGAGCTATGCCCGCTTGTTCTAATAGTATTGAAAATAGTAGCTTTTCTTTAATTAAGCAAGCAGTAAAATGATTAGAATTGACAATCAACTGTCCCTGTAAGTGTGAATGAAATTTTTTTAATTGTTTAACCACACGTAGTTTTTTTTATAATTCTCAAATAAAGAGTAATATCTTTTATATTTATTGTAGTCGTATGATTGAATACCAGTTCTTAATTGTACATTACTGCTAGTTTTAATATATAAGTCGTCTCTTTTATGGAATTCGAATATTTCCTCATTCCAATTTAAGTCACAAAATTCAAAAATCTTTTTTGTTTCTTTATATTTGTCATTATTTAAACTTTCTAAGGATATTGTAATAATATTTTGTGGATATTTTTTTTTATAATAATCCATTATTCTCAAATATATGTCTATATAATCTAATATGTCTTTAATTGTGTGAGCCCATGATAATTTGGCCAAAAGCTTTTCGTAAATTGCAACTATGTTATCGTAAATGTTTCTTGTTGAATTTATGATTTTTGCATCTGGAAAAACTTTTAATATTGTTTCAATATTAAAAAAATTATCTAAAGATTTATCAATAATTTCTTTTTCATTTTCATTTTCTGATGAGTTAAATTGAGAATATCTTTTGTATAAATAGTCTTTTAATTCTTTAAGATCCAATTCAATATTATTTATATTATAGTAGTCATCATTATTGAAAAGATTTTTTTTTTTAATTTGTTCCAATATACCCATATGAAAAAAAGAACTTTCTCCAAATGATAAATAATTGTTGTCATCGCTAGAAATAATACTTTCAATTAAAGTAGATCCTGTTCTTGGAAGGCCAATAATAAAAATCGGTTTTGTATATTTTTGTTTTACTGAATTATCTAAATTTAAAAATTTTATTTTATTGTGAAATTTTTGCATAATTTTTTTGTAATAAAAATCAGACTCCCTGTTGTACTGTAAATTTGCATTAAATATTGCTTTATGAGCATCTTCTAATAACGTTAGCTCTTCTTTTAAATTTTTTTTACTTATTTCAAACTTTGAAAGTAAAAATTTGCTTATTGCAAGATCTGTTGAATTCTCTTTTGTTGTCAATGAAATATTTCTTATCTTATCATAATACTCATCTTTAAGAAATTTTGGTTTTAACTGATATAAACCGTAATAACTTCTGATCTGATTACTATCCAATTCAATAGATTTTAAATAATTATTTTTTGATGACTCTGTATTACCCATCGTTTGATATAAAACTGCTAATTTAAGGTATGCTGAGATATTATTAGGTCTTAAATTTAAAGACTTTTCGAAAAATTGAATACTCTTATCCAAGTTTCTCAATTCAAAATGGACAAGACCTAAAAAATAAAAAATCATAAACTTATCTTTTTCTGTTTTTAATCCTTTTTGTAAAATTTTTTCAGCCCCCATAAAATCTTGTTCGTACATTAATTTTTTAACTGGATCTAAATTCATAAATATTTATTAAAACTTTATCTTCATATTATTAAGAGTTTCCTGCATAGGTACTAAATAATTACTATACTTTTTCCAAGCCATTGATGTATTTTTTTTTATTCCCTCTCTAACTTGTTGAAAAGATGCAGTTGTTACAGGTCTAATATTTTTGTCATAATTTTTAATCTGATCTTCCCATTTTAAATCTAAAAAATTTAAAATTTCATTAGAATTAGTTTCAAAATTATTTACAAAATTTTCATAATTAACATCAAATATTTTTTTAGCATACTTTGATTTCCAAAAATTTATCGTGTCTAAGTATAATGAGTAATATTTAGCTATATCTTGCTGACTTAAGTTAAAATCCATACCACTATCGATAAATGATGTTTTGTAATTTGACCAGCATACAGCCATGGGGTTTCTTTCAATATGTATAATTTTTGATTCTGGAAATGCATTAACTATAAATCCAATCCATTTATAATTTGCTGGTAATTTATCAATAATATAATTGTCTTCAGAAATTCTTTTTATTTGATCATAGTATGAGTTTCTTATCTCTGTGAAAAAACTCTCTGGATTTCGAGGTTTTTTTATACCTAGATTATCAATAATTTTAGGCAAATAATCTAGCTCTCCAGCTCCATGAATTTGTGTGTGACTAGATAATATCTGCTCTATAAGTGTAGTGCCAGATCTTGGCATTCCAATTATAAAAATTGGTCTACTTTTTAATGTATCTTTGTAATTAATATTAACATTACCAATTTTATCAAAAAAGGTTTTAGTATCTTTGAATTCTATCTCTACTTTTTCAAAAGAGAATTTTGAGTTTTTCTTTTTTAGAGAATTTGATTTTTCTAAATATTTAAATGCTAATTCATCATTATCTTGATCAAAATATCCTTTACTTAATGCATCATAAAACAAAATTTTATCGTCATTTGAAAAAACATCTTCATTTAAAAGCTCTAATTTTTTAAAAATTTCGTTTTTCTTTGTAATTTTAGTAACTGATATGTAATTTCTATAGCTTGGAATGTGATTTTTATTAATTTTAATAATCTTTTCAAAATAATATTTTCCGTTGTGTATGTCACCTAAAAATAGATAGGCGCTACCTAAATTATATAAAGTTTTTATATCATTTTTATTAAAACTTAATATTTTTTCATAAATTTTAATTAAATCATTAAAATATTTATTTTCTTTATATATATTTGCTAGATTAAAATATGCTTCAATATTGTTCTCTTTTAATTGAATAGCTTTCTCAAAACAAGATATTGCTTCATCAATTTTACCAACACGCTTTTTTGTATTTCCCAAATTATTATATGCTTCAGAAAAGTTTGGGTTTAGTTTAATTGCTTCTTCAAAGTAACTTATTGCACTATCATATTTTTTTAATTGCTTATGAATATTTGCTTGTATAAAAAAAATCTCTGGTTTTTTTTGAACATATAATAATTTATCAAAATACTTTTCCGCTTCAGCATACTTTTGAAGATTTACATAAGATAAACCTATCAAATATGTTAATTGATAATTTTTAGGGTTTTTTTTTAATAATTTTAATCCTAATTTTATAAAACTATTGTAATTTTTTTCTTTATATAAATTTAATATATTATTTTTATCTAAATTGTTTGAATTCATTATTTTTATGTTATATTTTAATTATTATGAAAAAAGAAGATCTTCCAAACATATTACCAGTTTTTCCTTTATCTAACTTTATAATATTTCCTCGCACAACAGTGCCATTGAATATTTTTGAACCAAGATATATTAAAATGGTAGATCAAAGTATGAAAAGCAACCGAATTATTGGTATGATACAACCAAAAAAGACTGGTGAGTTAAAAAAACCAGATTTACATAATATTGGGTGTGCAGGAAAAATAACTAGTTTTAATGAAACTGATGATGGAAGATATTTAATAATTTTGAATGGTATATGCAGATTCGAAATAATGAATGAAATCGACAATGGCAATTTGTACAGAGAATGCAATGTCAAATATGATGATTTTTCAACAGATTTGGTTAAAAAAACTGATGAAATTAAGTTTTCAGATTTAAAACTAATATTTCAAAATTTAAAAGGATTATTTAAAAAGCAAGGGTACGAAATAAATTGGAAAGAGATTGAGAAACAAAGTCTTGATCAAACAATAAATACCTTGTCAATGGCCTCTCCTTTTTCACTTGAAGAAAAACAAGTTTTACTTGAAAGTAAAGATCTAAATAATAGAAAAGAAAAGTTAGAAGAAATTCTAAATACTTATATTTTAGATAACTTTAATAACAAGACCTTACAATAATTTATAGTAAAACCTAATTAGACAAGAATGTTGCATATTTGTTTAAAAATTTATTTCCTTTTAAAATTTTAAATATTGGTCCTGAAAAATTATTTTGTAATTTACTATCAAATTTGAAAAAAGAATTGATAGCATCAATTCCAAATCCATACATAAAATTTATGTGCTTATTAATTTCTTGAAATCTTTTAGCAATTATTTCTCCATCATCAATCCCTAATTTAATATTTTCTTCTAAAATATTAGACAAAGATTTGATATCTCTTATAGTCATATTAAAACCTTGTCCTGCGAGCGGATGAACTTTGTGTATCAAGTCTCCAAAAGATAAAATATTTTTAAAAAAATAGTTTCGAAGTACTAAAAACTTGATACCCACAGACTCGACTTCACTAATTTTAGTTATCTTATATTGATGATTATACTTATTGATTATTTGAAGAAGACTTAATTTGTCCATTAATTTTGTAGAATTATTAGAAAACACAATTGAAGTTTGGTTTTTAGATAAAGGGAGAAATGCTATAGGACCATTTTTTGTAAAAATTTGAGAGGCAATTTTATTTTCAATTTTTTTATGATCTATTATCGCTGTGTGTGCCAATGACTTATAGTTTTTTTCTATTGTTTTTTGAAAATATTTTTTTGTTATTGGATTATTTTGTTCAGAGTTAATAATTAAATTATAATCTCTTTTTTTTATATCATCGATATTATAATTTTTAAGATTAATAAATTTTAAAGATTTATTTTTTTTCATCAAATTATAGAGTGCACTATATTTTAATAAGAAAAAATTACTTTGATTTTTATTTTTGAACTCAAATAACTCAGATGATTTATTTTTGGCTGAATAAATTTTAATTTTTTCTGTTGGCCACCCAAAGTTTGAAAAGCCTTTAATGTTTTGCCTCAAAAATTCGTAATTTTCATTTGAAATTGCAATTGTTCTAATAGTATTTGTTAACAAGGATGGTTTAGCTTGAGTGATGATGTCAACATTGATCTTTTTTTTTAATAATATGTTTGCTAGGACTAGATTGGTTAAATTATTTCCTAAAAGACAAATATTCATAATATTATTTAATTTTATCAATAAAAATTAAATGATACAAAGTGACAAATCATTAATGACAAAATGAATATTAAAAATTTAGTAGATAAAATAACTATTTTTCTCTTTAAAAGATTATCTGAGCTAACAGGTTTAGCCCTATTTTGTTTTTCTATTTTACTCTTAACGTCTTTAATTAGCTACTCCCCAGAAGATCCAAACTTCATTTTTCCCGAGAATGCTGAAATCAAGAATTTGTTGGGTGCAAAGGGAAGTTATGCCTCTGATATTTTATATCAATCAATCGGTTTAATATCATTATTAGTACCAATTTCTTTTTTTTTTATATCTCTATCAGTAATAGTTGAAAAGAAAATTTTACATGTTGTTGAAAGCTTATTTTTTATAATTTTATATTCAATAACAGGAACGTTATTTTTTACTGTTTTTCATACTGAAACATACTGGCTTTTAATAAATGGAAATAATGGATTTATAGGTAATTTATTTGAAGAAACTTTCATAGTAAATTTAATAAACCTAAATAATCAAATAAGTTATTTTATATTAATAATTTTAACATTATTATTTTTTCTCTTAAGTATTAATTTTAAATTTAAATATTTTAAATTTATTTTTAAAATTTTTACTAATAATAGAAAAATGCCGAGCAAGAATATTATTGAGAGTTATGATGAAAATGTAATTAATGAGGATAATTATATTAGTAATGAAACTAGAGTTCAGGAAAATTTCTCGTTTGAAAAAAATATAAAACAAACAGGTAAAAAAATTATAAAATATAAATTACCTTCCATAGATTTTTTAAAAATTCCCTCTAAAAAAGATAAACATTTATCAGAAAATAAAATCGACGAAAAAATTTTAGAAAAAATTTTATTAGATTTTAGCGTAGAAGGAGAAGTAAAAAAAGTAAGTCAGGGACCTGTTGTTACATTATATGAATTTGAGCCCGCTCCTGGAGTTAAAGTATCAAAAATAATTAATCTTTCAGAGGATATTGCAAGAAATACTAGTTCCGAATCTGCTAGAATTGCAACTATACCTGGAAGTAGTACAATAGGAATTGAATTACCGAAACCACAACGTGAAAATGTTTTTTTGAGTGAAATAATTTCTGATCCTAGTTATAAAAAGAAAGACATAAAACTTCCGATTGCACTAGGTAAAAGTATTTCTGGGCTACCAATAACTGGCGACTTAAGTAGTATGCCTCATTTACTTATAGCTGGTACAACAGGATCAGGGAAATCGGTTTGTATTAATACAATTATTTTATCCCTTTTATACAAACATTCTCCAGAAAAATGTAAATTTATATTGATCGACCCTAAAATGTTAGAACTATCAACTTACGAAGGAATTCCACATTTACTATGTCCAGTTATTACTGAAGCAAAAAAAGCAGCTTCAGTTTTGGGTTGGGTAGTTAAAGAAATGGAAAACCGATACAAATTAATGACTAAAGTTGGGGTGAGAAATATTGACGGATACAATGAAAAACATAAAATTTCTATGCCATATATTGTTGTAATTGTTGACGAAATGTCAGATTTGATGCTGGTTGCTGGAAAAGATATAGAGAATTATATTCAGAAACTCTCTCAAATGGCTAGGGCTGCAGGAATTCATATAATAATGGCAACACAGAGACCAAGTGTTGACGTAATCACAGGAACAATAAAAGCTAACTTTCCAACGAGGATTTCATTTCAAGTTACTTCTAAAATAGATAGTAGAACTATACTTGGTGAACAAGGTGCTGAACAACTGCTTGGAAAAGGTGACATGCTTTACATGACTTCTGCAAATAGAATGACTAGAATTCATGCACCATTTGTATCAGAGGGAGAAATTGAAAAAATAAATAATTTTTTAAGAAGTCAAGCTGAACCAGACTATGTAGATGAAATTCTTAATTTTGCAGATGAGAAAGAGAGTAATAGTGATTCAAAAGATAATGAAAATCTAGATGAATTATATAAAACAGCTCTTGAAATTGTAAAATCTGAAAGAAAGGCATCAACATCTTTTTTACAAAGAAAATTGCAAATTGGTTACAATAGAGCAGCTAGAATAGTTGATCAAATGGAAGCAAATGGAGAAGTAAGTCAAGCCAATCACGTTGGCAAAAGAGAGGTACTTAAATGAAAAAATATTTAATTTTTTTTTTGATTTTTTTTTTTAATATAAACGTGCACAGTTCTTCAAATCAAGAAATTATTAATCACTTAGAAAGTATAAATTCTTTACAATTCAAATTTACTCAGAAAATAGATAATAATAATATTGAAAAAGGAGAATGTATAATTTTATACCCTAAAAAAATTTTTTGTGAATATTATGACATTTATAACAAGATACTGGTTTCAAATGGTAAATCTCTAGTTATCAATTCAGATAAAATCAAAAATTACTATAGATATCCACTAGATAAAACACCTTTAAATTTTATTCTCGATAAAAACTTTTTAATTTCAAAAATGAATAAGGCAGAAGATGATACTAATTACCCTTTTTATTATGTCTTTAATTTTGAATATGAAAATACTTTAATTAAGGTTTTTTTTGATAAAGAAAGTTTAGATTTAATAGGTTGGGAAACTAAAGATGTATATCAAAATCTAATACAAACTTTTTTAAGTGATATTAATATTAATATTGATGTTGAAGAAAAAATATTTTCTATACAAAAATATACTAATTAAGATCAACATTTATCTTTTCAGATTTAAATACCTGCATTCCTCTAGCTAAATAGTTTTTAATTGCATTTTCATGGTCCAGTGAACAAGTGTGTAGCCAAACTCTTGACATTCCTTCTTCAAATAACTTCTTAATGGCCTCAGAGAGAAGGTAGCCACCACATTTTCTTCCAAAATATTCCTCTAGGATACCAAAATATGCGATTTCAGAATGATTATGGTCGAAATCACGGATAGTTTCGTAATATCCAACTAGGTTGTTATTATCCTTTAAAATAAAGGTTTTTATTCTAGAATTTTCAACATACTCAATCCATTTTTGATCCCCCCAAGATAATCTATCTATCCATCTATGCTTTCTTCCAATTTGTTTGTAAAAAAACTTATTGAGTTGGAAGTCTGGTGGGTCTACTTCACTGATTTGAAAGTTTGATCCTGGACTTTTTGAACAGTTAAGATCTCTTATTGAATTTATTTCTAAAAAATTTCTGTCTACATTAATTTTCACGAAACCATTTTTCCAATTTTCTCTCCACCAAACAAATGAAAATGCAGATGTGGAACTTCTTGCCCTCCGTCTTCGCTTATATTTGCTAGCGCTCTATATCCCTTACCTGTATCAACAGAAATATTTAGTTTATTTGCTACAATATTTATACCCTTAAGCAATCCAACCATTTCTTCAGGAGATGCATTTTGACTAAAGTCATCTAAGTCAATATATTTTCCTTTAGGAATTACTAAAGCATGAATTTTTTTTTGAGGATTTATATCATGAAAGGATAAAACAAATTCATCCTCATAAATTTTATTACAAGGTATTTCATTTCTTAATATTTTTGCGAAAATATTATTATCATCGTAACTCATTGTTACATTTTTTCTAAAACTGATTTTACAGTATCACCCATAACTGATGGATTTTTAGAAATTGTAATTCCACATTCTTTCAAAATTTCAACTTTTTCAATTGCACTCTCTCCATAAGCTGAAACTATTGCACCTGCATGACCCATTACTCTTCCTTTTGGAGCGGTCAACCCAGCAATATATGCAATTACTGGTTTCTTCATGTTTTCTTTTGCAAATTCTCCTGCTGCCACTTCTTGTGGTCCTCCAATTTCACCAATCATTAAAATTGTATCTGTTTCGTCGTCTGTTTCAAACTTTTCTATAATATCTCTAAATGAACTTCCATTTATTGGGTCACCCCCAATACCTACACTTGTTGAAACACCTATATTTAAATTTTTAAGTTGCTGAGCAGCTTCATAACCTAAGGTTCCTGATCTACTAATAATTCCAACTCTTCCTTCTTTATAAATATGACCTGGCATAATTCCTAACATTGATTTTCCGGGACTTATAATTCCAGCACAGTTTGGTCCAACCAAAGTCATTTTTGAACTTTTAGTATATCTTCTCATATACCTTTTAATTCTAATCATGTCGTGTGAAGGTATTCCATCAACAATTGCTACGCATGTTTTAATTCCAGCATCAGCCGCTTCCATTGCAGAGTCTGCTGCAAAAGCGGGGGGTACGAATAAAATTGAAGCGTCAGCTCCTGTTTCATTCACGGCATCTTTCACGGTATTGAATACAGGTAAATTTAAATGTTTTGAGCCTCCTTTTCCTGGAGTTACTCCGCCAACTACGTTAGAGCCATATTTTATCA
Source organism: Pelagibacterales bacterium SAG-MED17 (assembly GCA_014654115.1). Classification (GTDB taxonomy): domain Bacteria; phylum Pseudomonadota; class Alphaproteobacteria; order Pelagibacterales; family Pelagibacteraceae; genus Pelagibacter. The sequence goes on along the minus strand of JACWDO010000004.1, from coordinate 41,160 downwards.
TCTCATCTGCATGAAAAGATCCCATTTTTCCGGTAAAACCTTGAATAATTATCTTACTATTTTTATCTACAAGTACAGTCATGATTTATTTAGTGCTGCAACTGCTTTATTGGCTGCATCCTCTAAAGTATTTGCCTCTATATAATTTATTTTACTCTCTTTTAAAATTTGATTTCCTTTTTCAACATTGGTACCCGCTAAACGAATGACTAATGGAACTTTAATTTCAATTTTTTTCAAAGCATCTACAATTCCTTCTGCAACCCAATCGCATCTATTGATGCCAGCAAAAATATTTACAAGAATTACTTTAACTTTTTCATCCATTGTAACTAATTTAAATGCTTTAACTATTTTTTCTGGAGTAGCACCACCACCTACATCTAAAAAGTTTGCAGGAGATCCTCCAGCTAATTTAATCATATCCATTGAAGCCATTGCAAGACCAGCACCATTAATAATATTACCTATATTTCCATCTAAACTGACATAGTTTAAACCTCTATCGGATGCAAAAATTTCTTTTGAATCTTCTTGTGTTTTATCTCTAAGTTCTGAAACCTGACTTCTTCTAAACATAGCGTTGTTGTCAAAACTCATTTTACAATCTAGTGCTAATATTTGTTTTTGTTTTGAAATGACCAGTGGATTAACTTCAACCATTGTTGCATCTAATTCACTGAAAGCTTTATAACATCCAATAATAGTATCAGATGCTCTTCTAATTAAGTCTGGTTCTATTCCAAGTCCAAATGCTAATTCTCTAGCTTGAAAACTTTGCATGCCTACAGCAACTTCAATTTTTGATCTAATTATTGTTTCTGGTTTTTCCTTTGAAATTTCTTCAACACTCATTCCACCTTCTGTAGATGCTACAACCATGATGCTTTCTGAACTTCTATCAAATACCAATCCTAAATATAATTCCTTTTCGATATCTGTCGCTTCCTCAATATAAATTCTATTTACAATTTTTCCTTCAGGTCCTGTTTGATTTGTTACTAATTTTTTTCCCAATAATTTATCTGTTGCTTGGGCAACTTCTAACGGGGTGTTACAAACAATTATACCTCCAGCCTTTCCTCTTGCGCCAGAATGAATTTGTGCCTTTACTACCCATCTTGATCCACCAATTTCTCTAGCTTTGTTCTCAGCATTTTCTGGACTGTAGACAATTCCACCTCGAGGAATTGTAACTCCAAAGTTTGAAAGTATTTTCTTTGCCTGATATTCGTGAATGTCCATAATTTTATTTATTTATTATGGATTAACTTGTCGATATTTACAATGTTTTCGGCCATTTTAGCTGAAGCAGCATCTATCATTCTGCCATCAAGCTGAGCAGCTCCTTTACCTTCTTTGGCAGCCTTTTCTAGCTCTTCTAAGATCCTTTTAGCCTTAGTAACTTCGGCTTCTGGTGGAGAGAATACATTATTTGCTAATTCAATTTGTGAAGGATGTATGGCCCATTTACCCTCAATACCAATTGCAGCGCCTCTTTTAGCAGCATCTGTATAAGAATCAGGATCATTAAAATCTCCAAATGGTCCATCAATTGGTCTTAGTCCATATGCTCTACAAGTCATTACTAATTCTGATAAACCATGATGCCACTGGTCACCTGGATAATTAGGATTTAATCCACCTATAACTGTAGTACGTGCCCTTAAGCTTGCTGCATAATCTGCAACACCAAAGTGTAATGCCTCTAATCTTTCACTTGAGGTTGCAATTTCTTTTATATTCGACATTCCCAAAGCAGTTTCGATTAAACACTCAATACCAATTTTATTTTTTAATTTTTTATTTGTCTCAATTTGAGTTAACAAACAATCAACCATATAAACGTCACTTGCGGTTCCAGCTTTTGGAATTAAAATTGTATCAACATTTTCTCCAGCTTGTTCAACAATCTCAATTAAATCAGAATACATGTAATGAGTATCTAAACTATTTATTCTTACAGAAATAGTTTTACCACTACCTCTCCAATCCATTTCATTTAAAGACTTAATAACATTTGCTCTAGCGGTAATTTTATCATTAGGAGAAACTGCATCTTCCAAATCTAAAAAAACATAATCTGATGCTGAACTTAGAGCTTTCTCAAACATTTTAGGAGATGATCCCGGGACTGCTAATTCACTTCTTTGTAATCTTGATCTTGCAGGTTTATAGAATTTATGGCTCATTTTTTTCTTTTATCTAATTCAATCATTACATCTTCAATTTTAATATTATTTGCTTCAAGGTACATGGCTAGATGATAAAACACATCTGCAGCTTCATGAATTTTATTTGTATCTTCTTCTACTGCCTCTATCAATTCATTTATTTCCTCTAAAACTTTAGCTTTGCTCAAAGATTTATCGCTTAGAAGCTTATTAGTATACGAACCATCAACTGGTGAAGATTTTCTTTCTCTTGCGAGTTTAAATAGGCTCTCGAGGGTATTTAGCATCTCAAATCCTAACAGGTATTCCTTTTGAGTCCAAATATTCTTTGGCTTCTTTGACAGAATATTTACCGTAGTGAAATATAGAAGCTGCTAAAACCGCACTAGCATTACCTAATTTGATGCCATCAACTAAGTGATCAAGATCACCAACTCCTCCTGATGCTATAGTAGGTATGTTCACCTTAGATGAAATTTTAGACATCAAATCAATGTCATAGCCTACCTGAGTGCCGTCTCTGTCCATTGAAGTCACTAACAACTCACCTGCGCCACTCTCTTCCATCTTTTTTGCAAACTCTAAAGCATCAATTCCAGTATTATTTCTGCCACCGTGAGTAAATACTTCCCATTTTTCTCCATTTTTCTTAGCATCTATTGCAACTACAATACATTGAGAGCCAAATTTTTTTGAGCTTTGAACTACAACATCAGCGTTTTGAACAGCAGCAGTATTAATTGAAACTTTGTCAGCTCCACAATTTAAAAGCTTACTAATATCATCTACACTTCTAACTCCACCACCAACTGTTAAAGGTACAAAACATTTTTTTGAAGTTTTTTTTACAACTTCATAAATAGTATCTCTATTTTCATTTGAGGCAGTGATGTCTAAAAAGCAAATTTCATCTGCTCCACCATCACTATAAATTTTTGCTTGTTCCACTGGATCACCTGCATCTTGTAAATCAACAAAGTTTATACCTTTTACAACTCTTCCATTTTTAACATCTAAACATGGTATAATTCTATTTTTAAGCATTTATTTCTTTTACAAGTTCATCTAATTTAATATCACCATCATATATAGCTTTACCAACTATGATACCTTCAATATTTTTATTATTTATTTCTTTAGCTTTTTTAATATCATCTATTGATGAAACACCTCCTGAAATTATAACAGGACAATTTGAATTATTAGCTACATTTTCTGTTTCATCAAAATTTGGGCTCATTTTCATTCCATCTCTATTAATATCTGTATAAATTAATCTACTAGCTCCAAAATCATTTACTTCTTTCAAATAATCTAAAATTTTTAAATTAGAATTTTCTTTCCATCCAGATACAGATAGATAGCCATCTTTAGCATCTAGACCTAAAGCAATTTTATCTGGAAATTTTTGACAAGCTTCTTTTAAAAAATTTTTATCTTTAATTGCAGCACTTCCTAAAATTACTTTTTCAACACCGGCATCAGCATATTTTTGAATACTTTCAAAGTTTCTAACACCACCACCTATTTCAATTTTAAGATCAAATTTACCAACAATTTCCTTAATAATATCTATGTTTACAGTCTCTCCTGTCAACGCTCCATCTAAATCAACTATGTGCAGATTTTTAAATCCATGGTCTTTATACTTTCCAGCTTGTTCAACTGGGGACATGTTATATTCAGTTTTATTATCAAAGTCTCCTTTTACTAACCTCACGCACTTTTTATCTTTAATATCTATTGCAGGAAATATTTTCATTAGTTTAATATTCTTTTCTTTGCTTTTTCAAACTCTTCTTTGGTCAAAACTCCAGATTTATATAAATCGTTAAGTTGTTTTAATTGATTTATAAAATCATCATTTGGTTCTAAATTTTTTTCATAATCTAATTTTTTATTCGAGCTGATATTAGAGATAGGTTTTATAGTTTTTTTAAATGTTTCATTAAAATTACTACATTTAAGAACACATTCTTGATACACTCCAAAAATCATACTATTTTTTAATGTGAAATAATATTTTCCAGAATATGAAAATTTTAGTTCATCCCATATTGATGCTGAGATACTAGCTTTTCCTGATATAAAAATATCCGAGAATTTGTCTTTAGATACTCTCAATGGATTAAATTTATAAGTTATGTTTTGATCGGCTACGAACGTAGAATTTTTTTTTATCTCTTTGTTTATAATATTTTGAATTTTTTTAAGATCTGAACTACTAAGATTATTTAAATTATTTAAAATTCCATACTCTTGCAAGGCTTTTATGATCTCAGTTTCTATTTCACTATCTTGAAAAGGTTTATCCACTACTAAAAGTATAGTCCATAAATTTAAATCATAATTTAAAAAGGTTCTTTTGATCTCTTTCTTTGCGTAACTTGCTAGAGCTTTTCTACTTTTAGTTTTGCTTGCTTTTTTTTCAATTTTTGAGACTAGTTCTAATACCCAATCTTCATTATTAATATCTTGTCCTTTGAAAAATTTATCAAAAAAATTGATTACATTTTTACTACCTACTACATAAATACTAATACCAAGTTCATCCAAAAAATCTAAATCTTCTTGAAAAGCACTTGAATTTTCAATTTTTTTATAATGAGAATTACTTGGGACTTCTAGATAAACTAAATCATCTATATTTAAAATTTTAGAAAAACCTTTTCCAATTAACAATAAATAAATAAATAAAATACTTAAGAGAAATTTCATAACTACAACTCCAAAAAATTTTTAATCAACTTCAGTCCTATTTTATCACTCTTTTCAGGGTGAAATTGCGTACCAAATATATTTTCTTTTTCTGCAGCGCAAACAACATTTGATGAGTAATCAGTTGTTGCTGAAATTACAGATTTATCTTCGGGTACGAACTCATAACTATGAACAAAGTACATGTGGGATTTATTTTCTATTCCTTTGAAAATCTTGCTATCTTTTATTATATTAATTTCGTTCCAACCAATGTGTGGGAGCTTAAATTTACCGCCTTGGTTATCAATTTTAGATACTTTTCCTGAGATCCATCCTAAACCTTTAGTCTCAACTTCCTCATAACCAACATCTGCAAACATTTGAAGACCAACACAAATTCCAAGAAGCGGTTTCTTATTTTCAATTGCAAACTCGTTAAGAGTATCTATCAAACCACTAATGCTATTGAGACCATCAATACAGCTTTTAAAAGAACCTTGCCCAGGTAATACAACTTTGTCGCTAGTTTTTATAGTTGCAAGATCTGATGTTACTTCAATATTTACTTTATCTTTTGCAACTTCTTTAAACGAATTAATTACAGAACTTATATTGCCTGAATTGTAGTCAACAATTGTGACATTCATTAAATTTATAAAGAACCTTTTGTAGAAGGTATTGTAGTTTTATTTCTTGGATCCATCTCTAAAGCAGTACGCAATGATCTTGCTAATCCTTTAAAACAAGATTCGATTATGTGGTGACTGTTATCACCATAAATATTTTCAACATGCAAAGTAATACCTGCGGCTTGTGAAAACGCTTGGAACCATTCTTTAAATAATTCTGTATCCATCTCACCTAATTTTTCTACTTTTAATTTTACTTTCCAAATTAAATAGGGTCTATTTGAAACATCGATTGCAACTCTAGTTAATGTTTCATCCATCGGAATCATCGCATGTGCATATCTTTTAATGCCAACAAATTTTTTAGAAGCTTTTTTCAAACATTCTCCAATTGCAATTCCTGTATCTTCTGTTGTGTGGTGAAGATCAATATGCGTATCACCTTTAGCTTTGATATTCATATCCATTGAAGAATGTTTTGATAATTGCTCAAGCATGTGATCTAAAAATCCTATACCTGTGTCAACTTTGTATTTACCTTTACCATCTATGTTTAAATCAACACTGATACTGGTCTCTTTTGTTTTTCGACTTATTTTGGCTTTACGTTTCATAATCTGAAAAAGGTATATATCTATTATTCAATTATGGCAATAATTCTAGCCTCGGTCTTGAACTATTGGATTTAGTATCCATCTATAATCCATGACAACAATAGTATTAATAAGAAAAAACAATGAAGTAGTAGTTGCAGGTGATGGCCAAGTAAGCATGGGAAATACAGTAATTAAGAAAACTGCAAATAAAGTTCGTAAGATTGAGAAAAGAAATGTGATCGCGGGATTTGCTGGTTCTACGGCAGATGCCTTAACATTATTTGAAAGATTAGAATCTAAACTAGAAAAACATGCTGGAAATTTAGCAAGAGCAGCTGTTGAATTAGCTAAAGATTGGCGAACAGATAAGTATTTAAGAAGATTAGAAGCCTTGATGGCAGTAGGAGATAAGGAAAATAGTTTTATTATTTCAGGAACTGGTGATGTTTTAGAGCCTGAAGGAGATGTTATTGGAATAGGATCTGGTGGAAATTATGCATTAGCATCTGCTAAAGTATTAATGGATACAGATTTGTCAGCAGAAGAGATTGCAAAAAAGGCAATTAAAGTTGCATCTGAAATATGTGTTTTCACTAATGATAATTTAAACATAGAGAAAATTTAGAATGGAAAAATCAAACGTCACAACGCTACCAAATTCAAAAGTTAGGAAAGAAAAGAATAGTATTCAAAATTCATTAACTCCAAGAGAAATAGTATCTGAGTTAGATAGATTTGTTGTTGGACAAAATAATGCAAAGAGAGCTGTTGCTATTGCTTTGAGAAATAGATGGAGAAGACAAGCTTTAGAAGGTGATATGAAAGATGAAGTTCTTCCAAAAAATATTCTTATGATGGGACCAACTGGAGTTGGTAAAACAGAAATATCTAGAAGGTTGTCAAAATTAGCTGAAGCACCCTTTGTTAAAGTTGAAGCAACAAGATTTACAGAAGTAGGATATGTAGGAAGAGATGTTGAACAAATAATTAGAGATCTTTTAGAGATTGCTATTGCAATGGAAAAAGTGAAAAAAAGAAAAGAAGTTCATTCAAAGGCACAGAAACTAGCAGAGGACAGGGTTCTTGATGCAATTGTTGGAAATAAAGCAAGTGTAGCAACAAGAGAAAGTTTTAGGAAAAGATTAAGAGATGGCGACCTAGACGATAATGAAATTGAGGTAGCTGTTACAGAAAGTAATAGTGGAATGCCATCATTTGAAATTCCTGGGATGCCTGGTGCAAATGTCGGCATGATTAATATTTCAGATATGCTTGGAAAATCAATGGGCCAAAAAGCTAAAAAGAAAAAAATGTCTGTTAAAGAATCTCACGAAATTTTATTAAATGAGGAGGCTGATAAATTAATCGAACAAGACAAAATTATTAAATCAGCAAAAAATACTACTGAGAACAATGGTATCGTATTTTTAGATGAAATAGATAAAATTTCAGCAAGAACTGATAGAGTTGGCGGCGATGTATCGAGAGAAGGGGTTCAAAGAGACTTGCTTCCTTTAATAGAGGGTACAACAGTAAGCACTAAATACGGTCCAATCAAAACAGACCACATATTATTTATAGCTTCTGGGGCATTTCAATTAGCAAAACCATCAGATCTTTTACCTGAGCTTCAAGGAAGATTGCCAATCAGAGTTGAGCTAGATGCATTGAATAGTGATGATTTTAAGCGAATTCTTAAAGAGCCAGACAATAGTTTAATAAAACAATACAAAGCTCTACTTAAAACAGAAAACGTTGACTTAGAATTTACTGAAGATGGAATAGATACAATTGCAACAATCGCAAGCGAAGTGAATACGACCGTTGAAAATATTGGGGCTAGAAGACTGCATACTATTATTGAAAGAGTTTTAGATGAAATTAGTTTTACGGCAACAGATAGAGCTGGTGAAAAAATCAGCATAGACTCGGATTATATTAAGAAAAATATTGGTGAACTTGTTAAAGACGCAGATCTTTCAAAATTTATTTTGTAATAGTTATTTTTTTTTTTTCAAAAAAATATCAAAATTTCCAACAGACGGATTTTCAACAGCCTCAAAATCTATACTAATAATTTTACTCATTAGATGATCATTGTTTTTAATAAAATTAGGTACTGAATGTTTTAATATACTCAAATTGTTAGATTGGTATGGATCATTTAAATTTTTTGATCTTAGACCCTTTCCTGTGATTACACTAATTTTATTAACTCCATTTAAGAAACATTCTTCTATATAGGAAGTCATTTTTTGGTTTGCTTCTTCTAAAGTATAACCATGTAAATCAATGGATTGTTCGATGTATCTATTGGGTGTTGAAGAAATTTTTTGATCTTTAATTTCTAATTTTTCAGTACTATTTAAAAAGTCTTGCCAGTCTTTTTTGTCTTTGTCTGATATTTTTTTAATCAACTAGGCCTGGGTGTCTACTATTAACCAGTTAGGATTTTTTGATGTACTGTCTTTAATAAATTTCCAAGTATCTAGGACTTTTTTTACTTTTTGAGCATCACCCGAAACGACTTTATTATCTTTGTCTTTGATACAAGATATAATTTCACTTACAAATTCTACACTTACTTCAAGCATATTTTTGTTTTGATTATGATCTTTGATTTCTGCAGAGTTAATGCCTATGAATGTGGTATCTGAAGTTTCATTTCTTGCTTGTTTATCCCTGATGGCTTCATCAAATTGATCATATACATCTTTTGCCAGAAGATTTTTTATTGATTTGAGGTCTCCTTTTGAAAAACTAGTAATAACACTTTCGTAAGCTATCTTCGCTCCATTAAGAAAATCTTTTTTTGCTGCATCGTCAAAAGTTTCAGCATTTAAAACGGGAGAAACTTTAGTTTCTGGAACTTCTTCGTGAGGGAAACTTGAATTAATATTTTCCTCAAAACCCGTTTTTTTTCCTAAAATTCCTCTTAATCTAAGGAAAATAAATCCTGCTATCATTGCGAGTAGTATTATATCGATATATTCGAAGCTATAATTCATATACTAATAATATTTACTATGTTGATTAATTTCAACCTGCAATTTACATTATAGACAAATGAACACAGCAATAATTCTTATTTTAGGGATACCTTTAATCGAAATTTACCTTTTCATAAAAGTTGGCTCACAAATAGGTGCATTAAACACCATTTTACTAATAGCAATAACTGCAGTTGCAGGTATTTGGTACGCGAGATATGAAGGGTTTAACACATTGCGTTCCGGAATGTCACAATTATTTAAAAACGAAATGCCTCTTTATGAAATTATTTCTGGAGCTGCAATTGCTTTTGCGGCTTTACTATTAATTTTACCAGGCTTTGCAACAGACATAATCGGTATTTTATTAGTTTTCCCAGTTACAAGAAAAATAATTTTAAGTAAATATACAAAAAAATATTCATCTAAAAAAAAAAATAGGACTAGCGAAAAAGATTACATAGAGGGTGAGTATGAGGATATAGAGGATAAGGATGGAAAATAAATATAAAATAATCGTCAGTTATATTCAAGATTTGTCAGTAGAAATACCTAGCCCAGAGACTCTGATTACAATTAGGAACACTATTCCAGAATATCAAATGAAAGTTGATATAAAATCAAAGCCATTAAAAAGAAAAATGATAGAAGTTCTTACAACTTTAACTTACGAAAACCCAAATAAGAAACAGGAAAAAGGTTTTTTCCAAATTAAATATGCAACTGCAATTGATATATTAGATGTGCAAATTAAAAAAAATGAGCTGGAAAAAATTGTTCTATGTGACTTACAAACAAAAATATATCCAGAATTAGAGAATAAATTTTTAAATATTTTAAGAAACTCTGGTTTACCTGATTTAAAATTTGGTTCTAAAATTGATTTTGAAAAATTATATAATGAAAGATTAAACTAAAAAAAATTTTTTTTTAAGTTTCTTTTTAGAAATTCTTTATGATCAGACAATTCCTTCTCAGATGGAATAATTACTTTTTTAAAATATTCCAAACTACCTTCACTTATTGAAACCTTAGACTCATTATTGTCTGCTAGATTCAGAGTTGGTTCTTTTTGGTCAATTAAATTTATATAGACTTTTGCAAGTAACTCACAATCAATCAAAGCAGTATGCTTCATTCTTTTTGAATTATCGATTCTAAACCTTTTACATAACGCATCAAGACTAATACCTGATCCAGGAAATTTATTTCTAGCTAATTCTAAGGTATCTATAACATTCGAAATATTTATTTTTTTTTTACCTACTAAAGCTAATTCGTTATTTAGATGACCAATATCGAACTCTGCGTTATGGATTATAATCTTCTTATCCTTTATAAATTCAATAAAATCATCAGCTATTTCAGCAAATTTTTGCTTAGTTGATAAAAATTCATCTGAATATCCATGAACCTCAAATGCTTTTTCAGATACTTTTCTTTCAGGATTTAAATAAAAATGAAATATATTTTTTGTGGGTACTAAATTATCTAACTCTATACATCCAATTTCAACTATTCGGTGTCCATCTCTAACAGATAAACCGGTTGTTTCAGTATCAAGAACTATTTCTTTCATTAATTATTTCTTTCTTAATTATTTTAATTCTTTTTTTTACAGTTTGAAGTTTAAAATTATTTTTTAAAATAAAATTGGAAATCTTTTTCTTATAAAGAAGAGATTTTTGAGCTTTTCTAAGACTATTTATAATATTTTTATTATAAAGTGGTCTTTTTTTAAGTCTTATATCAATTTCATTTTTAGCGGCTTGAATGAAAATTAAATAAAAATTTTTATCATACAGTTTATTTTCAACCAAGAGAGGTATATCAAAAACCAACATTTTTTTTTTATTATTCTTTTTAATAAAACTATGCATTCTTTTTCTTACTATTGGATGGACTATATCTGAAATTTTTTTTAGATTTTTTTTATTTTCTCTTATGACATTTCCAAGCTCATTTTTTTTTATTATTTTTGAATTAATAAAACTTGGAAAATTTTTTTTAATTTTTTTATAACACGACCTATCACTTCTATAAATCTTTGTGACTTCTTTATCAGCATCAAATACTGGGTAGCCAAATTGTTTTGCAACAAAACTCTTTCCTGACCCAATATCACCAAGCACAGCAATTTTAATCAATTTACAAGCTCCATAACTTTTTCATCTATGGTGGGTTCTAAACTATTCCATATTTTAAAAGAAGCTTGTGCCTGGTAAATAAACATTTTTTTACCATTTTCTCCCTTATTTCCAGTTTTTTTTGCAGATTTTAAAAATTTAGTTTCAGAAGGATTATATATAACATCATAAAATAACTTACCTGAACCAACTTTGGAATAATCTATGTTGATATTTTCATTATCTTTTAAACCTAAACTAGTAGCATTAATAATCATATCAAAATTGGGGATTGCTCCCCATTCTACTATCTCGATTTCTTTAAAAGTCTTTTTTAAATTTTCAGCTTTGCTTTGCGTTCTGTTACTTATTAAAATTTTATTAGCTCGCATTTTGCTTAAAGCCAATATAATTGAGGGAGAGACGCCTCCTGCACCCAATAATAATACTTTTTTTCCTGAAACGTCATACTTTATATTTTTAATAGCTAACTCAAAACCTTCTATATCTGTATTATGACCAACGACTATATCATCTTTTAAATAGATGGTATTAACTGATTGTGTTTTTTCAGCTTCACTAGATAATTTATCTAAAAACGGAATAATATTATTTTTAAATGGGACAGTAACATTAATACCGTGAATTTTTCTCTCTCTTACATCTTTAATTAAAATTTCTAACTCAGAAATTTCTAATTTTTTTTTATTATAAATTGCATTTAAATTATTTATTTTTATCCAGTAATTATGTAATTTAGGAGATAATGAATGTTCTATTGGATTTCCAATTACTAAAAAATTTTTCATTTTTGAAGTTTTAAATACTCCTTGATTTTTTTTATGGGAAGGCCCATTATTGTATCCTCATCTCCATCGATATTTGAAAATAAATTTTTTCCCTCGCCTTCAATTTGGTAAACATTATATGCATATAAATTTTCATCACTTATTTTATTTAGATACTCTATTAATTCATTTTCAGAAAAATTTTTCATTGTTAAATGTGCTTTATCTGTAGAATTCCAAATCATTGAGCCATTTTTTGATATACAAACTGAACTAATCAAAGAGTGCCTTTTTCCATTAAGTTTTTTTAAAATGTTAAGTGCTTCGTCCCTACTCTCTGGTTTGGATATTAACTCACCGGTTAGATCAATTACACTATCTGCTCCTAAAACTAAGCTATTAGTCATTTTATTGCTTACTTTATTAGCTTTTAATTCAGCGAGGTTTTTAGAAATAATTTCAGGTGAAGCACCTTCTTTAAGTAAACTTTCTTTTACTGGTTCTTCATCTACATTTGATGCCTCAACATTACAGGGCACGTTATGATTATCCAGTATTTCTTTTCTAACTTTACTTTTTGAAGCCAAAATAATATTAGGCATTTTTTTTACTTTTTATTTCATATATTTTAATTACGGATGCAGCTGTTTCCTCAACAGACTTTCTTGTTACATCAATAGTCGGCCAATTATTCTCTTTAAATATTTGTCTAGCACTATCTAATTCATCTCGAATTTTATCTATATTAACATATTCACTATTTTGATCTTCCTTTAAAGAAGTTAGTCTATTTTTTCTCAAATCATATAATCGCTCAGCTTCGGTAACTAAACCAACAACACATGGCATAAAATTTTTTTTCATAACTTTGCTTGGTATAGAATCTTTGTTAACCAACGGAATATTGGATGTCTTAAAACCTCTATTAGCAAGGTAAATTGATGTTGGGGTTTTGCTTGTTCTACTAACACCTAAAAGAATAATATCAGATTTTTCTACATCATCTAATTGGTTTCCATCATCATGGTTCATTGTGAACTGAATGGCTTCAATTCTATCGTAATATTCCTCGTTTAAAATATGTTGACCACTTGGTTGGTGAGATGCTTTTTGGTTTAAGACTTTTGAAAAATTTAAAATTAAGTCTCCAAGAACCCCAAAACAAGGTATATTTCTCTCATAGGCTTTCTCTGTAAGATACTTTGCTAATTTACTATTTACAATAGTGTATAAAATTATTGAATTTTTATCTTCTCTTGCTTGTTTTAAGATGCTTAGAGTTTGACTTTCTGTTCTAGTAAATGAAAAGTTATTAGTTTCATACTCAAAATTAGGGAACTGAGCTTTTAAAGCTAGAAAAATTCTATCAAGAGTTTCACCTGTTGAATCTGATATCAAATAAATTTGGTATAAGTTTCTCATGTATAAGATGTTTATAAACTATTAGTAAAATAAGAAAAATGCAGATTTAGGCTTTAGGTAGAATTAAGTTAGCTTTTTTCCCCTTTAGTTAACCAAATTATAAATTGTTATTATAGTTATACTTAATATGTAAAAAATGACGAAAAAGTTAATTAAAGCTTGAAATACCTTGCTAATTTAATATTGAGAATGTTAATAAAAAGTTAATTAACTGTGGTAATTGACTAATTTACGTTATTCACAATACATAATACTAATACAGTAAATAATATATATCTATTTATATGAGTCCCATAACTAACTGTATTAAAAATAAAGATACTAAAATTAATCCTATATGGTTAATGAGACAAGCAGGAAGATATCTTCCTGAATTCCGAGAGATAAGAAAAGAAAATCAAAATTTTATTAAATTATGCTTAAATAGTGATTTGGCATCTGAAATTACTCTTCAACCTATAAAAAGATTTGGTTTTGATGGTGCAGTAATTTTCTCTGATATTTTAATGTTACCTTATGGAATTGGGCAGAGGGTTGAATTTGAAAAAAATTATGGTCCTAAGCTAGGAGATATAGAAATAGAGAAAATAAATAAGATAGATGAAATAAACTTTACAGAAAATCTTTCAAAAGTTTATGAAGCAATTTCTAAGACGTCTAAAAATCCAATAATGACAAATCGAGATATGATAGGTTTTGTTGGGGCTCCTTGGACAATCCTTGTTTATATGATAAATAAATCATCTCCAAAAAAAGGTTTATCAAGTGAATTTTATAAAGATGATTTGTTGATAAATAAATTACTAACAATAATAGATAAATTTTTAAAACTTCACATTAAAAATCAAGTTGATGCTGGTGCTAAAGTAATTCAAATTTTTGATAGTTGGGCTGGATTGCTAGAAAACGAAATTCCAGAGTATATTTATGAACCCACATTAAAAATTGTTGAATACGTAAAACAATTAGGGGTTCCTGTTATTTGTTTCCCAAGAGGCATTAAAGATTATAAAAATTTTTGTGAAATAGTTAAGCCTGATGCTGTAAACATAGATTATGATGTTGACCCAAAAAAAATAATTAAGGAAATAAAAATACCAATACAAGGTGGCCTTGACCCAACAATTTTATTAACTGACCAAATAAATCTAAAGAACAAAGTTGAAAAATATCTGAGCATTTTTAAAGACCATCCATATATATTTAACTTAGGCCACGGTATACTGCCTGAAACTAAAATTGAAATGGTTGAAAACTTGATCAATATTGTAAGAAATTTCAAATGACACTAGATCACCCAAAAGTTAATTATGGCAAGACAGGAGTTTTAATTGTAAACCTTGGGACACCAGATTCCACTAGCTGGTGGGATATAAGAAAGTACTTAAAGGAATTTTTATCAGATAGAAGAGTTATCGAGGTAAACCCCTTAATTTGGCAAGTAATACTTAACTTATTTATACTTACTTTTAGACCGTCCAAAACTGCTAGAGCTTACAAAAAGATATGGATGAAGGATATAAATATGTCTCCGCTAAGATATTTTACAGAGAGCCAAGCAAAGAAATTGTCTAAAGAAATAAGTAACAATAATTTAGTTGTTGATTTTGCCATGAGATATGGAAACCCAAGCATCAAAAGAAAAATTTATGCACTTCAAGAGAGAGGTTGTGAAAATTTAATTATACTTCCTCTATACCCTCAATACGCTGCTGCAACAACAGCAACAGTTTGCGATGAAGTTTATAGAACGTTAATGAAAATGAGATGGCAACCAAATCTTAAAATAATTCCACATTATGAGTCGGAACCTCTTTATATAGAAGCAATCAAAAATAGTATTGTAAAGAAAATTAATGAAATTAATTGGAAACCAGATCTGATAGTAGCATCTTATCATGGAATTCCAAAAAAATATTTCGACAAAGGAGATCCATACCATTGTTACTGTCACAAAACTACTAGGCTAATTTCTGAAAAATATAAAGACATTGAAATTAAAACAACATTTCAATCAAGATTTGGTCCGCAAGAATGGTTACAACCTTATACTGATAAAACTTTTGAAGCTCTACCCAAAGAAAATAAAAAAAATATTTTGGTAATTTGCCCTGGATTTTCGTCAGATTGCGTTGAAACTTTAGAGGAAATATCTATTCAAGGAAAAGAAAGCTTTATAAATTCAGGTGGTGAAAATTTTGAAATGGTGCCATGTTTAAATGACAATGAAGATCATATAGCTTTATTCAAAAATCTAGTTTCAAAAAACTTATAATTAATGAGCGGCTATCTTTTATTTAAATCACTTCATCTAATAGCAGTAATTTCTTGGATGGCTGGACTTTTGTATTTACCAAGAATATTTGTTTATCATGTTGAGAATATTGAAAAAGAAAATGTAACTGAGATTTTCGAAACTATGGAAAGAAAATTATATAATTACATAATGAGACCGGCCATGATTTTATCTTGGCTCTTTGGTATTATCTTAATTTGGATAAACGGGATTGAAAGTTTTGCTTACCTGTGGCTACAAATTAAAATTCTTTTAGTAGTAATTTTAACAATTTATCATGAGTATCTTGGAAGATGTATGCGTTTATTAAAGTCAAAAGAAAACACAAAATCATCAAAATTTTATAGGATTATCAATGAAATACCCACAATTTTGCTAATTTTTATTGTTTTTATTGTAGTTTTTAAGCCTATCTAGGGTTGAAATTTTTATACCAGTATATATATATCAGTTATCTTAAAAAAAAACTTCCACACATGAACATCCAAGAATTAAAAGAAAAATCTTCCGAAAAGTTAATCACTGAAGCTGAAAAGCTGGGCATTGAAAACGCCAGCACACTCCGAAGACAAGAAATTTATTTTGCAATTTTAAAAAAGCTTGCAGAAAAGGGAGAAGAAATAACTGGCGGAGGCGTATTACAGCTACTCCAAGATGGATTTGGATTTCTTAGAGCAATGGAGTCAAATTATTTACCAGGAGCAGATGATATATATGTAAGTCCGAGTCAAATTAGAAGATTTGGATTAAGAACAGGTGACAGTGTTGAAGGTCCTATTAGATCTCCAAAAGAAGGAGAAAGATATTTTGCACTTCTTCAAGTTAGTAAAATAAATTTTGAAAAACCTGAGCAATTCAAACATAAAATTGCTTTTGATAACTTAACTCCTCTCTACCCTAATAAGCAATTAGGTATGGAAGTTGAAACAAATAAGATTGAAAAAAGACCAGATCTTACTCCAAGACTAATTGATCTAGTTAGCCCAATAGGTAAAGGTCAAAGATCATTGATTATATCTCCACCTAAAGCAGGGAAAACAATGATTTTGCAAAGTATTGCAAATTCTATAACAGCCAATCATCCCGAATGTTATCTTATGGTTTTATTAATTGACGAAAGACCGGAAGAAGTAACAGATATGCAAAGAACAGTTAAAGGTGAAGTTATAAGCTCAACTTTTGATGAACCGGCTCAACGACATGTAGCTGTTGCTGAAATGGTTATCGAAAAAGCTAAAAGACTGACGGAACATAAAAAAGATGTCGTAATACTTTTAGATTCTATAACAAGATTAGGAAGAGCCTATAATGCAGTTGTACCAAGTTCAGGAAAAGTTTTAACTGGTGGAGTAGATGCTAATGCTCTTCAAAGACCCAAAAGGTTTTTTGGTGCAGCCAGAAATATTGAAGAAGGTGGATCATTAACAATTATAGCTACTGCTCTTATTGATACGGGAAGTAGAATGGATGAAGTAATTTTTGAGGAATTTAAAGGTACTGGAAATAGTGAAACAATTTTAGATAGAAAAATTTCAGAGAAAAGAATTTACCCTGCAATTGATATTACTAAATCAGGAACAAGAAGAGAGGAATTAATTTTTGACAAAAATGATCTTCAAAAAATGAATGTTTTAAGAAGAATAATTGCTCCTATGGGATCTATGGATGCCATCGATTTTATTAATTCTAAGTTAAAGACTACAAAAAATAATGCTGAGTTCTTTAACTCAATGAATAAACCTTCATAAATATTTACAAATAACCTAATTCCTTCATTTCAATTTCGAATTTTTCTTCAATACTTTGACTAATCTCAATATTTAATTTTTCCTGCCATTTATTTTTAGGGCCCAAGTTAAAAAAACTTTTTGTTTTCCCTGTATTTGTATCTTTAGCTTGTTCTGCAAAGCCATCTCTATTTTCAATTTTTTTTAAATTTTCAAAGTTATTATTTTCAACTGCCTTCAGTATCTTATCTTCCTGTATTTTTATGTTAATTAATTTTGCTAAGTATTCTGAAATTTTTGTAAATTCTTCATAAGGATTAGAAACTAAATTTTCATATTTTATCAAAAGATAATTTTTTTTAAAATTTTTCCATGAATTATAATGTGTCTTCCATGATGCTATTAGAGTGACTATATCTCTATTTTTATCTTTAGAAGTTTCATCAAACTTTTTACCTAAACATTTATTTTCATCAAATAAAAAATTTTTAGCTTCAATATAATTTTCTTTTGAAAAATGATATTTAATTGATGAAATAACATTTCTAGGATCTCTAACAATATAAATTACCCCTAACGAATTTTCATAATTTGTAAAAATTGAACTATTAATCTTACACAAGGCATGATGTGTCTTAAAAAATTTTACCTTTTTATCTAAATTAATTATTTGTTGGGATTTAATCCAATATGAAGATACTTTCTTTAAATCATCAATTTCATGATTATTAACAAAGTTGTTAAAATATGATCTAAGTGGAAATTGAGGTATGTTTGACAAATTTTTTAAACTTAAATTATCATTTTCGTTAAACAGTAAAGAAGCTATAAAAGATCTTACCCATGTATTTCCACTCTTAGGATAAGATGCTAACCATATAATCATTAATAAAAATTATATAATTATGCCCAATATAAAACTATAATAATTTAATGAACATATATGCGCTTTCATCAGGTCCTGGAGTTTCAGGTATAGCAGTTGTTCGTGTATCTGGAATTCACACAAAAAAAATTATATCGAGTATTACAAATGGTGAAATGCCACCTCCTCGAGTTGCAACATTAAAAAAATTCAATAAAATCAATAATTCTGAGCTGATAGACGAAGGCATATTATTGTGGTTTCCAGGCCCAGAGAGCTACACAGGTGAGGACATGGCTGAAATACATGTGCACGGTAGCATAGCAGTTGTTAGGTCAATATTAGATCAATTATCAAAATTTGAAGATTGTCGTTTAGCTGAACCTGGAGAGTTTACAAAAATAGCTTTTCAAAATGAAAAAATTAATCTTTTAAAAGCTGAAAGTATTTCAGATTTAATTTCTGCTGAAACAGAAATACAAAGACAACAAGCCCTTAAAATAATGAGTGGGAAAAGTTCTGAAAAGTTTAATTCACTTAGAGAAAAACTTTTAAAAATTTTATCAAACGTTGAAGCTAAAATTGATTTTCCAGAAGAAGACCTTCCAGATGAGGTAATTGAAAATATAAAAAATAACTCTCAAAAAGTAAGAAAAGAAATTGAAAAAGTTTTGGATGATCAAAAAGTTGGAGAAAGAATTAGGGAAGGTTTTAAGATTGCAATTATTGGACCAGCCAATGCAGGAAAATCTTCTTTACTAAATCATCTATCTAATCGTGATGTAGCTATCGTTTCAGAAATTGCAGGAACAACGAGAGATGTTATCGAAGCTCATTTAAATTTAGATGGTTATCCTGTTGTGATTTCTGACACTGCTGGAATAAGAGAATCTCGAAATGAGATTGAAAGAAAGGGAATTAAATTAGCTCTCAAACGTGCTGAGGATGCCGACTTAAATATAATAGTAATAGAGCCAAAAAGTATTGATTTTACTGGGTTTCTGAACGATTTAGTAAGCGAAAAATCAATAATTGTGATTAATAAAATAGATCTTGGTTATAATAATATCAATCAACAAATTTCAAAATTTAATCCAATTTTTTTATCAATTAAAAACGAAACAAACTTAGACGAGTTAATAATTAGAATTAAAGATAAATTAAAAAATAAATTTGTTAGTTCAAATGAAACTTTAATTACCAGAGAAAGACATAGGCGAAGTTTAGAAGCTTGCCTTCAAAATTTAAAAAACTTTGAAGAAAAAAACTCTCAGGAAGATTTCGATAAAGCTGCAGAAGATTTGAGGTTAGCAACAAGACACCTAGGTATGATAGTAGGAAAAGTAGACGTTGAAGAAATATTAGGGTCGATTTTTAGTGATTTTTGTATAGGTAAATAACTATCGAATTTCCTTACTTTCTAGGCATTTTAAACTGTTTTCTTGTAAATTCTAAGATCAATAATAAATTACAACTATGAAAAATGAGATCTCATTTGATGTAGTTGTAATAGGTGGCGGTCATGCTGGCTGTGAAGCAGCAGCAGCATCGGCTAGATTAGGTGTAAATACTGCCTTATTTACACACAAATTTGATACTATTGGCGAGATGTCATGTAATCCAGCAATAGGAGGATTAGGTAAAGGTCATCTTGTTCGAGAGATAGATGCACTTGATGGTGTAATGGGAGAAGTTGCAGATAAATCAGGAATACAATTTCGATTATTAAATAGAAGCAGAGGCCCTGCTGTGCGTGGACCACGAACTCAAAGTGATAGATCGTTATATAAGAAATATATGCAAGAAAAACTTGTAAATTATTGTAATTTAAGCATTTTTTCTGATCCTGTAATTGAGTTTATTTTTGATAAAAACGATATAATTGGTTTTATAACACAAGAAGGTAAAAAAGTACTATCATCAAAAGTAATTCTAACAACTGGAACTTTTTTAAATGGTTTAATTCACATTGGTGAGGAAAAAACGCCAGCGGGAAGATTTAATGAAAAACCTTCAACAGGATTAAGTGAACAATTAGAAAAATATAATTTCAAAATTGGACGATTAAAGACAGGCACACCTCCAAGATTAGATGCAACAACAATTAATTTTGAAAAACTCGAAGAGCAGCATGCAGACGAAGATCCATATTTTTTTTCTTTCCTTACAAAAAAAAATATCAATAGACAAATTTCATGCAGGATGACTTATACCAATCAAGCAGTGCATGAAATCATATCTAAAAATATAAAAAGGAGTGCTATGTATTCTGGAAGTATCCAAGGAGTAGGTCCTAGATACTGCCCCTCAATAGAAGATAAGATTGTAAAGTTTGCTGATAAGCAAAAACATCAAATATTTTTGGAGCCAGAGGGTCTTAATGACAAAACTATCTACCCTAATGGAATTTCAACTTCCCTTCCTGCTGAAATACAGCAAGAAATATGTAATAATATCAATGGTTTAGAAAATGTAAGAATTTTAAGGCCTGGATATGCCATAGAGTATGATTTTGTTGATCCAAGAGAGCTTTTTTTAACATTAGAGACAAAAAAAATCAGAAATCTTTATCTTGCGGGACAAATAAATGGAACAACAGGCTATGAGGAGGCCGCAGCTCAAGGACTAATAGCAGGAATTAATGCTGCCCTCTCAATAAGAGGCAAAGAACCATTTATCCTTGATAGATCTGAAGCCTACATAGGAGTTATGATAGATGATTTAGTCACAAAAGGAGTTGCAGAACCTTATAGAATGTTTACCTCAAGGGCAGAATATAGGCTATCCTTAAGATCTGATAATGCTGATCTTAGACTAACCCAAAAAGGAATTGATATTGGTCTAATACTTGATGAAAGGAAAACGCTATATAAAGAGAAAGCCTCTAAACTTGAAGAAAGTCTAAACAATATGGAAAAAATCATGATTTCTCCAACAAAAGCATCAAAATTTGGAATAAATATTGCGAAGGATGGGGTTAAAAGAAATGCAATAGAAATATTGAGCCAAAATTTTGTAAATATGAAAAAAATTAGGGAAATATGGCCTGAAATTAAATATATTTCACGTGAAATAGATGAGCAAATTGAGATAAAAGCTCATTATAAAGGTTATCTAAAGAAACAAAATGCAGACATTTTAGCATTTAAAAGGGATGAAAATCTTAAAATTCCAGAAAATCTTGATTATGATCAATTCTCTGGACTATCAAATGAAGTTAAGTCAAAATTTAAGGATATTAAGCCAAAAACTTTGGGCCAAGCACTTAGAATAGATGGAATTACTCCAGCAGCAGTATATATTTTGTTGTCTCATGTCAAAAGAAAGTCTATTAAACATATAGCTTGATTGATTCGAAAATAACTAAAACAGATAGAATTTATATACCAAATGTTTCACGTGAAACCTTGGGAGAATTAGAGGACTATTCACAGTCAATTTTAAATGCAAATAAGAAAATTAATTTGATAAGTTCAAGTACAGAAAAGTCAATAAATACAAGGCATATTTATGATAGTGCACAAACCATTGATTTTATTGATAAAAATGATATTAATATATGTACTGATCTTGGCTCTGGTGCAGGGCTTCCTAGTATAGTTTTAGGTATTTTGATGAAATCTAAAAAGCAAGGTTTTAAGCTAATTTTTTACGAAAAGAGCTATCATAAAAGCAATTTCTTAAAAGAGATGGCAAAAAAGTTTAAATTGGAAGCTAAAATTTATCAAAAAAATATATTTGAAGAGAAAAATTTAGTAACAGATGTAATAATTTGTCGAGCATTCAAACCCTTGCCAGTGATTTTTGATATAGCAACAAAGAATTTTAAAAACTTTAAATATATAGTCATATATTTAGGAAAGAGTGGAAAAAAAATTATGAAAGATGTTTCTACAAGTTGGAAATTTGACTTAGAAGAAATGAAAAGTTTAACAAGTGTTGAGTCATCAGTAGTAAAAATTTCAAATTTAAAAAAAATATGAATAGAAAAATTATTTCGGTAATAAACCAAAAAGGTGGAGTGGGTAAGACCACTACTGTTATCAATCTTGCAGCTGGTTTAACAATGAAAGGAAAAAAAATTCTTGTAATTGATCTTGATCCACAAGGCAATGCTACAACAGGCCTTGGATTATCTAACACAACAAGTTCTGATCAAACAATTTATAATGTGTTGAATGGAAATAAAAAAATTTCAGAGGTAATCCAGTCTACAAACTTTGAAAATTTAGATTTGATATCATCAAATGTTGATTTATCTGGGCTAGAGGTAGAGACAGCAGGTGATAGTCGAAGAGCCTTTAAATTAAAAGATGAATTATACCCTATTTTAAACAATTCTGGGTCATCTTATGATTACATCATAATTGACTGCCCACCATCCTTAAGTCTCCTTACAATCATGGCATTGGTAGCCTCTGACGCGCTTGTGGTACCACTTCAGACAGAATTTTTTGCTTTAGAAGGGCTAACTCAACTTATGAAAACAATAGAAAGAATAAAGTCTAATTTAAATCCATCTTTAGACATAAGAGGAATACTTCTGACAATGTATGATAAGAGAAATAAATTATCTGGAGAGGTAGAAACAGAGGCAAGGAACTATTTTAAGGATAAAGTTTACAATACAGCAGTTCCAAGAAACGTAAGATTATCAGAGGCGCCCTCTCACGGCGTTCCTGTTCTTATTTATGATAAAGCTTGTCCAGGCAGTAGAGCATACTTTAGTTTTACAGAAGAATTTTTAAATCAAGATAAACCAGTGGAGAGTGCAGCATGATTAATCCGTTTAAATCAAAAAAAGGACTTGGAAGAGGATTGTCTTCCTTGATAGGGGATAGTGAAAAAATCGATGATAAAAAAAATATATCTATAAGTTCATTAGTTAGAAATAAGCATCAACCAAGAAAAAAATTTGATGAAGTTAGTTTAGAGGAGTTAACCAACTCTATAAGAGAACGAGGCATTATCCAACCCATCGTTGTAAGACCATCTTCTGATGAAGAAGATAAATTTGAAATAATAGCTGGAGAAAGAAGATGGCAGGCAGCACAATTCGCCGGGCTTCATGAAGTACCAGTGGTTGTGATTAATGTAGATAATCTTAAATCATTAGAATTTGCAATTGTTGAAAATGTTCAAAGAAAAGACTTAAATCCAATTGAAGAAGCTGAAGGTTATAAAAGACTAATAGATGAATTTAGTTACGATCAGGACAAAGTGTCTAAATTTATAGGTAAGAGTCGAGCGCATATATCAAATTGTTTACGACTTTTATCTCTTCCACAAGAGATTATAGAATTAATAATTGAAGAAAAATTAACACAAGGACATGCAAAAATTTTAGTGGGATTAGAGAATGCTATTTTTTTAGCAAAGAAAATTATTTCAAAAAAACTATCAGTTAGACAAGCTGAAAGTTTGGTACGTATGTTGAAATCTAGTTCTAATAGCAATCCTATGAAAAAAGATCCTAATATTGTAAGTCTTGAAGAAGAGTTAACAGATAAAATTGGAATGAGAGTTTTTGTTAAAAATAAAAGAAATAATTCTGGAACTATTAGTTTAGAGTATAAAGAGACTGATCAGCTTGATAGATTGGTAGAGATCATTAAGCAAAATTACTAATAATTACTTACAAAATTAGAGACGAAAAGTAGTGGATTTGACGTATTTTTCTTAACTAAAGCCTCTAAGTTATTGATTTTAAATATTATTTCTTTCACTTCATTAGTTGACCATGATTGAACTTGTTTTTTAACAATATCTTTTTCTTTCCAAAATATAGGTGGTTTAAAACTAGATATAACTTGATCTATATTTATATTATTATCAATTTCATTTCGGATTTTTAAAAGTCTTTTACATTTATTTAATATTGTTCTTATAATTAAAATACAGTCTTCTGATGAATAATTATTCTCATTAAGGATATTAGATACTTTCTTAGAATTTTTAGCTAAATAGTTGTCTGATAATTCAAATACACTATAATTTTCTGCAAGGTTTGATAGCTTATTTACATCGTCTATACTTAATTTACTTTTACTTAATGATAAATTTTTTAATTTGGATAATTCATTTTTCAGATTAATCCTGTCACCCTTTGATCTTTCTATAAGAATGTTTTTAATCTCTTGTGATAAACTTAAGTTATTTCCTTTTAAAAAATTTTGAATCACTAAATTTAATGCTCTCACGTCATCTTCATAAACGGGTGTGCAAACTAATTGATGTTCTTTTTCAAATAAATTCCTAAGTTTTGATTTCTTCTCTAAACTTGAAGATTTGATAATAATCTTTGTTTCTATTATTTCCCTGTCTAATAAATCATTTATCAAAGTGTAAAGTTTATCTGTAGCTCTTGAAATAATGATTATTTTTTTATCACCAAATAAAGACTTTGTTAATAAATTTGAAATAAACTCATCAATGTTATTAAAAACTTCATGCTCATCATACTTTAAAATATCACCTTCATAATTTTTTAGATAAATATTATTTATTAAATCTTGTTTGATGCCCTCATTGTTTCCATAAATTAAATGAAAATTAGAATCAGAGTTATTTAATTTGTCTATTTCAAAGCTTTTAATTATCATCTAAATTTATTATTGATGAAATTATGTTTTCACTAATTTTTTCAGATAAATTTTCCAAAATTATTTTTTCATTCTGCTCTAGCTTAAATTTATCTACATCATTATTATAAATATTATTTTTTATTACTTCTTTTTTAAAAAGTAGTCTTTTCTCATAACTAATTTCATAATTTGTTGTTACTACAAGATCAAATTTAAGAGGATCACCCTTTGAATCTTTTGAAACAATTAACCTTTCTTTATTGGTTTGTATTAAAAGATCGTATTTTTTTTTATTTTGATCTTTTTCATTCTTAATTAAATCTAATTTATTTTTAATAATTCTATTAATGTACCTTTCACCACTGAATATTATTTCGTTTATTTCAAAATTATAATTACTTTCAGAAAAAATAGGTTTATATGAACAAGCTGAAAGCGTTAATATAAAAAAAACTGCTAGATATTTCAAAAAAAAATTATTCATGCATTAATAAGTTAATTAATCTATTTTTAACAAAGATAATCTTATTTATGGATTTATCTTTAATATACTTTTCTATTATCTTATTTGATTTTATCTTCAGTAAAAGGCTTTCTTGATCAATGTCTCTATTATCATTTAAAATAGCTCTTTTTTTCCCATTAATCTGTATTACATAATCTATTTTATCTTTATTAACGAAGCTTAAATTGGCTTTAGGCCAATTTATTTCATCGCTATATCCTAAATCTTCAAAACACTCTGATGAAAAATGTGGGATAGCAGGAGAAAACAAAATTAATATCTTTGTGTAATTTTCTTTCAGCTTCTTAGCATCAATTTCTTTTTCAATTTCTTTATTCAAAAAATTATATGTTTCATAAATATTTGCTATAATTACATTGTAACTAAAATTTTCAAGATTATTTGTTATCTTACTAATCATTTGATTAGTAAAATTTTCTAAGTCTTTTTCAGATCCAATTAAGTCTAAATTATTTTGTATTTTAGCTTTAACTTTATTATGAAGTGTCCATAGCTTTTGTAAAAATTTGTAAGAAGCGTTCATACCTTGTTCAGACCATTGCACATCTTTTTCTGGAGGACTATCAGATAAGATAAATAATCTTACAGCATCAGCGCCGTAATTATCCATTATATTTTCTGGATCAATAACATTTTTTTTTGATTTAGACATTGACTCTGATGGTCCAACTTTCACAATATTTTCTGGCTCATCTTTTTTATAGTATTTATCTCCTGTTAATACTATTTGATCAGGACTTAGCCAATTATTATTCTGATCTTTGTATGTTTCATGACAGACCATTCCCTGCGTGAATAGGCCTTCAAATGGTTCATCAAATTTAAAATCTTTATTTTTATATCCAATAGCCTTCATAAAAAAACGGGAATAAAGCAAGTGTAAGATTGCATGTTCAACTCCACCTATATATTGGTCTACAGGCATCCAATAATCAATCTCTTCTTTTTTAAATCCATATCCAGTTTCAGTCGGTGAACAGAATCTAAGATAATACCACGAGGAGCATACAAATGTATCTAAAGTATCTGTTTCTCTGGTATATTTCTTTCCATCAATTATTACACTCTTCCAATCTTCTTTAAAGTCTAGCGGATTACCTTTTGAATTAAGGTCTACTTTCTCTGGAAGTTTAACTGGTAAGTCATCTTTTGGTAGAGTTATTACTCTTCCATTTTCATCATAGGCAATAGGGATTGGACATCCCCAATATCTTTGTCTAGACACACCCCAGTCTTTTAATCTAAAATTAACTTTTTTCTTACCAATATCTTTTTCTTCCAATATTTCGATTGTTTTTATAATCGACTCTTCTGGAACTTTAAGTCCATTTAAAAATTTTGAATTTATAATAATCCCAGATCCGGCAAAGGCCTCTTTTCCAACATTAAATTTATCATCTTGGTCTTCAGGTCTTACTACGGTTTTAATCTTTAGGTCATATTTCTTAGCAAAGTCATAGTCTCTTTGATCATGTGCTGGACATCCAAATACTGCTCCAAATCCGTAATCCATTAATACAAAATTAGCAAAGAAAACTGGTACTTTTTGCGATGGATTTAATGGATTTACAGCCATCAAGTTAGTTTTAAAACCTATTTTTTCACCAATAGCGATTGCTTCCTCTGTAGTACCTGTTTTAGAACATTCCCTTTTAAATTCTTGAAATTCCATATCTTCAGAAAAAAATTTTGAAATTTCATGATCTACAGATAATGCTAAAAAAGAAAAACCAAACAATGTGTCAGGTCTTGTAGTAAAGCATTTGATTTCTTTCACTGGTAAATCACCTTCTGTTTGAAATGCGATTTCACAACCAAATGATTTACCTATCCAGTTCTTTTGCATTACTTTTACTTTGTTTGGCCAATCTTTTAATTTATCCAAGCCATCAAGAAGTTCCTGAGAAAATTTAGAAATATTAAAAAACCATTGATTTAATTTTTTTCGTTCTACAATTGCGCCTGATCTCCAGCCCTTACCATCTATAACTTGCTCATTTGCAAGTACAGTTTGATCTACTGGGTCCCAATTTACATAATTTTCTTTTCTATAAACCAGCCCTTTTTCATAAAGTTCCAAAAAAAATAATTGCTGGTGTTTATAATATTCTTCAGAACAAGTAGATATTTCTCTTTCCCAATCAATAGAAAGTCCAAGCCTTTTTAATTGCTCTTTCATTGTTGTTATATTTTTATTTGTCCATTCTTTAGGATCTAAATTGTTTTCTCTAGCTGCATTTTCTGCTGGCATTCCAAAAGCATCCCAACCCATAGGGTGAAGAACATTAAAACCCTTTAATGTTTTATATCTCGATAAAACATCTCCAATTGTATAATTTCTTACATGTCCCATATGGATTTTTCCTGAGGGGTATGGAAACATCTCAAGACAATAAAATTTTTCTTTTGAATAGTCTATTTTTGAGGAAAATAAACGATTTTTAGCCCATTTTTTTTGCCATTTAAGCTCAACTGTTTTAAAATTATATCTTTCGGAATTCACTTAAGTTTTTATTTGTTGGGTTAATTAGACAGTTTCTTTGAACCTTTATACTCTTTAAAGTTTTTATCTTTCTTCTCTTTTTTATAAATTGTAGCTTTAGTTAAAATTTCTTTTTTTAACTCAACTAAAAGAGGACCTTTTTTTTGTGTAACTTCACAAGATGCCATTTGATTACATTTTTTATAAAAAATCTTTATGTCGAGTGCATCTGTTCTTATTTCATTTGATAAGAACCGTATTGAAATTTTTACAGCTTCGTTAAGATTTTTCCCATCTGAATACCAATCTGTTACTATAATGCCTCCACTATAATTTACTGATGAAAGAGGCATAAAATCTATTATATCCAGAGATGCCCTCCAAAGCTCATTTGAACTTGCAAACATAAAGTCTCCACCTTTATTTCTATTTTTAAAAGCATTGTCTAGTCTAAAGCCTCTTCCTTCCTCAAGGTTTTTCTTTACCCTTAAATCTGGATCAGGTGGATTTTTTCGAGCATCACCTCCAGGCATTCCCTCACAAGATATCAATGAAACTGCAGCGAATCCAATAATGAAAAAAAGTCTTAATTTTTTTAAAAATGTCATAATTTTATCTAATAAATCGTTTTAGTTTAAAAAATGCAAAAATTAAAAGGATATTTTCAACATTTCTTAAATAATACCTATAAAACAACAATTATAGGTGATGTAAATTTACAACACATATTTAAAAAAAACACATAATATTCATTATTAAAATAAAGTAGTTCAATTAATTGGTAAATATTGCTTGTTTAATATTAAACAATTAACGAAAGGAAATAATATGAACAATCTAAAAAAAGTAGGATTGACAGCATTAGGAACTGCATTAGTAGCATCTTCAGCGCAAGCTGCAGACTTCTCAATGTCAGCAACTAGCCAAATTACATTAGCTGGTGCCGATAACGGTGTCAAAGGTAATGGTTGGTCAATGTCTGATTCAATCAGTTTCTCAGCAAGTGGAGAGATGGACAATGGTTTTACTGTAACTCATAGCATTGAGCTTGACGGTGGAGCTGGTGTTGGTTTTAACGCTATTGCAATTGATACAGGAGACATGGGTAAATTAACATTCGTAGGTGGAAGTAGTACTTCAGTTATTGGTGCTTGGGATGATTTAACTCCAACTGCTAACGAAGAAGCACAAGGTGTAGGTTACATGGGTACTCCAGCAGGTGCTGCTAATGGTTCAGCAATAACGCATAACATATTCGTTTATGATTATACAGTAATGGATGGTTTAGCTCTTAAAGCTGGTTATGTTCCATCAGGAACTGCTAATGTCGATGGATCATTAGACTATGGTATACATTATACTGGAATAGAAGGTCTAGATGTATATGCAGCAATGGGTGAAAATAATGATGCTGCAAATGCTGCTGACGTATCTATGATGATGGTTAAATATACAGCTGGCGCATTATCTGTAGGTTACCAAGTAAACGAAACTGATTTCGGTACAGGTACTGCAGATGAAGATTTCACAGCTCTTGGTGTATCATACGCTGTA
Source organism: Pelagibacterales bacterium SAG-MED17 (assembly GCA_014654115.1). Taxonomy (GTDB): domain Bacteria; phylum Pseudomonadota; class Alphaproteobacteria; order Pelagibacterales; family Pelagibacteraceae; genus Pelagibacter. Next base: position 11,701 of record JACWDO010000004.1, on the reverse strand, counting down.
AGTGATGATCTTTCAGTATCACTAAACACATCTACAATTGATTTTGAGTCAACTACATTAGATGATCAAGAAGCAACTGCCGTGAGTTTCTCTCACACTTCAGGTGGAATGACTATCTCGGGTTCATACGGAAGTATGAATAACGTAGCTGGTGCGACAACTGCTGATAACAGTGCTTATGAAGTAAACTTTAAATTTGCGTTTTAATTAATAGTTTATAATACTTAATAAAAAGGCCTCTTTTTAGGGGCCTTTTTTTTTGTTCTTAAAATAAGATATCCCTGCAAATCCACTTGATTTAGTGAGCTTAATTAATTTCAAGTTTTTTTTTGAGATACCCCCTAAAGCTATTATTTTTTTATTTGTATAATTTGAAAATATTTTGAATTTACTTATTCCTAAGTAATTATTATTTTTTTTAAATATTGAGGATAAAAAAATTTGATTTACATTTTGTTTTTCCTTAATTCTAAATTCTTTTAAATTGTGTGCAGAGCCTATTAAAATAAAGTTCTTCTTTAAAAAATAACTAAGATGAAGATATTCTTTGTTAAAAGAGGGTATATAAGCGCCATCTAAGTCTAATTTAATAGATAATTTTATATTGTTGGATATTAACAATTTTAAGCTTTTTTTTCGACAGTAATTCTTTAAATTTATTAGCTCTTTAATATTATATTTTTTTTTATAATTCCTATATATAATCGCTGTGTTTTTTGTTTGTAAGTCGATATTACTTTTTTCAAATTTTTCTATAAAGTAATATTTTATTAATAAATTTTTATGCATGAAATAGTACAAAACTTAATATCAATTCAAAGCTCAATCAATTCAAAGTTATTAAACCTGAAAAATAAAGAGAAAATACCTAAAATAATTGCAGTTTCAAAAACTTTTAAGCTGGATCATATATTACCATTAGTTGAATATGGACATTTAGACTATGGAGAAAATAAAGTTCAAGAGGCAATTGAAAAATGGACTGATGTTAAAATTAAAAATGATAAAATAAATTTACATTTAATTGGAAAATTGCAGACTAATAAAGTCAAATTCGCTGTAAAAATATTTGATTATATTCACTCCTTAGATAATGAAAAGTTGGCTAAAAAAATTTCAGAGGAGCAAGAAAGACAAAATAAAAAACCTAAAATTTTTATACAAATAAATCTTGGTGAAGAAGTTCAAAAATCAGGAATAGTAAAAGAAAATCTATTAGATTTTTATAAATTTACTAAAGATCTTAATCTGAATGTTATAGGTTTAATGTGCATTCCTCCCTTTGAGGAAGACTCATCACAGTACTTTTCAAAAATGAGTGAACTTAATAATATTATAAATCTAAATGAGTTAAGTATGGGAATGTCCTCAGATTATTTAAATGCGTTAGAATACAACTCTACTTATTTAAGAATTGGCTCTAATATTTTTGGTAAAAGAGGTTAAGTTAATCTTATTTTGGTATTTTTATTTATTAATTTTAAAAGAATTAAAAAGTCTTTCTTTTTAATTGCAACACATCCCAATGTTGAACTAAAATTTTTGGTTAAATGTAAAAAGATAGCACTACCCTTGCCTAACTTAGTCTTTTTTGAATTGTAATTAATCGGGATCATAAAATCATATTTGTAATCTTTTCTAAATAATTTTTCATGCTTTATTTTTTTATCAACTTTAATTAATTTATTATAATTTTTTTTACTTCTTATATCATCACACCACCCCATATCTTTTTTAATTGGAATACACTTCAATTTTGTTAATGGTTTTGGGTTCCTATCTTTTCTGTAATATAAATTGCCCAATGAATATGTTCCAATTGGAGTTTTTTTATCGCCTTCGATCTTATTTTTAACTAGTCCTTTCTTTCCAATAGCACAATAAAATAAAAAATCATCAAATTGAAGTGATACTTTATTTTTTAAAACAATTGTCATATTGTTTATTATATATGAATAATGAAAATTTAGTAATTTATGATTTTAAAATTTTATACGAAATACTAAATGAAATAAGTGATCATATAAATTTTAAATTGACTTGTATAAATAAAATTACTGATCTTGATTCAAAAGCACTGAATAATTATTTGGTAATATCAAATAAAAAAATTAAAGATTTTGAAAATCAAATTGAAATAACAAATTTTCCAATTGATATAGTTAAGTTAGTTGAAAATATTAATATTAAATTTTTAAAAAAAAAATATAGCCAACAATCGGAGATAGATATTGGAGTTTATAAATTAAATTTAAACTCAAGAAAAATTTATAATAGTGAAAAGAGCCTTGATTTAACTGAAAGAGAGGCGAATATTATATTTTTTCTTAACAACTCAAAAAGTGCAGTCAAAATTACTAAATTACAAACTGAAGTTTGGGGTCATAATTCAAAATTAGAAACTCACACAGTTGAAACACATATTTATAGATTAAGAAAAAAAATAAATAATATTTTTGGTGACAATCAATTTATCGAAAGTTCTAAATTAGGTTATATAATTAAGTGAAATTTGATGAATTACAAATTAAGAAACAACTTAGTTTAGCATTTAAGAATCATAAAAATAAAAAATTTCAAACAGCTGAAAAATTATATAAAGAAATACTTAATATAAATAAAAATCACTTAGACGCTAATTTTAATCTAGGTACTTTATACTCCCAATTAAGAAAATTTGATTTGGCATTACCATTACTTATGAAAGCCAAAGAATTAAACCCAAATAACATTAACATTCTCCTTAATATTGGAAATTTAATTTTAGATAGAGGAGATCGTGAAACTTCATTAAAATATTTTGAAAAAATAATTCAAATTCAACCAAATTTCATTTTAGCACATTTTAATAAAGGTATTATTTTGAATAATCAAAAAAAATATCAGGATGCAATAAAGTGTTTTGAAAAAGTAATTCAAATAGAGCCAAATAATATAGATGCATATAATGTTCTAGGAATTATTTTCCAAGAAGTTGGAGATTTTAAAAAGTCACTTTTATATTTAAAAAGATCTCTAAATATTGCTCCTAATAATTTACGTGTAGTAAATTCATTATTAAATTTACTTTCATCTATTGAATTATCAAATATAGCAGAGAACAATAGTTTTGATTTAAGTGAATTATTTGTTTTTTTATTAAAAAAAAACACAATTGATCACAACATGTTATTTAATAATGCAAAAAATTTTATTTTTTCTGATGAAAATAAAAAAAAAATACAGCATCACATGGATCTTAATGAGTCCCTTTTAAGCCTTGATGTAGTAAAAAAAGCAATAAAAAAAGAACTTTTTTTACTTACATTACAAAAATCATTATTTAGGGATAAATTTTTAGAAAAATTTTTATGTCATATAAGAAAAGAATTCCTTCTATTATTAAAAGATAAAAATGAAAAATTAATTATTGAATTTTTAGATTTTATTATTTCATTTGCCCAACAATCTTTTTTAAATGAGTACCTATTTTTTCAATCAAATGATGAGATAAGAATAATTTATGATTTAAAAACAAAAATTGAGAAAGATAAAAATATTAATGAATTAGAAATTTCAATTTTAGCATGCTATGTACCCTTAAATTTATCTAAAATAATTAGTAATAAATTAGTTAACTATTCTGCAAAGAATAATTTGTTTAATGATCTTATATTAATCCAGATAAAAGATCACTTAAGGGAAGAAGAGCTAAAAAAAAGTATTAATTCATTTGATACTATCTCTGATAATATTTCTAAAAAAGTTAGGGACCAGTATGAGGAAAACCCTTATCCTAGATGGAGATACACGAACATGACCCCTAAAAATGATTTTTTATCAAAATTAAATAATAACATTTATCCAAATAAAATTAATTTAAATACTAATAATTTAAAAAGAGATATATTAATTGCTGGTTGTGGTACTGGACAACAATTAGTTAGTAATGCATCATATGAGAATTCAGATATTCTCGCAGTGGATTTAAGCTTATCCAGTTTATCTTTTGCAAAACGTAAAATGCAGGAACTTAATTACACTAATATTAAATTTTTACATGGTGATATACTTAATTTAAATAATCTAAATAAAAAATTCAGTGTTATTGAATGTGTTGGTGTACTTCATCATTTAAAAGATCCCGAGGAAGGTTTGAAAGTATTGCTAAACAATTTAGAGCCAAATGGTTATCTTAAGCTTGGTCTATATAGTGATTATGCCAGAAAACATATTGTTGAAACAAGAAAATTATTAAAAAAACATAATATTAATAATAATATTTCTACTATCAGGAATTGTAGAGAAATTATAAAGAACGATAAAGAAAATAAAAAATTTCAAAAACTTATTTATAATTATGATTTCTATTCAACTTCTAATTTTAGAGATTTAATCTTTCACGTACAAGAACATCGTTATACTCTTACAAAAATTTCAAAATTACTAAAAAAATATGATTTAGAATTTTTAGGATTTACAAATTCATTAATTAAAAAGAAATATTCCAAATATTATCCTAGTGACTTAAAAAATACATCACTTGAAAATTGGAATCAATTTGAAATAAAAAACCCAGATACATTCATACAAATGTATCAATTTTGGCTAAAAAAATAAATGAGTAAAAAAAAAAATTATATAGCTAAAGATTTATTTACTCCAAAATATAAAACTCGAGTTGTTAAACCTAAAAAAGGTAAAGGTAGTTTTAAAAGAAAGAAAAAACAATCTTAAAGTCTGGCCCCAATTTGTTGAATAACTTTAGAGGACATTTCAGTTCCTTTATCTAAACTTTCTTTTAGTGACATATTATTTACATGTCCATGTAAAAAACCTGCAGCAAAAAGATCCCCGGCTCCAGTTAAATCAACAATTTTAAGACCGTCTTTTATTCCACATTCAGCAACCTCGTCTCCATTAATTGCTACAGCACCTTTTTCACCTCTTGTTAAAACAATAATTTTTCCAAGTGATTTCGAAAAGTTGATCACTTCATCAAAAGATTTTGCATCTATCAACGACATTATCTCTTGCTCATTGGCAAAGGTTATATCTAATTTATTTTTAACTAATTCTAAAAAATGAGGTTTATGTCTATCAACACAGAACTGATCTGATAATGACATTGCAACTTTGTTTGCACTTTGAATTGCTTTTTCAAAAGCTTTTTTGGGTTCTCCTTCGTCCCAAAGATAGCCTTCTAAAAGTATTGTTTCGCTTTGTTTAATAGCATCCTCACTTACATCATTTTCATTTATTTTACCTGCAGTTCCTAAAAACGTACACATTGTTCTTTCCGAATCCGGTGTAACTAATATTAAACAAGTTCCAGTTGGTAGTTCCTCTTTTTTCTTTGAATAAATATATTTAACATTTTCTTGTTTTAGACCATCTTCATATTTTCCACCAAGTTCATCATCATTTACTTTACCAATAAATCCAACTTCATTCCCTAACTGGGATAAACCAACTATTGAGTTAGCAACTGATCCTCCTGAAACAGTTTTTTCTATTTTAAGATTAGACAATAAATTTTTAAATTCTTTATCGTCAAAAATTAATTTCATAGTACTTTTTGTTAAATTATTTTTAGTGATAAAATCATCTTCAACTTTGCAAATCACATCTACTATTGCATTTCCAATTCCTAATATTTTCATTATTTATGCTTTCTTGGTTATAAGTGGTTTTTTTCTGCTAGGATAACAAGTAGTACAGATTTTACAAGATAAACCATAGCATTCTCTAGCCTTACAGTATTCTCTTCCATAATAAATTATTTGAAGATGTAATTTATTCCAATACTTTTTAGGAAAAAGTCTTTTAAGATCTTCTTCTGTTTGAACGACATTCTTTCCATTAGTTAATCCCCATCTTTGAGCTAGCCGATGAATATGGGTGTCTACTGGAAAGGCAGCATATCCAAATCCTTGAGACATCACTACACTGGCAGTCTTATGTCCAACACCTGGTAATTCTTCAAGTTGTTCAAATGTTTTTGGAACTTTCCCGTTGTATTTTTCAACTAAAGTTTTTGATAAATTGTAAACACTTTTGGCTTTAATTCTAAAAATACCAATACTTCGTATTAGTTTTTCAATTTTTTTTCTTCCCAACTTAACAAAGTGTTCAGGCTTATTATATTTTGGATATATATTTTCTGTAACATTATTAACATTTACGTCTGTACACTGTGCAGATAAAAGAACAGAAACCAGTAAAGTAAAGATATTTCTGTGTTTAAGAGGAATTGGGGTCTTTGGATATATTTTGTTTAAAGTTCGAAGAACAATTTTTGCCCTTTGCTCCTCACTCATTTAAAATTTAAAACATCACGCATCGAATATAAACCTGGTTTTTTTTTCATTAACCATTTTCCAGCTGTCAAAGCTCCTTCGCTGTATAAAGCCCTATCAAAAGCTTCGTGATTTAATGTAATAATTTCTTTTCCACTTGAAAATTTAACTTCGTGTTCACCAACTGTTTTACCTTTTCGTATTGAGTTAAAATTTATTTTTTTTCCATAAGGAAAACTTTTTTTATTAAGATATTTTTTTCCAAATAAATTATAAAAATCTTTATTTTTGCCAACGGCAATTCCTTTACCCAACATTAATGCTGTTCCAGATGGATAGTCTATTTTATGTTTATGATGAACCTCATATACTTTACTTAAAAAATTATTTCCTAATGATTTAGACGCTATTTCAGTTAAATACATTAACAAATTTATGCCTAAGCTCATGTTTCCAGCCTTCAGTATTGGAATTTTCTTTGAAAATCTTTTAATAAGACCCTCTTCTTTTTTGGTAAATCCAGTTGTACCAATAACAACTCTTTTTTTTAGCTTTGATGCAATTTTAAGAATTTCAAAAGTACAATTAGGGACAGTAAAATCGATGATTAAATCAACATTTTTGAGGGAATTTTCATTATTTAAACTAGGTTTAATTCCAGAAATTTTTTTTTTTATTAATCTATTTTCTGTAAGAGTTGTTAGTTTAAAATTTTTATCAACTCTAGAAGATTTTACCAGTTGTTGGCCCATTCGTCCCATGCAACCAGATATCGCTAAATTTACTTTGCTCATTAAATTATTTTAATATATTTTTTCAACAATATACAACAATTATGTTTATTAAATACCTTTTAAAATTATTTTTGGTTTTAATTTTTTTTGTGTCTATCAATCAATCTAAAGCTGACTTTTTTAAAGATATAACATTTCTAATTGATAATAATGATTTTAGACTAAGTTATGGTGTGTCTGTCACTGATATAAATCTAGATAATAAATATGAATTTGTCGTTACTGGGTTTGGGTTTTCAAACTTAGCGTTGTCTTATCAAAATGGGAAACTTATAAATATAAATAAAAATGAAATCTTTAATGATGCTGAAAGAAAAACTATCGGGGTTGCTGCTTGCGATATTGACCAAGATGGATTTGAAGAAATTTATTTTTTAAATACTGATACCTATAGTGGAGAAAAAAAATATTCAGATAGATTGATTGATAATAGTAGTAATGGTTTTATTGATTTATTTGAAAAAGATATTAACAAAAAAAATTTAAACTTAACCGCTGGTAGATCTGTTGTTTGTGTTGATAGAAATGGCGATGGAAAATATGGTATTTATGTTGCTAATTATGGCGGTCCAACTCGTTTTTATGAACAAAGTTCTGGACAAATACTAGATTTAGCAGAGCAGCTTAAAATTGATAAAATAACTGGTGGAAGAGCTGTAGTTGCAGGAAATATTTTATCGGGAAAAACTGACATATTTGCTGCAAACGAAAGGGGAAAAAATTTTTTATATTATAATTCTGATGGTTTCTTTCAGGATATAGCTAAGGATTATAAAATTGATGATCAATATGAAAATGGAAGAGGTACAACTTTATCAGACATACTTTATAGAGGGAGATTAGATATAATCACATCCAATTGGAACGGTTATCATAGAGCTTTTGTGTTAGAAGATAACAAATTTAAGGATATAGCTACTCCAACCTACAATATTCCTTCTAGAATTAGAACAGTGATATCAGCAGACTTTGATAATGACGGCTATGATGAAATATTCATGAATAATATTGGCGAACCAAATAAATTATTCAAAATAAAAGAAAATGGATTTTTTGAAGAGATAAAAATTCAAAATGCTTACGAGTCTAACGGATTGGGAACAGGAGCAGCAATTGCAGATATAGATGATGATGGAATTTTAGAATTATTAATTTCTCATGGAGAATCTGGCATGCAACCACTAACAATGTATAAAGCAGATATTAAAAAAAATTTTAATTATATAAGAATTAAGCCTCTAAACATATTTGGTGCATCAGCACGAGGTGCAACAGTTATATTAAGTTCAAACCTAAGAAATCACGCTAAAACTATTGATGCAGGTTCCGGATATTTATGCCAGATGGAACCTGTAGCTCACTATGGAATTAGAAAGGGTGAGAAAAATATTTCTATCAAAGTTGTTTGGACTGATGGTTCGTCAAAATCATTTAAAATAAAAGAACTCAATAAAACAATAGAAATAAATCAAAAAAAAATAGGACAATAATACTCAATTCAATAAGCAAACAAATTAAAGTAGTTTAAACGTTACTATATGAATAAATTAAAATATTTTACTATCTTTTTTCTACTAATTACTTTTAGCTTAATCAAACCAACTTATTCAAACCAGTTTAATTATTACGCAGACCTGGTGAAAGATTGGCCTGAAATTTTTCCTGATAAAAATAGAAATGCTGCAGGTCCAAAATTTTTCAAACATATTTTAACTAAAAATATTACTTATCAAGATTTTATCGAATACAACAAGTTATATTGTGCTGTTTCTGGATCATTGATGGATCCAAATAATAAACCAGAATTTGTATATCTTAAAAATGTAGAAAATGAAGAGAAAATTTGTGGATTTTATCATAAGTGTTGTTATCCATGCTCGTGTGATTTGATGAAATACTCTAAAGTAAAAAAAATGAAATATACCTTTACAGATGGTGAAAGAGAATTTTTTGTTCTTACAATCAATAATCCTTGTGGAAAAGAAGATTTTCCAAGAGAGGTAAACAAGGATTATTTTTGTGATGGAAAAAAACTCGATAACAATCAAGTATTTGTATTAGATGAGAGACTAGTAATTGGTTTATTTCATAATGCTACAAAATGTAATTCTCAAAGTATTGCTGCTATTGACAGTCATGAGGTTACGGGACAATATTGCGAACTAAGAAATAATGCTCCTCTTGAGCAAGTACAAGGTGGTATGGGAGATATATTTATAAGATTAGCAAAAGATAATTAAATTATCCCAATTCCATTTTTATAAAAATAGGCGCCTAGAATTATAATTGCTAAAATATAAATAGTAGCAAAAATAAAATACTTAATTTTTTTTTTCATCTAATTTTTCCAAAAACTTTTTGCTTTTTTAAAGAATTGTTTAATACTTGGGTTTGATTTTTCATTCTCAATTTCTCTAAATTTTTCAAGTAACTCTTTTTGTTCTTTATTCAAAGATACTGGAACCTCAGTATTAACTTGAACATATAAATCCCCATAGTCATTTCCTCTCATTAGTGGCATTCCTTTCTCTCTTAATCTAAATTGTTTTCCACTTTGTGTTCCAGCTGGAATCTTTATTTTTGCTTTTCCACCATCAATTGTAGGTATTTTTATTTCAGCTCCAAGTGCTGCGTCTGCAATAGATATTGGGCACTCAAAAAATAAATTTTCCTCAGATCTTTTGAATAATTCATGAGAATTCACATTTATAAATAAATATAAATCTCCATTACTTGCACCTCTTGATCCCGCTTCTCCTTTCCCAGATAATCTAATCCTAGTTCCATCGTCTACTCCTTTAGGAATAGTTACTGAAAGTCTTTTACTTGATTGTTTTTTACCTTGGCCACCGCAACTTTTACATGGATCAGTAATCTGTTCACCCGAACCGGCGCATTGAGGACATGTTTGTTGAACAGTAAAAAAACCTTGGCTAGAACGAACTTGTCCGTGTCCACCACACATAGAGCAAGTGCTTGCACTTTGACCTGGTTTAGATCCTGAACCACTGCAAGTATCACATCTATCAGATGTTGAGAATTTAATATCTTGCTTTTTTCCAGCGTAAGCTTCTTCTAAGCTTATAGAAAGATCATATCTTAAATCAGATCCACGGTTGTTAGATCTTCTTGTCCTTCTTCCACCTCCACCAAAACCCTCACCAAAAAAGTCTTCAAAAATATCGGAAAAAGAGCCAGAAAAGTCAAAGTTTCCAAAACCCCCTCTGCCACCTCCACCACCATTTTCAAATGCAGCGTGTCCAAAATTATCATAATTTTGTTTTCTCTCTGAATTTGATAGAACGTGGTAGGCTTCCGAAGCTTCTTTAAATTTTTCCTCTGCTCCTTTGTCACCTTTATTTTTATCAGGATGATGTTTTACTGCTTGTTTTCTGTAAGCGGCTTTTATTTGGTCTGGACCAGCACTTTTTTCAACACCCAAAACATCGTAGTAATCTCTTTTTGCCATAACTAGTTATAGACAAATGGTTGATAGTTTAGGCGCTTTTCTCTTTATCGTCTTTTACTTCTTCAAAGTCTGCATCAACAACATTATCGTCTTTTTTTCCTTCATCCTTTGCATCCTTAGGTGCGTCACTAGGTTTTGTGCTTTGTTGTGATTTGTAAATAGCTTCGCCAAGTTTCATTGAAGCTTGAACCAAATCTTGAGTTTTCTTTTTAATTTCTTCTACATCTGTTCCCTTTAATGCATTTCGTACATTGGCAGATGCATCCTCAATAGCTTTTTTATCAGCATCAGAAACTTTGCTCCCATGTTCTTTTAGATTTTTTTCCGTAGAATGAAGTAGGGTATCAGCTTGATTTCTTGCATCAACAGCTTCTCTTTTTTTCTTGTCAGCCTCTTTATTTGTCTCAGCATCTTTAACCATTTGATTTATTTCTTCATCACTTAAACCACCAGATGCTTGAATTTGAATTTTTTGTTCTTTACCAGTTCCTTTATCTTTCGCAGAAACATTTACAATTCCATTTGCATCAATATCAAATGTAACTTCAATTTGGGGCACACCTCTAGGAGCTGGTGCTATACCCACTAGTTCAAAATTACCTAAAACCTTATTGTCTGAAGCCATATCTCTTTCACCCTGCAAAACTCTAATTGAAACTGCAGGTTGGTTATCTTCTGCTGTTGAAAAAACTTGGCTTTTTTTGGTTGGTATTGTTGTATTTTTATCTATCAATTTAGTCGAAACTCCACCTAAAGTTTCTATTCCAAGTGAAAGTGGTGTAACATCTAACAATAATACGTCTTTAACATCGCCTTGTAATACTCCTGCTTGGATCGCAGCACCCATTGCAACAACTTCATCTGGATTTACTGATTTGTTTGGTTCTTTACCGAAGAAATTTTTAACTTCTTCTATTACTTTTGGCATTCTTGTCATTCCACCAACAAGTATTATTTCATCAATCTCACTAGCATTTAAACCAGCATCTTTAAGAGCTGTTTCACATGGCGGAATAGTTCTAGAAATAAGATCTTCAACAAGAGCCTCAAGTTTTGCTCTCGTCATTTTCATGTTAATATGTTTTGGAGTAAATAAATCTTTAGCTATATAATTTTTTTTTTTACTCATTTATTTTTTTAGCCAAAATTGATACATTTGT
>JACWDO010000039.1 GCA_014654115.1 Pelagibacterales bacterium SAG-MED17 | reverse complement strand
GATTGTTGCTAAGAGAGATGGTGTAGTTGATAAAATTGACGGAAAAAGAGTCGTAATTAAAGCATCAAATGAGAAAGACTATTCAGAATCAGGTGTTGATATTTACAATTTACAAAAATTTAAAAGATCAAATCAAAACACATGCATAAATCAAAAACCCTTAGTTAGAGTCGGAGATAAAGTAAAGTCAGGTGATATTATTGCAGATGGACCTTCAACAAAAACTGGAGAATTAGCTTTAGGAAAAAATGTAACGGTAGCATTTATGCCTTGGCAGGGGTATAATTTTGAAGATTCAATTCTTATATCGGAAAGATGTGTCACAGATGATGTATTTACTTCAATTCACATAGAGGAATACGAAGTTATGGCTAGAGACACTAAATTAGGTGAGGAAGATATAACAAGAGATATACCAAATATTAATGAAGAAGCATTAAAAAATTTAGATGAGTCTGGAATTGTGTATATTGGAGCCGAGGTAAAACCGGGAGATATTTTGGTTGGAAAAGTTACACCAAAAGGAGATTCTGCATCTGGACCAGAGGAAAAACTTTTAAGATCTATATTTGGAGAAAAAGCTATTGATGTGACTGATACATCACTAAAAATGCCTAGTGGTAGTGGAGGGATTGTTGTAGATGTTAGAGTATTTAATAGACATGGTATTGAGAAGGATGAAAGATCTATAACAATTGAAAGAGCTGAAATTGAGAGTGTTCAACAAGATAAGAATGTAGAGGAAGAAATCTTGGAAAGAAGCATAAAGCAAAGAGCTTCCTCAATACTAAATAATACAAGTTTAACTAAAAAAATTAAAAACTATGAGAATGGTACAAATTTAACAGAAGAAATTATATTTGATTTATCAGTAAATGATCTTTTTAAAATAAACGTTGAAGAAGAAAATAAAAATCAAGCATTACTTCAACTGAGGTCTCAATATGAAAATGCTAAAAAAGATATTCAAGAAAGATTTGAGGATAAAGTCTTAAAAATTAGACAAGGAGACGATTTATTACCAAGTGTTATGAAGATGGTTAAAGTTTTTGTTGCTATTAAAAGAAGACTAAGACCTGGAGATAAAATGTCTGGCAGACATGGGAATAAAGGTGTTGTTAGTAAAATAGTACCTCTTGAAGATATGCCCTATAGAGAAAATGGAAAACCTGTTGATATAGTTTTAAATCCCCTTGGTGTACCAAGTAGAATGAATGTTGGACAAATTTTAGAAACGCACCTTGGTTGGTCATGTAAAGAATTGGGGGAACAATTAACAGACTTAATAAATCAAAATCAAAAAAAAATAGAAAAAGATGAAAAAATAACAAAGTTTTTGCAATCAGTTTATGGAGATGAGGTCTATTCAAAAGATATTGACACATTAACGAATACTGAATTTAAAGATTTGTGTCAAAATATTCAAAGTGGAGTTCCTATCTCAACGCCAGTATTTGATGGTGCGAAGGAACAGGATGTAACTAATATGCTTGATCTAGCAAAACTACCAAACTCAGGGCAAACAACACTTTGGGATGGCAGAACAGGCGAGAAATTTGATAGACCTGTGACTGTTGGAATTATTTATATGCTTAAATTACATCATTTAGTTGAAGATAAAATACATGCAAGATCAACAGGTCCATATAGTTTAGTTACACAACAGCCACTTGGAGGAAAAGCACAACTAGGTGGCCAAAGGTTCGGTGAAATGGAAGTTTGGGCTTTAGAGGCTTATGGAGCCTCTTATACTCTTCAAGAGATTTTAACTGTAAAATCAGATGATGTAGCAGGTCGAGTGAAAGTTTATGAAACTATAGTAAAAGGAGAAGAGAATTTTGAATCTGGAATACCAGAGTCTTTCAATGTTCTAGTTAAAGAGATTAAATCACTAGCATTAAATGTGGAGTTAAATTAAAAATATGAGTAAAGAATTATCAGATCTATTTAAATCTTCAGAAATCTCTGAAGCTCAAAATTTTAATAGCATTAAGATCACGTTAGCAAGTCCTGAAAAAATAAAATCATGGACATTTGGTGAAATTAAAAAACCTGAAACAATTAATTATAGAACTTTTAGACCAGAAAAGGATGGGCTTTTCTGCGCTAGAATATTTGGGCCCATAAAAGATTACGAGTGTTTATGTGGCAAATACAAAAGAATGAAATTCAGGGGAATTATATGTGAAAAATGTGGTGTAGAGGTTACAAAATCAAATGTACGCAGGGAAAGAATGGGCCATATTAATTTGGCAACACCTGTAGCACATATCTGGTTTTTAAAATCTTTGCCAAGTAGGATTTCTTTAGCTGTAGATATGAAATTAAAAGAAGTTGAAAGAGTTTTATATTTTGA
>JACWDO010000038.1 GCA_014654115.1 Pelagibacterales bacterium SAG-MED17 | reverse complement strand
GCAATTTTTCAACTTGTGAGAAGAATTTACGGTAAAATTTTCTACCTACATGCTCAAACATTCCAACACTCACTATCCTGTCAAACTTCTCATCTAACTCTCTATAATCCATTAACTTAAAGTTAAGTTGATTTTCTAAATTAAGTTCTTTTGCTTTTTTTTGACAATAGTTAAATTGATTTTGAGATAAAGTTATTCCAGTAACCTCACAATTAGCACTTTTTGCTATGTCAATTGCTAATGATCCCCAACCACAACCAATATCTAAAACTTTTTGATTAGGTTTGATATTTAATTTTTTTATAATGTGTCCTATTTTATTATTTTGTGCATCTTCTAAAGATTCATCTTCATTTTTAAAATAAGCACATGAGTATTGTCTTTTTGGATCTAAAAATAAATCATATAGGTCATCAGAAATATCATAATGATGCGAAACATTCATTTTCGATTTTTTTATAAAATTAAAATTTGTTAAATATCGGTAAGATCCCCTTAATCTATTTATTAAATAACTAAAGAAATTAAGATCTCCTCTTCCAAAGTTCATAAGTGCAAGATCTAGAAAATCAGTAAGACTTCCATTTTCTATTTTAATTTCACCATCTGTATATGCTTCACCAAAATAAAGATCTGGATGAAATAATAATTTGTAATGAAGTTTTTTATTAAGAATTTTAAGTTTAATAGGATTTTCTTTTTTTGGGTTTCCAATAATGTAACTTTTTGAGTTAGCATCAACTAATATAAAACCATCTTTCTTAAAAACACTATTTAAAAATCTAGCAAGTTGCATATTAGGCTGCCAAGGAAGACTTTGTTGAAAAATTTAACTTTTCTAGGCTATCATTGAGTTCTTCTACCTCTTGAGTATTTAAAATACTTAGAGGAGGTAATAGATTTTCATAAAATGCGTTATTTTTTCCAAAATACGTGTGAAGTCCTGATATTAAATTATATTTTTCAAATACATTTCTCACATCACACAATTTTTGATTAACTTTTTGTTCATGTCCATTTTGAAAGTCATCAAATACTTTTCTTGCTAACTCTGATGTAGCATTGCATGTAGCAGTAATTATTCCCGAACAACCTAGCTCAAGACCTCTTAATAATTTAGATTCTGATCCGGGTAGAACTGAGAAATTATCTATTTTTAAATTTTCAAATAAATTGTATGAACTATCTTTAACTCCAACAATATTTTTTGGGTATTTTGTTACAAGTTTTTCAACACACTCAATACTAAACTTATAACCACACAATTTTTCAAAATTATAGAGAATTATTTCGCTATCAGGAATTGCATCAGCTATTTTGCTATAAAATTCTATTACTTCTTTATCACCATATTTGTAATAAGCTGGTGGCATTATTAAAAATTTTTTAAAATTTAATGATCTGGCTACTCTCATTAAATTAATAGTTTCACCTAATGAATTTAGCCCAGTTCCAATTATGTATTTTTCTCTATATCTGCTTAAAGCTAGATGATTTAATAAATTAATTTTTTCGGAAACGGGAATTAACTGTGCCTGCCCTGTACTTCCAAAAATTGCTACCCCATGGCAACCATTATTTATGATCATTTCTGCATGTTGTATGGTTTTTTTAATGTCAAGTGTCAAATCGTTGTTTAAAATCGACATCGATGCAGCGTATATCCCACTAATTTTACTCATATTGAAAATTTATATAAAAAAACTGATTAGTAAAGTTTATAAATTACTTGTGAAAATATTAGGAATTCAAAATAAAATGGGTATTGGTGATACAGTAATTTACCTTCCATTTATTAGGGCAATATCGATAAAATTCAATTGCCCAGTAAGTTTGCTTGTGAAAGAAAATTCAAAAGCTGAGGAATTTTTAAACCAAACTAACTATATCGATCAAGTTATCTACCTAAAAAAAAATGACAAAAATGAAGGGATATTAGGTTCTATCAAATTAGCAAAAGAGCTAAAAAAATATAATTTTGAAAAAGTTTTCATTTTTAATTCTTCATTAAGATTTTATTTAGTTTCTAGATTGGCTAATATTAAAAAAATTTATCAATATCCACTTTTTGAAAAAAAAGAACAACACATCACTGGTGCTGCCAATAAGTTAATTAAGGATAATTTAAGTATTGATGTTAAGGAAAATCCTGAAATTCAAATTGATGAAAGTCTAGTTAGAGAAACATCAGAAAAGTTACTTATGAAAACAAACGAACTTAATATCCTGCTTGCTATTGGAGGGTCTGGGCCGACAAAAAGAATTCCTGCAAAAACCTTTTTAGCATTTATGAAAAAAATTAAAAATGTTAAAAAATGTAAATTTTTTCTTGCCACTGGTAAAAATGAAGATGAACAAAAAATTTTAATAATGCCACCAGCTTATTACAAATATGGTGATAAAGAAGTAA
>JACWDO010000037.1 GCA_014654115.1 Pelagibacterales bacterium SAG-MED17 | reverse complement strand
ATTGATGATATAGAAAAAAACACAGTATCATTTAAAAGTAATTACGATGAAACAGAGCAAGAACCTATTGTGTTACCTGCTCAATATCCAAATCTTTTAGTTAATGGAGCTGGTGGAATAGCTGTTGGAATGGCTACAAGTATACCACCTCATAATTTAGGCGAGATTGTGGATGGAACATTAGCTTTAATCAAAAACAAAGATATTAAAATAAATGAATTAATGAAACATATTCCTGGTCCAGACTTTCCAACAGGTGGATTAATAATTGGAAAAGATATAATTAAACAAGGATATAAAACTGGAAGAGGATCTTTTAAAATTCGTGGAGAAATTTCAGTTGAAAATTTAAAAAATGGTAAAGACAGACTTGTTATTTCTTCAATACCTTATCAAATTAACAAGTCGAATTTAAATGAAAGAATTGCTGAATTAGTAAGAGATAAAAAAATAGAGGGTATAAGTGATATAAGAGATGAGTCTAATAGTGTTGGTATTAGAGTATCTATAGACCTCAAAAGAAATGTTGAGCCAGAAACTGTCAAAAGACAATTATACAAATTCACATCCATAGAATCATCATTTGGTTTTAATTCTCTTGCAATAGTTGATCAAAAACCAAAGACCTGCAACCTTAAAGATTTCTTAGAAAACTTTTTAAAATTTAGAGAAGATGTAGTTATAAAAAGAACGAAATTTGATCTTAATAAAGCAGAGGAGAGAGTTCATATTTTATTAGGTTTATCCGTGAGTGTTGAAAATATTGATAAAGTTATTAAAATAATAAGATCATCAAAAAATCCTGAAGAGGCAAAAAATTCTCTTTTAAAAACAACTTGGAAAATTAATAGAGCATCAAAACTTATTAAATTAGTTGATAGTAAAAATTATAAAGGAAAATATGTTCTTTCAAGCGATCAAGTTACATCTATATTGGAACTTAGACTACAAAAATTAACTGCAATAGGAATAAATGAAATTGAGATAGAAATTAAAAAATTAGCTGCAGAGATTTCTAAGTATAAAAAAATTATTAATTCAAAAAATGAGCTGTTAAGTGTAATAAGCAACGATTTGCAGATGATAAAAGAAAAATTTTCAGTACCTAGAAGAACTCAAATTATAGATGCTGTCTTAAATTATGATATTGAAGAAACAATTCAAAAAGAGTCAGTAATAATAACAATAACTCTACAAGGATATATTAAAAGAGGTGCATTAAGCAGTGTTAAACAACAAAAAAGAGGTGGCAAAGGAAAAGCGGGGATTAAAACTAGAGAAGAAGACTCGGTTGTTCAAACTTTGTCTGTCGATACACATACGTCATTGTTATTTTTTTCAACAGAAGGTTTAGCGTATAAACTTAAAGCCTGGAAAATACCTGAAGGTTCAGCTTCTTCTAAAGGCAAATCTCTCTTTAATATTTTACCTCTTAAAAACCATCAATCAATAAGTTCAATTATGCCTTTTCCAGATGAAGATGTTGATAAGAAAAATATGCATATTATATTCGCTACAAGTCAAGGAAAGATTAGAAAGAATAACCTTGAAGATTTCTCATCTATTAATGCTTCTGGTAAAATTGCAATGAAATTAGACTCTGATGATAAAATTGTTGGGGTAAAAATATGTACAGATGATCAAGATATAATGCTAAATACAAATTTTGGTAAAAGCATTAGGTTTGAGTCTAAAAAACTAAGAGTTTTTAAGGGTAGATCTTCTAAAGGTATAAGAGGTATTAATCTTTCAGAAAAAGACACGATTGTTTCGTTATCTATAATTGATAAAGACGATATTAAAAAAAGTAAAAGTAAGACTAAAGATGAAAAATCTGAGCTTAAAGCTAAAGAAAAATTTATTTTATCAATTACAGAAAATGGTTATGGCAAAAGAACCTCTCATTACGACTTTAGAGTTACAAATCGAGGAGGTAAGGGAATAATTGGTATAGTGAATTCCCCAAGAAATGGTAATGTCTCATCATCCTTCCCTGTGTTTGAGGGAGATCAAATATTAATTTCTACTAATAAAGGTAGAGTTATAAGAACAGCCGTGAAAGAAATTAGAATTGCTGGAAGAAATACTCAAGGAGTAAGGATTATTAAATTAACTGGTGACGAAAAGGTTGTCTCTTCGATTAAATTAGATGATAATTTGGTTTAATGAAAAATACAGCTATATATCCAGGAACATTTGATCCAATTACAAACGGTCATATAGATGTTATAAAAAAAGCTTTAAAATTAGCTGATAAAATAATTGTTGGTATATCTGATGGAAATGAGAAAAATTTCTTATTTCCAATAGATGAAAGATTAAAAATTGTTTCAAAAGCTTTATATGGAGATTTAAAACTTTCAAGAAATAGAATTCAGGTGATAAAATTTAATTCTTTAACAACTGAATTATGTAAAAAATATAAGTCAAACCTAATTCTCAGAGGCTTGAGAGCTGTTTCAGATTTTGAATATGAGTTTCAACTAGCTGGAATGAATAGAAAATTAAACAATAAAGTAGAAACAGTATTTCTTATGTCTGATGTGGAAAATCAAATTATTTCATCAAGATTTGTTAAAGAAATAGCTCTTCATAGAGGTGATTTAAAGAAATTTACAACTAAAAGTACCATCAAGTCATTAAAAGAGATTTATGCTTAAAAAAATTAGTATTTTATTTTTATCAATATTATTATTAACAACAGCTTTAAATGCAAAGGAGAATATTATGATAC
>JACWDO010000036.1 GCA_014654115.1 Pelagibacterales bacterium SAG-MED17 | reverse complement strand
TATTTTGAAAATTTTATAGTTATTGAACCTGGCTTAACAGGCTTAAAAAAAAATCAATTATTAGGCGAAGAAGAATTGATTAAATATCAAGATGATTATGGTGAGGAGGCTTTTACAGCTGGCATTGGAGCTGAAGCAATATTAGAAATATTAAAATCTATAAATTTGGAAGAAGAAAGAGAAGCTCTTATAAGAAGTATAAAAGAGACCAAGTCCAAAGTATCAGAGGAAAGATCAATAAAAAGACTTAAATTAATTGAATCATTCATTGAAACTGGAAACAAACCAGAGTGGATGATATTGACTACAGTACCAGTAATACCACCAGAATTAAGACCATTAGTTCCATTAGATGGAGGTAGATTTGCTACATCTGATCTAAATGATCTTTATAGAAGAGTCATTAATAGAAACAACAGATTAAAAAGACTTATAGATTTAAAAGCTCCAGACATAATTGTCAGGAATGAAAAAAGAATGCTGCAAGAATCTGTAGATGCGCTATTTGACAATGGAAGACGAGGAAGAGTGATAACAGGAACTAGCAAGAGACCACTTAAATCACTTGCTGAAATGTTAAAAGGAAAACAAGGAAGGTTCAGACAAAATTTATTAGGAAAAAGAGTAGATTATTCAGGTAGATCAGTAATAGTAGTTGGACCAGACCTTAAATTACATCAATGTGGACTTCCAAAAAAAATGGCCCTAGAATTATTTAAACCATTTCTTTATGCAAGATTAAACAAATTAGGGTTAGCCTCAACCATTAAACAAGCAAAGAAATTAGTAGAGAGAGAAAGAACTGAGGTTTGGGATGCTTTAGAATTAATAGTACGAGAGCATCCTGTAATACTTAACAGGGCCCCAACTCTTCACAGGTTAGGTGTTCAAGCTTTTGAGCCAAAACTCATAGAAGGAAATGCCATAGAACTACATCCATTAACTTGTGCGGCATTTAATGCAGATTTTGATGGAGATCAAATGGCTGTACACGTGCCATTAAGTCTAGAAGCACAATTAGAAGCTAGAGTATTGATGATGTCGACAAACAATATTTTAAGTCCATCTAATGGTAAACCAATAATTGTACCAAGTCAGGATATGATATTGGGGATCTATTATCTATCACAACCCCCAGTTCAAACTGAGAGAATTGAAGGATATTTTGTAAACACTTCGGAAATTGAACATGCA
This sequence comes from Pelagibacterales bacterium SAG-MED17, assembly GCA_014654115.1. Taxonomy (GTDB): domain Bacteria; phylum Pseudomonadota; class Alphaproteobacteria; order Pelagibacterales; family Pelagibacteraceae; genus Pelagibacter. The sequence goes on along the minus strand of JACWDO010000036.1, from coordinate 1,596 downwards.
TTAGAAACAGGACAAATTAAAGTACATTCTAGAATAATTTCAAGATTTGAGACAATTGATGAAAAAGGTAATGATAAATTAGAAAAACATATTAGTACTGCTGGGAGATTTTTACTATCAAACATAATTCCAAAAAATTTAAATAATAAATTTTCATTAATTGATAGATTGCTTCCTAAAAAAATAGTTTCTGAAATTATTGATCATGTATTCAGATTTTCAGGTCAAAAAAGTACCGTAATATTTTGTGATAAATTAAAAGACATTGGATTTAAGCATGCATTTAAGGCTGGAATTTCATTTGGTAAAGATGATCTTTTAATACCTGAAAATAAAGAACAATTAATCGACGAGACTAAAAAACTAATTGCAGATTATGAAGGACAATATGCAGAAGGATTAATAACAAGAGGTGAAAAGTATAATAAAGTTATTGATGCTTGGTCTAAATGTACAGATAGAGTTGCATCAGAAATGATGAAAAGAATCTCAGCTACAGAAGTAACTGATGAAGGATTAAAGATTAATTCTGTGTTTATGATGGCAGATAGTGGTGCTAGAGGATCAGCTGCCCAAATGAAACAATTGGCTGGAATGAGAGGTTTAATAGCCAAGCCATCTGGTGAAATTATTGAAACCCCAATAACTTCTAACTTTAAAGAAGGACTTACAGCGTTAGAGTATTTTAACTCAACACATGGTGCAAGAAAAGGTCTAGCTGATACAGCGCTTAAGACAGCTAGCTCAGGATATTTAACAAGAAGATTATGTGATGTTGCTCAAGATTTAACAATAACTAAAGTAAAATGTGATAACCCAGGATCTATTGAACTTACAGAAGTCTTAGAAGGCGGAAACATTATGGTTAGCCTTTCAGAAAGAGCTTTAGGAAGAGTTACTGCATTCGATGTTAAAAACCCATTGTCAGGAGAAGTAATAATTAAACAAGAAGAAATGATAGACGAAGCGGCTTGTGAAAAAATTGATGCTGCTGGCGTAAAATCGTTGAAAGTATATTCTGTCATGACTTGCAGTTCGAAGCAGGGTGTTTGTGCTACTTGTTATGGTAGAGATTTATCTAGAGGAAAAATGGTCCATGTGGGAGAGGCTATAGGAATGATATCAGCACAATCAATTGGTGAACCAGGAACTCAACTTACAATGAGAACTTTTCATGTTGGCGGAACAGCATCGGTAAAACAAGAATCGCAAATAGTATCAAACTCTGAGGGTACACTTAAAATTGTTAATACAAATTTAATTAAAGACTCCAAAAATAATCAAATTGTTATGGGAAGAAATACAGAAATTTCAATAGAAGATGATAATGGTCTGCAAGTTGCTTCTTATAAAGTCCCATATGGTTCAAAATTATTTTTTGAAAATTTAGATAAAGTTAAAAAAGGTGCAAAAATTTGTGAATGGGATCCGTATACTACTCCTGTTATTGCTGAAAAAGATGGTATAGCTAATTATGTAGACTTAATAGATGGTGTATCTATTGCCGAGACTGTGGATGATGCAACTGGAATTTCTACGAAAGCAGTCGTAGATTGGAAAACACAATCAAAAAACACTGATCTCAAACCTAGAATT
>JACWDO010000035.1 GCA_014654115.1 Pelagibacterales bacterium SAG-MED17 | reverse complement strand
TATATAGTTAAAGATCCAAGTATAAAATTTTGGAGTTTGTGGGATAATAATCATTTAATAGGGTGCGGGGCTTTAAAATTAATTGGAGAAAACCATGGAGAATTTAAATCAATAAGAGTATCTGATGATTTTAGACATAAAGGTATTGGTAATAAAATAATCTCACATTTAATAATTCAGGCAAAAAAATTAGGTATAAAAAAGTTAAGTATTGAAACAGGATCTGGAAATTTTTTTCTACCTGCTCGAAAACTTTTTGAACATTTTAAATTTACTAAATGTAAACCATTCGCTCACTATAAAGAAGATCCTAATTCTTGTTATTATACTTTAGATTTGTAATTTTATGAGAGAAGAAAATAAAAAACCGTACATACTTTATGTTGCTGAGGAGATTTATTTAGAAATTTTTAAAATAAAAAAAGAAAATAATGACATTACTAACATAGATGCGATTGAAAGATTTATGGGTAGTCAAATGTATGAAAAAGTAAGTAGTGGTCAATTTCATGATGAATGGTTTGAGAAATTAAAACAAAATGATTTTGTTGATGAGACCTCGGGAGAAAAAATTTCTAAAGAGGTTTTAAGGCTTTTAAATTTACAAAAAGAAGCAATGGTCAAACAATTAATTAAATTTCCTGATTTGTACTATGCAAAAAGTCATTTTCCCTTAGAAATATCGCAAAGAGCTACAAATCACCTGTGGAGAGTTTGTGAAAGTTATGAATTGTGGTGCAGAGAAACAAAAAATAATAGTCTAATTAAATTAAACCTATTAGATTAAGAGTTAATGGACAAAATCATTAAATTTATAGATTCAACACTGTTTGATTTGGGTAGACAATTTAAATTGTCTTATTTACCTCCGTTAATGATTTATGTAGCAGCAGGCATATCTGGTCTAACAGGTATAGTAGGTACTTTCTTTGTTAAAGATTATTTAAATTTATCTGCAGCATTTCTTGCAGGATTAGGTTTTTGGGCAGGAATACCTTGGGCTTTAAAAATGCCACTTGGGCATTTGGTTGATTTAATCTGGAATAAAAAGAATTACATGGTTTATGTCGGAGCTTCTCTAATTGGTCTTAGTTTATTAATAATGTATGGACTAATAATTCATACAGAGCAAATGTCATCTTATTTAAAAGTTGAAACTTGGTTTGTAATAAGCGTTCTTTTGGCTCCTATTGGATATGTAGTTCAAGATGTTGTTGCTGATGCAATGACAGTTGAGGCTGTGCCTTTAATTAATGAGAATGGTGAAAAATTTACAACAGATCAAGTTAAGATTATGCATACGACGATGCAAACACTTGGAAGATTTGCAATTATAGGAGGAACAGTTTTAGTTGCTCTTGCTAATGTTATATTATTTAAAGGAGTAGACAATCTTGAACAGGCTGAAAAAATACAATTATACGGATCCATATATCTTTATGCATTAATAATACCAATGGTTTCAATTTTAGGTGTTATTTTTGCCGCTTATTTAAAAAATAAAAAGAAAAACAATTTAATTAAAAAAGGTCTATCTGGGACAGAAGATATTTTCAATCATGAGAAAACGAAAGTTAATTGGTGGATACTTGGTGGTAGTCTAATTTTTGTAATTTTTACATTGAGTGTTGGATCGTTGGGATTACCTTTTGCACAAGAAATTGTTTTCTTAGGCTCCATGATAATTATTTTGTTCTTAATGAGCAAACTCATAAAGGAGTTACCTGAAAAGTTAAGATTTACTATCGTTGGAACTGCCATAATTATTTTTATATTTAGGGCAATGCCTGGGCCAGGACCAGGATTATCCTGGTTTGAAATCGATGAACTTAAATTTAATGAACAATTTTTTTCTATACTTTCTTTGCTAGCCGCAGTTCTTACATTGGTTGGAATAATAATTCTTAGACCATTTATGGCAAAAAACTCCATTGCTAAAATAATAATTATTTTATCAATTGCAGGGTCAATATTATTTTTACCAAGTGTTGGGATGTATTATGGATTTCATAACTGGACTTCGTCATTAACAAACGGAATTGTTGATGCAAAATTTATAGCGTTGATAAATACAGCGCTAGAATCTCCATTGGGTCAAATATCAATGATTCCACTTTTGGCTTGGATTGCTAAGAATGCACCCTCCCATTTAAAAGCAACATTTTTTGCGGTTTTTGCCTCATTCACTAATTTAGCCTTATCGGCAAGTGCTTTATTAACAAAATATCTTAATGAAATTTTTACAATCACTAGAGAAGTAAAAGATAAAGTTACAAACGCAATTTTAACAACCGCAGACTATTCTGAGTTAGGGCTGTTGTTAATTACAGTCACAATTCTTACTTTAATTATACCAATATTATTTGTTTTATTTATTCAGAAGTCTAGATTTAAAACTGAGGAATAATAACTACTTACACTTAAAACCAAATTCTAAAGAAGCATCAGTTATAGAATGGTAAAGAGATTCTCCAAAGCTTCTTAGTGAAAAAATTCTTACTTTTTCTGGTTCATCTTCTATCATATCAACTATAAAAGAAATTCCATTATAAGCTGAATTAATACTCATATTTTTTGTTAAAATATTAAAATTAAAAGGACATCCTTTTTTCAAAACTTCTTTTACATAAGATCCTTCTAATTCTATCGTTGCTTTAGAGTGAGAAAGGTCTGTAACAGCAAAATCATTTTCGCTAAAAGAATTATAGATTTCATTTATCAATTCTTTTTTGTGAGAAACTAAAAGCCAATTATTTGGTGAACTCCATAAAACTCTTATATTTTCATTTGAAA
>JACWDO010000034.1 GCA_014654115.1 Pelagibacterales bacterium SAG-MED17 | reverse complement strand
TTAATTAACCTATTTCCAATCCCGCTTTTAGATGGGGGTCATTTAATGTTTTATGCGTTTGAAAAGGTTTTGGGGAAACCATTAAGTCAAAAAACTCAAGAAGGTTTTTTTCGAATCGGAATGTTTTTATTGTTAACTTTAATGTTTTTTGCAACATTCAACGACCTTAAAGATTTAGGCTTATTTTAAAGGGATTTTTGACCGTCAAAAAAACCATATAAATCAACACTTATTTACAACTATATGTTGTAGTAAATTTTATTATAGACACAAAAAAAAAGCTTGAATTATCAATGATTTTGTTAAGTATATAAATATAACCTTTAAAACCGGAGCTAAAATGAACAAAAAACAACTTATAGCTAAATTAGCAGGGTCATTAAATCAAAGTAAAGCTGATGCTGAGCGTACATTTGATACGATTACCAACACTATTTTGGACGCTTTAAAAGGCGACGATAATGTTAAAATTGCTGGTTTTGGAACATATAAAGTGGCTAAAAGAAAAGCCCGAATTGGACGAAATCCAAGAACTGGAGAACAAATCCAAATCGCTGCTTCTCAAAAGGTAAAATTTTTACCTGCAAAAGCGCTTAAAGAAGTTTTCAATAAATAAACTTTTTAAAACAGCCTTTATTAAAAATTAGAACTTAATAAAGGCTGTTTTTTTTATTCAATATTTGGCGTACCACATGCAAATACTGCATATCTCTTTTAAATAACAATCAATAGTTTTTAGTTTTATAAAATCTATAACAACCTCTTTAATTAAACGGAGGTGAAATGGTTAAACTTTTAAAAAAACTTGTTGGTCCATTAGTAAGTTTATTTTTCTTACTAAATATGACCAGTGCAGGTTATGCTGAAACAACAGTTTCGGCTGAAGTCGGTTTCATATTCAATACATTTCTTTTCTTGGTTTGTGGTTTCTTAGTAATGTTCATGGCAGCAGGTTTTGCCATGCTCGAATCAGGAATGGTAACATCAAAAAGTGTATCAGTAATATGTGCCAAAAATATCGGATTATTTTCAATAGCTGGAATTATGTTCTGGATGGTTGGATATAATTTAGCATATGGAATTCCAGAAGGCGGATACATTGGAAGCTTTACTCCATGGTCTGATGCAAGTTCAGTAGATACTGGATATGCAGATGGATCTGATTGGTATTTCCAAATGGTTTTCTGTGCTACGACAGTTTCAATTGTATCTGGAACATTAGCTGAAAGAATTAAATTATGGCCGTTCTTTTTATTTGCGGCTATTCTATCAGGAATTATCTATCCAATCGTTATGGGTTGGCAGTGGGGAGGTGGCTGGTTAGCAGCTGCTGGTTTCTCCGACTTTGCTGGTTCAACACTTGTTCACTCAACTGGAGGTGCAGCAGCATTAGCTGGAGCAATTCTTTTAGGAGCTAGAACTGGTAGATTTGATAAATCTGGAGCAGCTAAACCTATGAAGCCATTTGCAGCGTCTTCTGTACCATTGGTAACAGTTGGTGTATTTATTTTATGGCTAGGTTGGTTCGGATTTAATGGTGGATCACAATTAGCAATGGGAACATTTGATGATGCAGTAGCAGTATCAAATATTTTCATTAATACAAACTTAGCAGCCTGTGGTGGTGTATTAGCAGCTGGTGCAATAACAAGATTAATGTCAGGAAAAACTGATGTCATTCAAATGCTTAACGGAGCAATTGGTGGTCTTGTAGCAATTACAGCTGAACCATTAATGCCTTCACCGCTAGCAGCAATTCTTATTGGTGCGATCGGTGGAATAATAGTTGTCTTCGGAACTAGATTATTATTCTCACTAAAAATCGATGATGTAGTAGGTGCAGTACCTGCTCACTTGTTCGCTGGAATTTGGGGAACTTTAGCAGTTCCACTAACTAACGGTGATGCATCATTCGGTGCGCAGCTTCTAGGAGTAATTTCAATCAATGCATTTGTATTTGTAGTATCTCTAATAGTATGGGGAATTATGAAGGGTACAATGGGTATTAGATTGAGTAAAGAAGCAGAAAGACTTGGTACAGATGTTACAGAGTCTGGAGTAATCGCGTACGCAATAAGAGACTAAAGAATAACTATCTCTCTCTATAGTTGACAAAAGGCCCCTTAACTGGGGCCTTTTTTTTAGTAATTTTTGATAAAATCTAAAACCTTTGCAGCATGGCCTGCTGCTTTAACGTTTCTCCATTCCTTAATTATTTTATGTTTCTCAATAATAAAAGTACTTCTTACTGTCCCCATAAATTCTCGACCCATAAATTTCTTTTTGGCCCAAGCTTTGTAAGCTTTTAAAGAAGTTTTATCCTCGTCTGCTAATAGTTCGAATTTCAAGTTAAGTTTTTTACTCCATTTTTCATGACTTTCTAAACTATCTTTTGATATTCCAAAAATTGTACATCCAAGTTTCTCAAATTTACTTAAAAGTTTATTAAAATCATTTGTTTCAATTGTACATCCACTTGTATTATCTTTCGGATAGAAATAGATGATGATAAATTTGGATTTTACTTTACTTAATTCAACAGTTTTACCTGAGGTAGATGATAATTTAAAATTTGGAGCTTTCATTTAAAAACCTTTGTTTAATTTATATAGTAATATTTTTAATTTAGTGTAATAAACATTTATGACAATAAAATCAGCATCAACTTTAGTCGCAGAAGCTTTAAAGGAAATTAAAACAATATCACCTGAGGAAGCACTAGAAAAATTAAATAACGATACTTGTAACCTTATTGATATCAGGGATGTTAGAGAATTAGAAAGATTAGGAAGAATAGAAAAGTCTTCTCATATTCCAAGAGGAATGTTGGAATTTTGGATGGATCCAGATAGTCAATATTTTAAAGATGGTAAAATTGATATGAATAAGGAAATGGTTCTGTTTTGTGCTGGTGGTCTTAGATCTGCATTAGCAACAAAAACTTTACAAAATATGGGTTTTAAAAATATTTGCCATGTAGATGGTGGTTTTGGATCAATGCAAAATTCAGGTTTTAAA
>JACWDO010000033.1 GCA_014654115.1 Pelagibacterales bacterium SAG-MED17 | reverse complement strand
AAAAAGCTAAAACTGACTCTTTACCAATTCCTAATGAGGAGCAAAAATTAAAAGATAGACCTGAGGCTGAAAATCTTCTTAGTATCTATTCAAGTATTTCAGGCCAAACTTTGAGTAAAACTTTAGAAGAATTTAGTGGTAAAAATTTTTCAGATCTTAAAAGTCAATTAGCTGAAGTTTTATCAAGTAAAATCTCTCCTATCTCAGACGAGATAAAAAAATTAATTAATGATAATGAATATTTAGACAATATTCTTGTACAAGGAGCATGTAAAGCTGAGGAAATTGCAGAAAAAAAGATAAAAGAAATGAAGAAAATAATAGGTTTTTAAAATTCTTTTAATTTTAGATTTTATGACTATATAAATAGTATGTTTATCCAAACTCAAGAAACACCAAACCCAAATTCTTTAAAATTTCTACCAGGTAGAGGAGTATCAAATGATGGGCCTTATGAATTTTTAAATAAGAACCAAACTGAAATCCCTATATTGAAAAATATTCTATCAATAAATGGTGTTACAGGAATATTTTTAAGTGAGGGTTTTCTTTCTATTAATAAATCTCAAGATGAAAAATGGGAAAACATTAAACATATAGTGATTTCACATCTTAATGAATTCTATGATGAAGGTAATGAGTTTATTATCAATAAAAAGACAGAATTAGATGATAATAAGAAAAATCATGGGGAAATTGAAAATAAAATAATCAAGTTATTGGAAACTAAAATTAGACCAGCAGTTGCAAAAGATGGAGGAGATATAACTTTTAAAGAATTCAAAGATGGGAAAGTAACAGTTATATTAAAAGGTAGCTGTTCAGGCTGTCCATCATCTACTTTAACCTTAAAACAAGGAGTCCAAAACCTCCTTTGCCATTATATTCCTGAAGTTAAAGAAGTTTTAGCTGTATAATATATCTACAATCAATTATAACAAATCAAGAGTTATATGAGAGAAAAAAATTTTAAAAAGCAAGATAGGAGTAATCTTAATTTTTTTAAAACTTTACTGACAAGTTTAATAATTATATTTATATTTTCAGTTTTACCAAACTCTGCTAAATTTATAAAAAATAACTTAAAATCAAACGAAATTGTATTTAATTCGTCAAAACAAAATTTTGATGAAACACTAGATAAGAAAAGAAAAAAAAATATAAAAATTAAAGAGGCAATTAACGACAGATTTTCATGGAATATTTTTGATGATATTGATGTATTTGGAAAAGATGAGGAGGATGAAAATCCTCAAAGATTGAGTGCTTCTACAATTGAAGAATTATTTAAAGATAATGGATATAATCTTGATACTGTTAAAAAAACTAAGTTAGTCAATGTAGGTAACCAGTTAACAAAACTCCCTAAAGAGCTTAAAAATATTCAAAGTCCAAAAAAGAGAAAAAAATTATTTATTCAAATAGTCTTGCCACTTATTATTGAAGAAAATTTAAAAATAAGATTTGATCGTAAAAAACTTTTTAAAATCTTAAATAAAAATAACACTTCAAAACGCGATAAGAGTTGGCTTGATCTGAAATTTAAACAGTATGGCGTAAAAAATAATGATTTAACAAAACTTAAAATAAGAATGGATGAAATTCCTGTATCACTTGCAATTGCACAAGCTGCAAAAGAAACTGGCTGGGGAAGTTCAAGATTTGCGCAAGAGGGAAATGCATTGTTTGGTCAATGGACCTGGTCAGGTGAAGGAATAAAACCTTTAGACGTTGGAAAAGACAAGAAACACAAAGTAGCTAAGTTCAAAATTTTGAAAGCTTCTGTAAGAGCTTATCAAAGAAATTTAAATACCCATCCTAGCTATAAACAATTTAGAATTGAACGAGCAATTCAAAGAGATAATGATGAAAAACTAGAAAGTTTAAAACTTGTAAATTTTCTTGAAAAATATGCGGAGACAGGAAAAGAATATACAGAAGTTCTTAAACAAATTATTAATCAGAATTCTTTAACTGATTTTGATGATGTAGATATTTTACCAACAAGCTTAAAAATGAAAAATTTAATTTAGAGTAAACTGAGTTCCAAACCATTTCCATCCATCTTTATCTTGCATCGAACAATTAATTCTACCCCTTCTTGGTAAAAATTTTTCTGTAAAAATAATTTCAATTTTATCTTTCTTATAGTTCAATTTAGAATTTTTCCATTCCCCACCTTCATTTGAAAAGCAGTTAATTTTATTAATATCAGGCTGATTATCAAAAAATTCTATAATTAATTCTGGTGGATTATTAACATCTGACAAAAATTTATCTTCTGGAATAATTTTTTTGTATTGAATTGGTAAAAGATTTATTAAAAACTTAAATCTTTCTAAATCTCCGTATTTCTCGTTTATCGGAAACCTAGGCAATTCATATTTATCTTTGTTGATATCTATAACTCCAGAATGTTGACCAAAAGCATACGAAAAGTTTTTAGAAATATAATTTTTTTGTTCTAAACTGTACTCACCAAATGGGTATGAGAAAAAATTAGAATTACGACCGAGGTTTTTGTCAAATATTTTTTTTGATTTAAGAATATCTTTCTTAAATTCTTCAAATTTATATTTAACCAAGTAATCATGTGAATGAGAGTGATTGCCAATAAAGACGAAAGATTCTTTCGATATTTCTCTTATTTCATTCCAACTCATGTAACCTTTTTTTCCAACAGACTCAGTTGAAACAAATAAAATAAATGGTATTTTATTTTTTTTCAGAATTGGCCATGCATTCGAATAAAATGACGAAAATGCATCATCAATCGTAAGTAAAATTTTTTTTTTTACACTTATCCTATTGAATTCTAATTCAAAATCTTTTGGATTAAGAAATGAAATACCATTTTTCCTGATAATATTCATATGTTTTTTAAAAATATCAATTTTAATATTTGTTGATGGGTATTTATTCTCTTCAAATCTATGATACATTAAGGTTAGAATACCCTTTTCATTTGGTTCATATTTTTTGTTTACAGTTTCCGCATAAGCATTTAAAAAAAATAGATAAAAAATGATTAACTTAATAATAGATGCTGCTAATGAAAAAATTGTTTTTATAATCATAGC
>JACWDO010000032.1 GCA_014654115.1 Pelagibacterales bacterium SAG-MED17 | reverse complement strand
GGGTGCCAAAAAATTTGGTAAAGCAACTAGCACTGGAGTTGGCAAACAATTGGCAATAGTATTAGATGGAAAAATAATTAGTGCTCCTTCGATTAGAGAGCCAATTATTGGAGGTTCTGGACAGATCTCAGGTGACTTTACTTTTCAATCTGCAACAGATCTTGCTTTACTACTTAGATCTGGAGCTTTGCCTGCACCTTTAAATATTATTGAAGAGAGAACAGTTGGACCTGACTTAGGTCAAGACTCTATAGATGCTGGTATTTTATCTTTGTTTATTGGTTTCTTGTTAGTAATTTTATTTATGATTTATAAGTATAGAGCGTTTGGATTAATCGCTAATTTAGCATTAGTCTCAAACCTGTTCTTATTAATTGGTATTCTAACTTTATTTGAAGCGACATTAACCTTGCCTGGTATTGCAGGTATCATTTTGACAGTTGGTATGGCAGTAGATGCTAACGTTTTAATTTTTGAACGTATTAAAGAAGAGACAAAAAATGAAAAAAATCCAATAATAGCATTTGATGCTGGATATACAAAATCAAGAACAACTATTTTAGATGCAAACATTACAACACTAATTGCAGCATTCATTTTGTTTTTTATGGGATCAGGACCTGTAAAAGGTTTTTCTGTAACTTTAGGTGTTGGTATTTTGACTACTTTGTTTTCAGTTTATTTCATAGCAAGATTGTTAACTTCTTTATATGTAGTTAAAAATAAAGATAAGGAGCAGTTACTTTAAAATGAATAATATTTCTTTTAATAAGTTTTATAGAAAATTTAATATATTGTCACTTATCCTAATAATAATTTCATTAGTATTTTTAATTTTTAAAGGTTTAAATTATGGTGTTGATTTCAAAGGTGGTACTTTAATTGAATTAAGAACTACAGATAAAACAAATAACATTAGTCTTATCAGAGATAGCTTTAATCAAATGAATTTAGGAGACGTTTCAGTCAAAAAATTTGGTAATGAGACAGACTTTATTGTTAAGTTTGAAAAGCAAAATTCAAATGATCCTGAATTTATTAAAAATATTAAAAATAAATTATCTAGTTCTATTGGTGAAATCGACTTTAGAAGAGTAGAAAATGTTGGTCCTAAAGTAAGCTCAGAACTTTTAAAATCTGGAATTATAGCTATAAGTTTGTCACTTGCAGCTATGCTTTTGTATATTTGGATAAGATTTGAATGGCAGTTTAGCTTAGGAGCTATTTTAGCTATATTTCATGATGTTATAATCACATTAGGTATATTTTCTATTTTCTCACTTGAAATAAACCTTTCTATTGTAGCAGCTGTTTTAACTATTGTTGGTTATTCAATGAACGATACTGTTGTTATATTTGATAGAGTAAGAGAAAATTTAAGAAAGTATTCTGATATTAAAATTTTTGACTTAACTAATATTTCAATTAATGAAACTTTATCTAGAACAATAATTACATCTGTAACTACATTGTTAGCTCTTTTATCAATCTACTTATTTGGCGGTGAAATACTAAAAGGCTTTTCTTTAGCAATGATATTAGGAGTTATTTTTGGAACTTACTCCTCAATATATATTGCAAATCCTATTCTCGTAGCACTAAATGTTAGCCAAAGAACAATAGTTAAAGAAGAAGAAAAAAATTAATATAGGTTTTGAGCTATTACCATTGTTAAAAGCATTGGCAATGATAGAAGTGTATTCGTTCTAGAAAAAAGCATCGCTGTTTTTGCAGATTTAGCCTTAATGTCAGCTTCAACCTCTACAATGCCTAAAGCTTTTTTCTGATTAGGCCATATTACAAACCACACATTAAATGCCATTATAATTCCTAACCACATACCAATTCCTATTGCAGTTGCTTTTCCACCACCTGATCCAATTCCTAATGTCATAGCTTGATGAACATAACCGTTTAAATAAGCTAAAATAAGTCCTGATACTACTGTAACTAAAGCTGCCCATCTAAACCAAAAAAGAGCTGCAGGAGCTATAACTTTTCCAATAGCTGGTTTTTGTTCGTCTGGAATTTTTGCCATGTTAGGTATTTGAACAAAATTAAAATACCAAAGTAATCCAATCCACATAATTGCAACAATCACATGAATATATCTAAATAACCAACTCCAAAAAACTTGATCAATATCAAAACCACCATTTCCAAAGTATAAACCTACAAATAATAAGATAGATAAAGCTAAAGAAATGTGAATTGTTTTTGATAATGATTGAAGAATCGATGTCATAATTTTTATAATTTATACTATTTTTGATTGAAACTTAAGCAGTTTTTTTGAACTTATTGTCCAATAAAGGTTTTAAAAATTTACCAGTGTAACTCTCCTTAACATCAATGATTTCCTCAGGTTTTCCTTCTGCAATGATATTTCCTCCTTTAACACCACCATCTGGACCCATATCAACAATATAATCAGCTGTTTTTATAACATCTAAATTATGCTCTATAACAACCACAGTATTTCCTGTTGCAACAAATGTATGTAATATTTCTAATAATTTTTTAATATCATGCTGATGCAATCCTGTTGTCGGCTCATCTAAAATATAAATTGTTCTTCCAGTTGATCTTTTCGATAATTCTTTTGCTAATTTAATTCTTTGAGCCTCACCACCAGATAGAGTGGTTGCTTGTTGTCCAATTTTTATATATCCAAGACCAACTTTTTTCAGTGTAAGAAGTTTTGTTTTAATATTTGAAATGTTTTCAAAGTATTCACAACCTTCGTCTACTGTCATAGCTAAAACATCCGCAATACTTTTATCTTTAAATTTAATTTCTAATGTTTCCCTATTATACCTAGTTCCCTTACATTCATCACAAGTAATATACACATCAGGTAAAAAATGCATCTCATAGGTTATAACACCATCTCCCTCACAAGCTTCACACCGTCCACCCTTTACATTGAAAGAAAATCTTCCAGGCTTATATCCTCTACTTTTAGACTCTGGTAAATTAGTAAACCAATCCCTTATGGGACCAAATGCACCTGTATATGTTGCAGGGTTTGATCTTGGTGTTCTACCGATAGGTGATTGGTCTATATCTATAATCTTATCAACTAATTCTATTCCTTTAAAACCCCTAAAGGGTTTTGGTATTTTTCTTGATTTATTGTTATTTAAAGTGAGATT
>JACWDO010000031.1 GCA_014654115.1 Pelagibacterales bacterium SAG-MED17 | reverse complement strand
TAAAAAAACAATAATAACCGTCTGTACGCTTATATTTTTTATTTCAAATATTAGTTTCGCAGACATCACTTTTTGGACTACAGAAGTTCAACCAGCTAGAATGGCCAAACAAGAGGAAATGGCAAAAGCTTTTGAAGCAAAATCTGGCATTAAGGTTGAAGTTATTCCTGTAGAAGAAAAAGACCTAGGAACAAGAGCAACTGCAGCAGCAGCAGCCGGTGATCTACCTGACGTAATCTATCATACATTACAGTATGTATTACCTTGGGCAGAGGCTGGAATACTGGATGTTGATGCAAATAATGCTGTTGTAAAAGAACTTGGCAAAAAAACTTTTGCACCAGGTGCTTTAAACATGGCTAAAAAAGGGTCAAAAATTGCAGCTGTACCAGTTGATGGTTGGACGCAAATGGTCGTTTATAGAAAAGACTTATTTGAAAAAGCAGGTCTTGCACCACCAACAAGCTATGAAAATATAACAAAAGCAGTAGAAGCACTTTCTGGTGATGGAATGTTTGGTTTTGTTGCAGCAACAAAAACTGATGAAAATTTTATGAGTCAGGTTTTAGAGCATGTTCTTTTAGCAAACGGAGTAAATGTTGTAAAAAAAGATGGAATAAGAAAACAAGGAAAAAAACTTAAAGCTTCTTTGGAATTCTATAAAATTATTTCAAACGCAAGTCCTCCAGGAGAATTGTATTGGAAGCAATCAAGAGAACTATATTTTGCTGGAAAAACTCCAATGATAATATGGTCTCCATTTATTATGGATGAGCTGGCTGGCTTAAGAGACTCAGCGCCTCCAACAATAAATAGTGATCCAACTTCTAGCGAATTAGCTTCAAAAACAGGTTTTATTACAAACTTGAGTGGTCCTAATAACAAAAAAGGAGCTGCCTGGGCTGATGTTAGATATTTTGGTATAACTGCAGATGCTGATACAGAAGAAGCAAGTGCTTTTATCAAATACTCTATGGATGAAGGTTACACAAGTACACTTTCAATCGCACCAGAAGGTAAATTTCCTGTGAGAAGAGGAAACTCAAGCGATCCTGAAGCATTTACAAAAGCATGGAGTAAACTGCCAGTAGGAGTTGATAGAAAAGCACCTTTATCAGACCTATATTCAGAAGATGTTATAAATAATATCGTTGCTGGATTAGATAAGGCTCAAAGATGGGGTGTAAAAGAGGGTGAACTTTCTAGAGCTTCTAAAATTATTAATAACAAGTTTATTAATAGAATAACTAGACTTTATGTTGATGGACAGATTGATATTGATCAAGCAGTAGATATGATCAATCAAAAACTCTCTCAATTTTAATCTAGTAATTTAAATTTTAATAAAAGCGGATAATATGTATTATCCGCTTTTATTATGAGTGATACACTTTCAAAAATTGAAAAAAGGACTGCGTATATATTAATATTACCCGCAGTTTTCCTTGTCTTTTCTATAATCCTATTTCCAATCTTCGCAAATGTTTGGATAAGTTTTAAAGAGGTTGGGTTAAAGGATATCAGAATACCTGAGCCTAGAGCAAAAAAAATAGTCAAATCAATTGAAGAAAATCCAGATCAAGCAAAAATCATTTATAAATTAAGAAATAGCTCGTTAATTTTGGAAATAAGAGAAGTCAAATTCAAAGACAAATTACCTAAAAATATTAAACCTGTAAATTTAGATGAAAGATGCAGATTTAAATCGAATAAAATTTATTGTGAATTTGGAAATTGGGAGGCAAAATATAGAGAAAATTTTGAAATAATTTTACAGAGTAATGATGGTGAACAAATAAACAAAAAAGAATTAAAATCTATTAAACCAAAATTAACAGGCAAATCAGATAATATACTTTTAAATACCAATTTCACATTAAAGAACTTTAAAAAAGTATTTTTTCAAAATGAGTTTTTTGATTTATTATCAACTACTTTTTACTATACATTTTTTGGCACAATTGGATCAATTATATTTGGAATACTCACAGCACAACTTGTGAATCAAAAGTTCTTTGGAAGAACATTTATGAGAAGTATTCTACTTTTTCCATATGTTGGCCCTGTTGTCGCGTTGGCGTACACTTGGGAACTATTATTAGATCCATATAGTGGAACTTTAAATAATCTTCTTTTGAACTTTCAAGTTATTCAGGAGCCCTTAAACTTATTAGGTCAAAAATATTTAACAATTAATTTTTTTGGTTTTGATCTTAAATTACGCTTGGCGTTAACTACTGTAATTATTTTTGAAATATGGAGGTATTTTCCACTTGCTTTTCTATTTATTTTAGCTCGTCTTCAAGCAGTACCTAAAGAGTTATATGAGGCAGCCGAAGTAGATGGCGCTGGGCCATTACAAAAATTTATTAATATCACTCTTCCCCAAATCACTGCTGTAATATCTATTTTATTCATGATCCGATTCATTTGGAATTTTAATAAATTTGAGGATATTTTTTTATTAACAGGAGGTGCATCTGGAACAAGAACATTACCAATAAATGTTTATGAGCAAGGGTTTACTATTTCTAATATTGGTATGGGTTCGGCGGTATCAATTGTGATAGTAGCTTTGCTACTAATATTTATGTTTGTTTATTTTAAATTAATAGGACGGAGAGCTGATGAAAACTAAAAATTTAATTTATTATGCACTTATATCCTCTATATTTTTATTTTCTTTGGTTTCAATTTGGAAAATTTTAGTAACCCTGCAAGGTGTTGAGATAAAAAATTTTAATTTTGGGATAATTATTAGCTTAGGAATTGCTATTAGCCTTTTGAATTTGATTATAGGTGAAAAGTTAAATTATTTAATAAAATCCACTATTTTTGCACTTATATTCACATTTGTTGATGGATATATCGTTCAGGTAATGCCAATTTGGTATAATATTGGCATATTTGCAATTTTGATTTTTTTTACAATAAAAATTAATAAGTATAATCAAAAATATTTAGAAACAGAGCACTCATCTCAATTAGTTATATTTGATTTTTTAACTCTTTTTGGAATTGTATTATTTTCATTTGTTATCTTATTTCCATTTTACATGATGTTGATAACAAGTTTTAAAACTCAAGCTGCTTTACTAATTAACCCTTTGGATTTTAGTATTAATTTTAACCAAGATTTTAAAGAATTATTTAAGTCATACTTTGTGATATTTGACACTTATAAA
>JACWDO010000030.1 GCA_014654115.1 Pelagibacterales bacterium SAG-MED17 | reverse complement strand
TCCCAGATGAAGTTGCAGCAGCAATGGGTGGAGATAGACCAAAGTATGGGAAGAATTATATAATTCCGTCTACATTTGATCCAAGATTGATAAGTGTAATACCAGTAGCAGTAGCAAAAGCTGCAATTAAAAGTGGGGTGGCTAGAAAAAAAATTGAAAATTTTAATTTATATGCTGAGCAATTAAAGCAAAGACTAGATCCATCAGTAACTATTCTTCAAGGAATAAATTCTAAAGTTAAAAAAAATCAAAAAACTGTAGTATTTGCAGATGGCGAAGATGAAAATACACTTAAAGCTGCAATTGCATTTAAAAATGGTGGTTTAGGAACTCCAATAATTGTTGCAAAGGAAGATGTTATAAAACAAAGACTAAAAGAAATTGGTTATGGAGATGATCTAGATATTAAAATTGTAAATTCTACCAATAAAAAAATGAGAGATAAATATGTTAAATTTTTGTTTCAGAAAATGCATAGGGATCAGGGATTGCTTGAGAGAGATTGTGACAGAATGATTAGAAATGATAGGGTAATTTGGGCATCTTGTATGGTTGAATGTGGTGATGCAGACGCAATGGTTACGGGCAATACAAGAAGATATTCCCAGTCACTAGAAAAAATCAAGAAAGTAATACCTCCTAGAAAAGGAGAAATAATGTTTGGATTAAATATGGTTGTGAGTAAAGGTAAAACTGTATTTATTGGAGATACATCAGTAAATGAATATCCTTCATCTGAAGAATTAGCAGATATAGCAATTTCATCAGCAAGAGTTGCGAGATTATTTGGATTTGATCCTAAAGTTGCTTTTTTATCTCATTCAACATTTGGTCAACCAATAACAAGTAGAACAAAACATATAAGGGAAGCTGTTGAATTATTAAAAGAGAGAAAAGTAGATTTTAAATTTGACGGCGACATGCAGCCAGATGTTGCTCTTAATGAAGAGTATTCTGATTTGTATCCATTTTCAGAGATAGTGGGAAATGCAAATATTTTAATAATGCCTGGTCAACATAGTGCAGCAATTTCTTACAAAATTATGAAAACATTAGGAGGTGCCAAAGTTATTGGCCCATTGTTAATCGGTCTTGCGCAGCCAATAGAAATTGCTCCTTTAAGATCCTCTACCTCAGAAATATTAGATTTGGCGTCTGTTGCCGCTTACTCAGCTGGCATAATTAAATATCAAAAAATAAAATAAAATATTTTTTTATTTTTTAATAACTCTTAAGTCATCAACTAAGAAAATACTTGTAACTACATCCTCAACATCTAAAATTTGTTTAGCTTCTTTAATAACTTCATCTCTTTCAGTTTTATTTTGTGCAATTCCATAAACATAAATTTTCTTTTTATAGGTATCAATATTATAGTTTACTGACTTAATTTTTTTACTTGTTATCAAGGCTGCTCTTAATTGTGAGGTTATTAAAAGATCTTTTGCAGATCTTTTAAAATCAAATTTTTCTTTAATTTGTAAGTCATTATTTACTGATCTAGCTCCTCTTATTTCCCAAGCTAACTTAGTAATTTTAAGTTTGTCTTCAACAGAATTTACTTTTCCTGTAAGAAATATTCTTCCATCTAAAATTTTTGTTTTTACAGAAATAATGTAACTTTTATCAGCAGATAACAATCTTGCTCTAAGGTTCTGTTGCATTAATGAATCATCTATTTGTGTACCTAAACTTCTTGGATCTAAAGCTATTGAAACCCCCGTACCTAAAACTCCTGTTGATGAATAACCAACACACCCTGAAAGGATTGTAAACATCAGCAATATGATTATTTGTTTAATTTTCATTCCTTATTTCAAGACAATAATTGTAAATAAGTTTTTTTGAAATTTCTCTATCCTCCGAAACTTTTTTAACAATATCTTTAATAGACATTTTTTTAATTAATTTGTTAATTTTTTTTTTATCAGATTCTTCAAGTTCTTTAAAACTTAATTTTTCTTTTTTTGCTTCAGAAACTACAACAGTAATCTCACCTTTTCTAGAAAAATTAACATTTGATAATTCTTTTACAGAAGTTCTGATATATTCTTCGTGAAATTTTGTAATTTCTCTACAAATTAAAATGTCTCTATCAGAAAAAAATTCTTTTATATCGTCTATTCTTTTAACAAGTTTATTTGGTGATATAAAAAAAACAATTGAACACTGAATTGATAATAAATTTTTAAATAATTTTTTAACTTGATTTTGTTTCTCAGAGAGAAATCCACAAAAATAAAAATTGTCAGAAAATCCACTTATTGATATTGCGGAACTTACTGCAGATGCACCAGGAATTGGAAAAATATTAATTCTATTTTTGACACACTCTTTAATTAATATTCTACCTGGATCCGAGACAGCTGGAGTTCCTGCGTCAGAAACTAGTGTAACTATTTTATTATTTTTCAGAAGTTCTGTGACCTTTTCTAAATTTTTATTTTCATTAAATTTGTGATTTGAAATGAGATGTTTTTTTATTTCAAACTTATGAAGGATTTTTTTTGTTACTCTCGTATCCTCACATAAAATTAAATCTGATTCCTGAAGAATTTTGATTGCTCTAAAAGATATATCTCCCATATTTCCTATGGGAGTTGCAACACAATATAGCCCAGGTTTAAATTTATTATTGTTTACATTCATATGAATTGTTTATTTAAATATATTATTAGAACTTAAATGAAAACTTTAATTAAATTCTTAATATTTTTAGTGTTAACTAACTGCGTATTTAATCAAAGTACATTTGCATCTGAGAAAATTAAGATTGGATTAATTGTTCCGCTAAGTGGTGAAAATTCAATTATTGGCGATAAAATTATTAAATCAATCAGAATGGCTGTGAATAAAATAAATGATGAAAAAATTGAAATAATTCCAAAAGATACAAAATCAAATCCAATTGATTCACTTAAAGTATCTAAAGAATTATATAAAGACGGAATAAGAATAATAATTGGACCAGTTTTTAATGAGAGTACAAAATATCTTGATGACCTAAAGGATGTAACTTTTATTTCTTTTACAAACAAATTAATTGGTAATCCAAAAAATGTAATTAGTGCGGGGGTTAATGCCATATCGCAACTACAAACAATTAAAAAATTTAATGATAAAAATAATTTATCAAAAAGTATTTTTTTGATACCAAAATCACAATTTAAAAAAGAAATAGAAGAAGCAATCTATAAAACAAAGATTAATCATAAAGGAGTATTTTATTATGATAGG
>JACWDO010000003.1 GCA_014654115.1 Pelagibacterales bacterium SAG-MED17 | reverse complement strand
AGCAATAGACCCTTTTCTTGGCACATCTGCATCAATGAATACTGGTCAAAACCAACCAACAAATTCAACTGAAACTATTGAAACTAAGTCATTTATAAATGATTTAAGATTAATAGGTACAATTTTCGGAAAAAAAAAGAAATTTGCAGTTTTAAGTTCGCCAGATGGATCTTTATTTCAGTTTAAAGAGGATGAACAAATAACAGAAAATGAAAGATTAGTTTTTATATCAGAGGATTATATTTTAGTTACAGTATTTGATGATGAGGAAAAATCATATGAAGTTTATATGAATTATGTAGTTAAAGAAAGTAAAGAAACGAAAAAAAATTAGATGAAAAAATTAATTAAACTATTTCCAATTTTATTTTTAATTTTTTTGTATTCTTGTCAAAATGCAAACAAAATAACAACACTTCCCAAAAGAGATAAGCCACTGATAGATACAAAAGCAGTGATTAAAGAAGGCCTTAAAGATATGAATAAAAAAATAGAAGATGGGCCTAAACCAAAAAAAATTGAAATTACAAAGGAAAAAAGAAAAACAATAACTACACAAAAATATAAGAACTATGTCACTTTTCCAGCGGGATACAGAAATCTTAAACAAAAAATAAGTATTAATTTTCAAAACCTAGATTTCAAATATGCAATGGGATTAATGGCTGAGATGGGAAATATAAATATTTTGGTTGGAGATGAAGTAAGCGGAACAATAAATGCAAAAATTAAAAATGTAGCTTGGGATGTTACATTTCAAACTTTACTTAATATGAAAAATTTAGGGTCTGATATAGATGTTGAAAATGGTATTATTAGAGTTCACAGCCCAGAAAATATAACAAGTCAAGAATCATTTAATTCATCTCGAGCAGAAGCATTAAAGAAAAAAGTTGAACTTGAAGAAACGTTTAAACCTATGTTGGCTGAAATATTTAATCTTTATTACATTAGTCCTGTACAAGCGAAAACTACCCTTGAGGATTTATTTGCATCTCAAGGAACCGAAGGTCAAAATGTCATGACGAATCTAAAGATTACAGTAGAAGATACTACTCGATCAATTATTGTAAGAGGATATAGAGAAGATTTAGATGTTATTGACAAAGTTATCAAAGAAATTGACGTAAAAACTAAACAAGTTTTAATCGAGGCATTTGTAGTAGATGTCACATCGACCTTTGCAGCAGCTTTAGGTTCTAGAATTGGTGCTATGACTAAGCAAGGAACTGGAGATACTTCAAATACAACAGTATCAGGAACTATTGGAGGTGCAGCAACAACCTCTACAGGAGTTGCTTTAAGTGCTGCAGCTGGAACAGTTAGTAACAACACAATTGTTGGAGCAACAAGTGGTATTGGAATAATAAAAACTATGGGTGCATCAGTTCTCAAAGTTGAATTAGAAGCTCTACAATCGATGGGACTGAATGAAATTCTCTCATCTCCAAGTGTATTCACTTTAAATAACCAAGAAGCAACAATTACTCAAGGTACTCAGGTTCCATATCAGACAACATCTGATGGAACAACAACTACAGCATTTAAAGAAGCTGCTCTTTCTTTAACTGTTACTCCTAGTATTATCGGTGACGGTAATGTTTTAATGGATATCAAGGTAAATGATGACTCACCAGACACATCTTTTGGAACAGACGAGCCAGCAATTAAAACAAATGAAATTAAAACAAAGTTACTGGTTAGCGATGGAGACATAGTTGTAATCGGAGGTATTAAAAAGAACACAAAAAGTGACACTAAAACTAAAACACCAGGTTTAGCAGACCAGAAAAATAAAGCACTAGGAAATTTATTTAAGAGCCGAAATAATACAGATACCTTAACAGAATTATTAATTTTTATAGCTCCCAAAGTAATAGAGTAGCATGATATGAGTAAGATTAAACTGGACATTACAAGTGAACAAAACATTTTAAATATGTTACTGGATCACTCGGTAATCAATGATAACCAACTATCAAAAATAAATTCAACTAGCAATGAAGTGGGAAAAACTAAGCTTGAAACAGCTATGGAATTAAATCTTACAAATGAAGAAAAGATTGTAAATGTTTTAGCGGCTTCGTATTCTTTAGAAATTGTTAATTTAAAAGAAAAAAAAATTGACCAAAAAATAAAACAAGTATTAGATTTAAGATTTATTGAAGAAAATTTTATTGTTCCTTTTGAAATTTCAGGTCAAACAATAAAAATTGCCATCCCAGATGCCTCTAAGTTAAGTTTAATGAAGAACCTTAAAACAATGACGCAAATGGAACCTGAACTTTATGCTGCATCTATTTCTAACATAAAAGATTTTGTTGGCAGATTAAAAGATTTAGAATCAAAAAAAATAAATCCATCAGATGTAAAAATAGAGAAAATAAAACCAAAAGATGAGGATGAAATTGTAGAAGTAGGATCTGAGGTAATTGTTTTTGGAAATAAAATTATTACTGAAGCAATAAATCTTGGAGCAAGTGATATTCATATTGAATGTTTCAGAAATAGTGCACAAGCGAGATTTAGGGTGGATGGAATTTTAAGAGTAATGTCAAATTATTCTAAGTTCTTGTTTGACAACTACAATGCTGTTGTAACCAGAATAAAAATTATAAGCAAACTTGATATTGCTGAGAGAAGAATTCCTCAAGATGGTGCAAGTACTTTTAGTACAGGAAGTAAAGAAGTAGATTTAAGGGTTTCTATTTTACCCACTAAAAACAATGAAAGAATTGTAATGAGGATCTTAAATAAAGAAGCTGGAGAAAAAAAACTAAACGAATTAGGTTTCGATCCTAAAGACTTAGAAAAATTAACAAAGGCAATTAGCTCTCCCCAAGGTATGGTGCTTGTAACTGGACCGACAGGAAGTGGAAAAACTACTACTTTATATAGTGTATTAAAACATATTAATAAACCTGGAATGAATATTTTGACTGCAGAGGATCCCGTAGAGTATGAACTTGAAGGAGTTGGTCAGGTACAAATTAAAGAAGCTATAGATTTTACTTTTGAGATGGCATTAAGATCTTTTCTAAGGCAGGACCCGGAGGTAATTTTAGTTGGAGAGATAAGAGATAAAGCTACAGTGGATATAGCTTTAAAAGCATCATTGACTGGACACTTAGTCTTTAGCACTTTGCACACCAATGATGCACCAAGCTCAATTACAAGATTACAAAATATGGGTACGCCAAATTATTTAATTTCTGCTGCACTATCTTTAATTATGGCACAAAGATTAGCCAGACGAAACTGTCCAGAATGTTCAATTATTGATGAGAACGTTACCCCTAAATTATTAAATTCTATAGGTTTTCTTCCAGAACAATCAGCAAGAGCAAAGATTTACAAAGGCAAAGGATGTGATCATTGTGGCAATTCTGGATTTAAAGGAAGAATGGGTATTTACGAAATTTTGGAAATTGATAAAGAATTAAAGCAAGGAATTTTATCTGATTTAGGTCAAAACGAACTCAATGCAATTGCAAAAAAAAATGGTTTTAGAACCATGCAAAATATGGGGCATGATTTGCTTTTAAGTGGAGATCTGTGTTTTTCTGAATTCGAAAGAGTCTTGCAATCTGACTAATGCTTAATTTCGAATATAAGGGAATATCCCATGGAAAATATGTAGAAGGTCAAATAGAGGCTTTAAATAATTCAGAAGCCGCTCATAAACTAAAAGAAAAAAAAGTAATAATAACAAAATTAACCCAAGCAAAAAAACAAAAACCTGTTGTTAAAAAAGAAAAAACGTCATTAACATTTGGAACTGGTGTTAAAGCGAAAGATATTCTGGTATTTTGTAAACAATTTTCTACTATGCTTAGAGCTGGGTTACCCGTTTTAAATACTTTAGAGATGTTAGAAAATCAGACCACAGCAAAAGGTATGAAAAAAATAATTGGGACTATAAAAAAAGATCTTGAATCAGGAAATGCATTATCAAAATGTTTCGAAAAACATTCCAAAGTTTTTGATACGGTTGTAGTGAATTTAATTAAGGCTGGTGAAGCGAGTGGTAAATTAGATATTTTTTTAAATAGGATAGTTACCAATTTGGAAAAAAAAGAGAAAATTAAATCTCAAATAAAAAGTGCTTTTTTTTATCCTGGGGTTCTCTTAACAGTAGCTGTTGGTGTTACAGTATTTATGCTTATGAATGTTGTTCCAACATTTGTAGAAATGTATGAAGGTATGGGAATGGGAGATGATCTTCCAACTCCCACGGCAGTAATTATGGCCATGAGTGAATTTTTAAGATCAAGTGGTGGTTTAATTTTATTTATATCAATAATAGCTTCCATTATTATTTTTAAAATTTTAGTTTCAAAAAGTTATGGTATTAGAAAAGCCTGGCATGCAACAATTCTTAAACTCCCAATCTTTGGAAATTTAATGCAAAAATCAATATTAGCAAAGGTATCAATCGTATTAGGAAATTTAAATCAAGCAGGAGTAGATTTGATTGAAAGCATAGATATTGCAAAATCTACAACTACTAATACCATTGTAGTTGAGGCTTTAGAAAATATTAAAAAGGGAGTTTTTTCAGGAGAAACTCTCACTGATTTATTTACCAAGGAAAAAGTTTTTCCTTCTACATTTAGTCAATTAATCTCAGTAGGAGAACAGACTGGAAGTTTAGATGACATGTTTGGATCTGTTGCAACATACTACGAAGAGGAATTTGATGTAGCTGTTGCAAATTTATCTAGTTTAATCGAGCCAATAATGATTGTGTTTATGGGAATTACTATCGGTGGTCTAATGTTAGCTATGTATGCGCCTATATTTAACGTCGGAGCCGTTATAAATTAACAAATAATTAATATCTTATTTAAGGGGTTTGTTATTGACCTTCTTTTCTAATTTAGATATCTTTAACTTTCAAGCTCGGGGGTTGAATTATGAACTATAAAAATAAAGGATTTACGCTAATTGAATTGTTAGTAGTTGTAGCCATCATTGGTATATTAGCTGCAGTAGGAGTTGTAGCATACAATGGTTATACATCTTCTGCAAAAACTAATGCAACAAAGACAATGCATTCTCAAGCAGTTAAATATATATCAGCTGAAATACAGAAATGTTCTTTAGGTGAAAGTAAATTTATGGGAACCAATCAGGATTGTCCTGCAACAGCTGCAAAAGCTGTAACAGGAGCAGTTAATACTATGACTGATAAAAATCCATTTTCGACAGCGAATAATGCTGTTGTTTCGAGTGGTTCTTTTGTAGCTGGACAGGTAAGTGTAAGTTCTAGTGGTACTACAATAACAGTTAAAACATGTACAAAATCTGGATGTGGAAGTTCAGATCAGTTAACTGCAACTATTGCAGTAGATTAAATTTTCATGAGGCACTTCAGCCGAGGGTTCACTTTAATTGAACTTTTGGTTGTGGTTGCCCTCATTGGAATACTTTCAGCAATTGGAATAGTTTCTTATACTAAATACAAAACTTCAGCAGAAAGAAAACAAGCTGAAATAAGTTTAAACTCAATTTATCTCGCTCAACAAGAATATAGATCTAATAATTCAGAATATTGCACTACAAATTGTAGTTCGCAAAGCAAAATTATAACTGAATTATTTGATGGAGTAGATGATCTATCTGATCAGAATTTTACATTTAAAATTAATAATAGGACAGACGGATTTGAAGGCGAAGCAAAGCACAAAACATCCAACTGCACTTTAAAACTAAATGAAAAAAACCAACTAACCAGTAGTAACTGCTAGTTAATGAAAGAGTTCTTATTTTTTAATATTATAATTTCATTTTTAAATATTTTCTTAATTATTTACGCTTACTCATTAAATTTCTTTCCCAAAAATTGGAGAAGAAAAGTTAATCAAGATACCCTAGTTGGATTAGTATTAATTTTTTTAACAATGTTTACTGGATTAATTTGGGTTATTTATTTTTATTATAAAATATTTTTTTAAAAATGTATCAAAAAGGATTTACTCTCATAGAACTTTTAGTAGTAGTAGCCATCATTGGTATTCTCTCTGCAGTAGGAGTAGTTGCTTATGGAAAATACACTGATAGTGCTAAAAATACAATTATTAAGTCTAACCATCATAAAATTAAAGAATTGATAAAAGCAGAAATTGCAGATTGTCATTTATCAGGTGGAAGAGATTATAAAGTTATAAGATATGAGAGATCTGGAGGAAAAACTTTTAGGGAAAGAGAATATAGATGTCGTTCAGCTTTTAGTAATCAACTACAGGTGCATTTTTTGGCTTTGGGTTTAAGAGATCCTATAATTCAAGAGTTTAGTTTTTATAAGACTTGGACATATAACGGCACAGTTTTACCCAATGATGCAGGGGCTGCTTGGTGGGGAACTCCTAGAAAAGAGGCTAAATATCATCCTGCTTATTGGGTTGGAAAAACCTGGATTGAGGAAAAATGGATAGATGGATCAAGAAATTTAAAGCTAACAAGTTATTTAATGGATGAAACAACCAATATTACCGATACAATTCATATTCCATTTAAATGATTAAAATTAAAGCATTCACCCTAATTGAACTCCTAGTCGTAGTAGCAATCATCGGTATTCTTGCTGCAGTAGGTGTTGTTGCTTATAATGGTTATACAGCTAGTGCAAAAGAAAAAGTTTGTTTAAATCATTATGCAACTTTAAAAAGACTAATTAATCAGCATTGGACTTTGTGCGATATAGATGGAAAAGTGTCTTTGAAAGGTCAATATACAAATAATAAAGAAGGTACTGCAAGAGATATATCTTGTTCAAATTTTGGAACCATAGCTGGAGAAACTGTCAAACATTTTACCAACTATGCGAAGAGTCCATATGAGGACTTAGATTATAATTTAGGAATATTAAGTTATATTGGTGATCCACCTAAAGATGGGCAATTTGCCTATTATCCAGAGTCTGCAGGATTTAAATTAAGAGTAAGATGTAGAGGAAAAGTTACCTCTCATCAGTGGCCAAAATCTCAGTATCCATAATATTATGGAACAAAAAGGTTTTACATTAATAGAACTCTTAGTCGTTGTAGCAATCATTGGAATTTTATCTGCAGTTGGTGTAGTTGCCTATAATGGGTACACAAATTCTGCTAAAGAAAAAACAACAGAATTAAACTATAAAAATATAAACAAATCATTAATGTTTGAATTTATGAAGTGTGAAATAGATAGTACAAACATAGTTTTTAATAATTATAGTTGTGGAAATTCTAATCCACCCCCAACGTCAATGATAAGTACTTATATTAATAAAAGTATGAATATAAAAAACCCCTACTCATCAAACACATCAGGAATAAGCTCAAATCCTTGCACATTAGGTACAGTATCAATTACAATGCCATCTAAGGGTAATTATTCTGTTAATGTTTATTCTCCTAAAACTCAAAAAATTTCTTCAGCAAATTTTGGAACTATTTGGACACCAGTAAAAACAAATGCTAAAAATACATGGTCTCAAGTAAATACTGGATGCAAAAACACATGGACACAAATAAAAACTAATGCAAAAAATACATGGAAAAAAGCTGGACCATAAAGCCTTCACTTTAATAGAACTCTTAGTCGTCGTAGCTATCATTGGTATTTTAGCTGCAGTAGGGGTAGTTGCTTATAATGGGTATACCAAAAGTGCTAAAGAATCTGCTGTCAAAACACAACATAGTCAAGTGATTAAATATATTGCCGCGGAACTTGCCAAATGTAATATCGAGTCTACCGTAATGGAAGGTAATTTATCCTGCTCAGGTAAAACTTATCAAAACGTTGTTGATGCAATTGTTAAAACTTTTTCAAATTTAGATCACATATACGAACCTGGTAAAACTGTTGTAACTGATGGCGGAAGTTATAGTAATAATAGTGGATCCACTGGTTTTATTCGTTTGCAAAGTCCCTACAATCCTAAAACTCATATTTTAATTGGAACATGTTATGGCGATCCTTGTTTGCTTAACAGAGTTGAGAAATATATCGAAACCATCATACCAATTGACTATTAATCTATTTATGAAACAAAAAGCCTTTACACTCATAGAACTCCTAGTCGTTGTAGCCATCATAGGTATCCTTGCTGCAGTAGGAGTGGTTGCTTACAATGGGTACACCAAGAGCGCAAAGATTAACACATCTAAATCAAATCATAAAACTGTAGTAAATTTTATAAAAGTAAATTTTGCAAAATGTGAAATTGGAGAGGAATTAATTTTAAAACAAAACCCTACAACAAATACAAGTGATCTTTGTCCATATGTTTTAGCTGGCAATGCTAATAAGATGGCAACACAATTATCATATCACTTTAACAGTCTTAAATGGTGCAATCCAATGGGTTGGAAACATAATTCTGGCACATGTATTGAAGCAGTTGAAACAGGAGGAACAGAGGGAGAAGGAACAACTGGTGCAACTAAATTGATTACTAAATCTGGCTCTCCATCAGTATTAATTGTTGATACGAAATATACATGCGAACCTGAGTCTTTAACAGAATTATGTCATGGCAAAGGTAAATCACTAACAGACAGTGTCCCATTAAATTAATTTATGAACCGTAAAGCCTTCACCCTAATAGAACTCCTAGTCGTTGTCGCCATCATCGGTATTCTAGCTGCTGTAGGAGTGGTTGCTTATAATGGATATACAGCAAGTGCAAAAAAAAATGCAATTAAACATAACTTTAATGAAATTGTTAACTTCATAAGTTTAAATTATACAAAATGTGATTTAGGTGAACCTATAAAGATGAATGATCAATCAGGAAATTCAAAAGATGTAACTAGTGGATATTGTAATAATAGCCCTTTGGGTGCTTGTCACATTTTAACAGCTCATTTTAAATCTTTGAAATGGAAAAATCCTTACACAGATCATTATATAAAAAACAACGTAGATAGTGAATATGTTCTTCACTGTTCAAATTCTGGGTATCCTTCTTCAAAACTTATGAACAGTCAAGCTGCAGGCTATGTTTTTATAACTAATGTATCAGGCTCACCAAAAATTATGAGACTGGAAATGAGATGGGATAATAATTTTAGTGGTGATATGTCGAAGAAAGATATTACAGTACCATAATGAAGCAAAAAGGATTTACACTTATAGAACTCCTAGTCGTAGTAGCTATCATCGGTATCCTAGCTGCAGTAGGAGTGGTTGCTTATAATGGATATACAGCTAGTGCAAAAAAAAGAGTAACGCAGGCAAATCATAATATTATTTATAAAACTATGCTTAATGAGATTAAGAAGTGTGAGATGGAATCATCTGGGGGGTTGCTAAATTATAATGGAAGTAATTTACTTAATTGTTCTGATATTCTAACTTCTAAAAATAATTATGGAACTGTAACAAGTGCAATGAGTGCTTATTTTAACTCAATAATTAAAAATGCATATAGCCCAAGTATACCTGCAGTACATGGAGGACGGTATCAAGGAACATGTGTTTCTAGTGGATCTCAACCAAAAGGATGGGGTGGTCTTAATGAACAAGGTGTCCATCATGTTGCTATGGGATGGTATTCAAATAAAGCAGTTTTGTATGTCGATACCTGTGTAGAGTCTACTGGACAAGCAAAAAGTAAAACTTTTGATATTCTTTTTTAAATGAAACAAAAAGCCTTCACCCTAATAGAACTCCTAGTCGTTGTAGCCATCATTGGTATTCTAGCTGCAGTAGGAGTAGTTGCTTACAATGGTTACACTGAAAGTGCTAAAGAAAATTCAGTTAAAAGTATTTATTCAAATGTATGTCAAAAATATATTCCTGCAGAGGTTCAACTGTGCTCTCTTGGAAATTCAAGAATAATCTCAGGATGTTTACCATGTAGTGATATTGTTTCTGGAGGAGCAGTTAAACTAATTATTTGTATGGAAAATACCTCAAAAGATATTAACCCCTATGTACCAAGTGATGCTTCTTGGGGCAGAAGAAGAGCCGTGACAAGCGGAAAAGATAATAGTGATGACGCGTTAGGCAAAACTTTGATTAATTCAGAAAATAATGACACACAAATTTTTTGTTCATTATGTTATAAAATTCCATGCTCTGATCCTAATAATCGTAGAAGCACTATGATTAATGTTAATTAATGAAACAAAAAGGATTCACCCTAATAGAACTTTTAGTCGTAGTAGCCATCATCGGTATTCTTGCTGCAGTAGGTGTCGTTGCTTATAATGGATATACTAATAGCGCTAAAGTCTCAGTATCTAAATCTAATCACAATACAGCAGTCAAAAAACTGAATTTATTAATACAAAAATGCAACATTAGTTCTAATGGC
Organism: Pelagibacterales bacterium SAG-MED17; assembly: GCA_014654115.1. GTDB lineage: Bacteria > Pseudomonadota > Alphaproteobacteria > Pelagibacterales > Pelagibacteraceae > Pelagibacter. Next base: position 67,494 of record JACWDO010000003.1, on the reverse strand, counting down.
AAAGTAAAACTGATGATGAAAGCTAATGATAAGACAGAATATGAAAAAGGTTGTTGGTATGATGTAAACACATATTTGTTATTTAGACAGTATTTTACAAATGATTTAAATAATTCAATTGAATGGAAAAATAATCATACAAAAGAACCTTGGGGTAGAAACTACGTTGCAATGGAAGGAAATAGTTGGGCATGTACTCAGGAAAAATATATTGGATATGTAAATATGGATTATAAAACATCCTCAAAGACTATCGAAATTTGTACTTGTATTGACAGCCCGTGCAGTGATAATTCAAATATTAAGAAATATGAAACACAGTGGAAATAAAAATTTTAGAGCTTTTACTCTAATAGAACTATTAGTCGTTGTAGCTATCATCGGTATTCTAGCTGCAGTAGGAGTGGTGGCTTATAATGGTTACACCTCAAGCGCCAATGCTTCAGTAACAAAGTCAAATCATAAAATAGTCGTTAAAGAAGTAAAATTGGTAATTACGAATTGTGAAATTGGTGGCACTGTTCAATTAATGAGTACGTTAAATAGTAAAAATTATAGCTCGCATACTTGCTATGGAAATGTCCAAGCTTTTTTTCCAGAATATTTTAAAAATCATATAAATAACATGATGGATTGGAGTAATTCGTCTAGTGTAAGCAACTGGAATGGAAAAAACATGTACGTTTTACAAGAAGGGAATATGTCAAACACACATGCAGGTTTTGTCTTTTTACAAGTACCGTCAAACTCAAATAGAGAAGTATGGGTAAATATGTTTACATGTTTTAAATCACCATGCAACAAAGCTGAAAACAGAATCGAAGATCAAGTATCTTTTTATCAATGGTAAAGGACGCCATAAACAGAGATGGTTTCACATTAATTGAGCTTTTAGTCGTCGTAGCCATCATCGGTATTCTAGCTGCTGTAGGTGTTGTAGCTTATAATGGTTATACACAAAGTGCAAAAAGAAATGCCACTCTTCAACAACATGCTCAAGCGGTAAAATTTATAAATAACACACTAAAATTATGTGATGTTCAAGGTGGTGGGATGTTAACGCTAAGTGATACGAGATCAATAAATTGCGATGTTAACAATAACCCTGGTGGTATTAATGGCTTGAATAATATTTTTATTAATTATTTCTTAGACCAAGGTTATACAAATCCCTATGATAATTCAGTAATTGTTGTTTATACTGGCAGAAATAGTTCAAATGACACAAATGGGAGAATGAGGTTTGATGAAACAGATTGCCCAAATAATTCTTCAAAAAAAAGAATTGCATTATGGGTAAAAACACATGTTGCAAGTGATTATCAACCTGCGTTAATTCAAAAAGACGGATGGTGTAATTAGTTAAGATGATTTATATTTATCATTAAAGAATTTAAATCATATGAATTCTTTAAAATAAGACCATTTGTATCAGTAATCAAATATTTAAGATTTTTATTCTTTGGTTTAAAGTTTTTGCAAATCTTAAAACATGCATTCTCAGATGCATTTCTAAAAACATTAAAAGTGACTTGTTGATTTGAATTACTTAAACCATAATCTTTCCACGAACCCTTAGAAACCATTTTAGCATATAAATTTAAAATTATTTTTAATTCTTTTTTTTCGAAAAAATATTTTTGTTTTTCCTCTTTTTTATTATTATCAATTACTAATCTTAGGTTTCTATTCATTAATTTTATACTTATTTATCAATCCTATTTGAAAAGCGGTAAAAATAAAGGTTATTGGCAACATTCCCCAAACTTTAAAGTTTACCCAAAATTCTTCTGATTGTGTTCTCCAAATTATTTCATTTAAAATCGCTAATCCAAAAAAGAAGTACGTCCATCTTTTATTTAAAATCTCCCATCCTTCATCACTTAAAGGCATAGATTTTCCAAGTAATTTTTTTAAAACTGGTTCATTTGTAAAGTATTTGCCAAACATTAATGCAAGACCGAACAATATATTTATAATTGTGGGCTTCATGTAAATAAATATAGGATCATCAAAATAAATTGTTAAACCACCAAATAAAGTAATTAATATTCCGCTTATTAAAGGTACTTTTGGAATTGTCTTTTCAACAATCCACATTATTAAAACTGCTATAATAGTTGCAACTATAAGTGGAGGTATTGCAATAATTAAGTTTTTATCATTATTATAATAAAAATAAAAAAATATTACTAAAGGCCCTAAATCAGTTACGAATTTTAAAATAGATTTATTCACTGCTACATAATAGCAGAATAATAAAACATTCACATTTTTTTTATTGATTTTTAATTTTAAATATCCATATTTAAGTAGTGAGCATTCAAAAAGGCAAATTTTCAATTGGTGATGTAGTAAAACATAAGCACTTTGATTTTAGAGGTGTGATATATGATGTTGACTTTGAATTTAATAATTCAGAAGAATGGTATCAATCAATACCAAAAAATGTGAGACCAAGAAAAGATCAACCATTTTACCATTTGTTAGCTGAAAATGATGAAATCACATATGAAGCATATGTTTCTGAACAAAATTTATTGGTGGATGACTCAGATGAACCAATTAAGCACCCTCTAATTAACGAAATATTTTCAGGCAAAAAGGGTTCAGGCTATTTTAAACCTTCTAACTAGACATATTTACATTTTTTAAACACATTTCGTGCAAATCTTCGTCACAGATTATGACTAAAATAAATAATATTTTGACCAAGGATGCTTTAATCCCATTTATTTTATCTCCCTCTGTGTTCTTGGTCAGAATAACTCACCAGAAAAATTTTCATAAATTAAATTTGTGTTATAGATATTAGAAAATGTTCAATTATTTAAAACCTAATAATTTATTAAAAATAATAAATAAAACACAAAAGTTTGTATTTATTATATTTTTGGTAATTATAAGTATTGGCCTTGTTGAGGCACTAGTCCTTTCTCCTGAAGACTATAAGCAAAGTGACTCAGTGAGGATTATGTATGTACATGTTCCAGCAGCTTGGATTTCTCTTGGAATTTTTTCTTTAATTGCTGTTTTGTCATTTGGTATTTTAGTTTTTAAAAATAAGAATCTTTCTTTAATAGCAAAAAGCCTAGCGCCATCTGGCTTTGTCTTTAATATTATAGCTTTAGTTACAGGATCTATCTGGGGGAAACCCACCTGGGGCACCTGGTGGGCATGGGATGCAAGGATAACATCAATGTTACTACTTGCTCTTTTTTATTTGATGTTTCTTCTAAGTTGGAGAGTAACTGACAAAGAAGAAAAAGCTGTAAAGATAAGTTCTTACATAGCAATTATTGGTTTAATAAATGTACCAATAATCAAATTTTCTGTTGAATGGTGGACTACATTGCACCAGCCTTCTTCAGTGAATATATTCACTGAAACTTCCATTCATACATCAATGTTGTTACCATTAGGTATAATGACTGCGGCATTTGCACTTTTTTCGCTTTTGATATTTTTAATGAAATATAATACAGAACTGATAAAAATTAAAAACAAAGGATTAGATAGATTATGATTAACGAAGTTTTATACATGAATGGATATGGTCTCTATGTATGGTCTTCTTTTGTATTTACTATTTCTTGTTTCTGTATTTTATATTCGGTGATCAAACTTCAATTAGTGAAAGAGCAAAAGAAATTTAGAGCACGTTTTGAGAGTTTAGAAACTGATAAAATTGAAATAGCAAAAAAACAAGAGACATATAAAGAAATACTAGCTACTTCATCTGCATCTAAAATTTAACTTTTTATTTTCATGTATGGTAAAAAAGTTAAATTAAGAGCCATTTTTATATTATCTATATTCATTTCACTTATTCTCATAGTATTTTTGGTTTTTAAGTCCCTTGAGGAAAATGTTGTCTATTTTAAATCACCTACAGAAATAAAAAATTTATCAGAGTTGACATCAAAAAAAATTAGAGTTGGTGGCATGGTTAAAAAAAAATCAATTAATGTTAATCAGTCAGAAGTTAATTTTGTAATTACAGACTTTAAAAATGAATTAATTGTGAATTATAGTGGCTCTGTCCCAAATTTATTTGAAGAGGGAAAAGGTGTTGTTGCAGAGGGATTTCTTAAGGATCGTAATTTTTTAACTGCCGTTAAAATATTGGCAAAACATGATGAAAATTATATGCCACCCGAAGTAGAAGAAGCTTTAAAGGAAAGTAAGTAATGCTTAATCAAATTGGTAATTATTCACTTTATATAGCTTTAATATCTTCTATTTTGATAATTTTTCAATCTCCAATATTATTAAATAAAAAGAGTATAAATGTTAGTGGAAGAATTTTTTCGTTAATCTCAATTCAGTCGCTAATGGTTATAATAAGTTTCATTACCCTTATTATAGCTTTTATTAACTCAGATTTTAGCAATGAGACAGTATATAATAATTCTCATACCTCTAAACCCTTGTTCTATAAAATTTCAGGCACGTGGGGAAATCACGAGGGAAGTTTACTTCTATGGTTATTGGTACTAACAATTTTTTTGTTTATTTTTACAATCACTTCTAAAAATCTTTCAAACAAATACAGAATTTTAACTTTATTTTTTCAGGAAATAATAATTTTAGGATTTTTATTATTTATTCTTTTTACTTCAAACCCATTTATGAATTTATTTCCAATTCCAAATGAAGGAACTGGTTTAAATCCTATACTCCAAGATCCCGCGCTAGCAATTCATCCACCAATATTGTATTTGGGATACGTTGGAACATCTATAATTTTTTCCTCTTCTCTCGCAGCTTTAATGTCAGGTTCAGTAAATAAAACTTGGGCTAAGCATATCAAGAATTGGGTATTAATTTCATGGATTTTTTTATCTATTGGAATTTTACTTGGATCTATATGGGCTTATTACGAACTAGGATGGGGAGGTTTTTGGTTTTGGGATCCAGTTGAAAATGTATCCTTGATGCCATGGTTTTGTTTAACAGCTCTATTTCACACTATTTTAATTTTAGAAAAAAGAGAAATATTTCATTCTTGGGCAGTAATTTTATCAATTACAACTTTCTCATTAAGTATGAGTGGAACATTTTTAGTAAGATCAGGCATTTTAAATTCAATCCATACTTTTGCAAATGATCCATCAAGAGGAGTTTTTATACTTTGTTTTTTATTTATGTTAATTACGCTGTCTATTTTCATTTATTTTTTCTATCAAAATAAAATCAAAAATAATTATATACAAACTTATATTGTCAGCAGAGAAACAGCCGTTCTAGTTAATAACTTGTTTATGATGTTTTTTTTATCAGTTGTATTAATTGGTACGGTTTATCCAATATTTCTTGAAGTGTTAAACAATGATAAAATTTCAGTTGGTCCTCCATTTTATCATAAATTAATTGTACCTTTTATGATTCCTTTTTTAATTTTTATGGCTATTGGCCCAAATTTAAATTGGATAAAAGATAAGATAAGTAAAATTAATTTACAGCAATTTTTATTTTTTATTCTATCAATAATAGTTTCTTTTATTTTCTTAAAAAAAATTGGAGTTACATATCTATTTTCACTCCCGCTTTTTATAGCTAGTTTTTTTTTATTTTTTATTACAATTAAAGATTTTTCAGTAAAGAAGACAAATTTATCACAAAAGATATCTCATTTTGGTTTTAGTTTGTTTGTTTTAAGTGTTTTAGTCAATGGTGTTCTTGCTAAAGAATATTCATCTAATATGAGAGTTGGTGATGAAAGGAAATTTTTAAATAAAACAATAAAATTCGAAAGCCTTAAGATTAATGAAAATAAAAATTATCAATCTTTAGAAGCAAACTTTAAAATTACAGACAAAAATAATTCGATTAATTTAAAACCAGAAATAAGAGTTTATAACCAACCTCAGACAATAACTAGTGAGGCAGATATAGAATCAACTTTATATTCAGATAATTTTTTAGTGTTTAATATATTAAAAAACGATGGATTTTATAATGTTAGGTATCAAATAAAACCTTTCATGATATGGATTTGGATATCTGTAATACTGATTTCCTTTGGAGGCATATTAAGTATTGTAAAAAAAAATGGTTAAAAATGTTAAGTTAATTGCAGTAATTTTTATTATAATTTTAAGTTTTTTTATTCTTCTTAAAGGTCTAAATAAAACAAATAATTATTCTCCTGATTTAAATTCAAGCAAGATTGATTTTAACTTCAAAGCCAAGTTTCTTTATTCTAATAAAGAGTCGACATTATATAAGCTGATAGATGATAAAGATTTTTCTATAATTAATATTTGGGCTTCATGGTGTCTACCTTGTAGAGAGGAACATGCTTACCTTTTAAATCTAAAATCATTAAATAAATTCAATATAATTGGAATTAATTATAAAGATGACGAGATTAATGCAAAAAAATTCATTAAAGAATTAGGTAATCCTTACTCCAAAATAGTAATTGATCCTACTGGTGTAAATTCAATTGAGCTAGGTGCATATGGTGTACCTGAAACTCTTCTTATAAATAATAAGTCTAAAACTATTTTAAAAAAATATATAGGCCCATTGGATGATGAAAAATTTGCTGAAATTAAAATGATAATAGAAAATGAAAATTAAGATTTTAATACTTATAATAATTTACTTTATTAGTTTTTTTAATTTTTCTTATGCTACTAATTCTGAAAAGGTTGATAAAATTTCAAAAAATTTGAGATGTCTAATTTGTCAAGGTCAATCTGTTTATGATTCTCAATCTGATTTTGCTTTAAGTATGAAAATTCTAATACAAAATAAAATTGATGAAGGTAAAAATGATGAGCAAATTTATAGTTTTCTAAAAAATAAATATGGTGAGTGGATTGTTTATGATCCAGAAATAACTAAAAATACATTTTTACTTTGGGTATTACCTTTGATTTTGTTTGTTTTTGGAGCTATTTTAATTATTAGAAAAGTATCTATAAAGTAGTTATAATTTTTCTTATGAGAGCTATTACAAAAATTTTGCTAATTTATATTTTACTATCTTTTAATTTAGTGAAAGCTGATGGACATAATTCCAATGAAAATTGGAGTTTTTATACTGGAATGTTCGACTTTAGTGATGATGGGAAAAGATCAAGTTTATTCGGAGTTCAACATATCAACACTGGAAAAGATAAAGAGAGTTTCATGGGAATTCTTCAACCAGTAACAGGCTTAATGGTGACAGCAGATAATGCTGCATACGTCTACACAGGATTTCAAATCTATAACGAAGGTCCTTTAAAATTTACACCAAGCTTTACCCCTGGATTATACTCTAAGGGGGATGGAAAAGATTTAGGGCATGTTGTTGAGTTTAAAACAGAAATACAAATTTCTTATGAATTTTCATCAAATAGTGAAATAGCAGTGTCATATAACCATATATCCAATGCAAGTCTTGGAGATAAGAATCCTGGGGCAAATAGTTATATGTTTAATTATATAAAAAAATTTTAATCTAAACCCATGAATTTAAAAGATTGTCATAACTTTGGTGATTTTAGAAAACTAGCTAAAAAAAAATTACCTTCTCCAATTTTTCATTACATTGATGGTGCCGCAGATGATGAGATAACATATGCAAGAAATACTAGTGCTTTTGATGATGTTGATCTAGTTCCAAATGTTTTGAGAGGAGTTGAAAATGTTGATCTTTCAACAACAATATTTGGAAAAAAATTAGATTTACCATTTTACCTAGCACCTACAGCGCTTCAAAGACTTTTTCATTATGATGGAGAAAGAGCGGTAGGAAAAGCAGCTAAAAAATTTAATACAATGTTTGGTGTTTCAGCTTTGGCTACAGTCAGTGTAGAAGAAATTTCTGCTATGATTGATACTCCTAAGATGTTTCAATTTTACTTCCACAAAGATAGAGGCTTGAATGACTCTTGTTTAGAGAGAGCTAAAGCAGCAAAATTTGATGTAATGGCTTTAACGGTAGATACTATTACTGGTGGAAACAGGGAGAGAGATTTAAGAACTGGTTTTACATCTCCACCTAAGTTAACTTTATCAAGTTTGTTTAGTTTTGCCACTAAGCCTATGTGGGGAATAAACTATCTAACAAAAGGTAAATTTGAATTACCTCACCTTCAAGATTTTGTAAAAGAAGGCACAAGCACTAACTCTTCAATTGGAAGTTATTTTTCTACTATGTTAGACCAATCTATGAATTGGAAAGATGCTGAAAAACTTTGTTCTCAATGGGGCGGCCATTTTGCTCTTAAAGGTATTATGAGTGTTGAAGATGCAAAAAAAGCTGTAGATATCGGTTGTACTGGAATTATGGTTTCAAATCATGGTGGAAGACAGTTAGATGGATCCAGATCTCCATTTGACCAACTTGCAGAAATTGTTGATGCTGTTGGTGACAAGCTTGATGTTATATGTGAAGGCGGAATTCACAGAGGAACTCATATGCTTAAAGCATTATCCTTAGGTGCTAAAGCTTGCTCAGGTGGAAGACTTTATCTTTATGCATTAGCAGCAGCAGGTCAAGCTGGGGTGGAAAGAGCACTAAATCAATATAAAACTGAACTGCAACGAGATATGAAATTAATGGGTTGCACAAAAATCAGTGACCTAAACAGAAGTAATTTAAGATTTAGAGGATAATGAGTTTAAGCAATTGCTATAACTTTGATGACTTTAGAAAGTTAGCAAAAAAAAAACTACCTGCACCTATTTTTCACTACATAGACGGTGGAGCTGACGATGAAATTACAATGAATAGAAACACATATTCATTTAATGACTGTGATCTAATTCCGAATATTTTAAATAGCGTTGGCGAGCCTGATTTAAAAACAGAGGTTTTTGGAACAAAAATGGATATGCCAATTTTTCTATCCCCTACTGCCATGCAAAGTTTATACCATCCTGATGGAGATAAAGCTTCTGCTCGTGCTGCTGAAAAATTTGGAACAATTTATAGCATGTCTACAATGGCATCTTTTTCGATTGAAGAAATCGCAAATCTTTCAAGTGGACCAAAAATTTTCCAATTATATATCCATAAGGATCAATCAATAACTAATGACTTAATTGATAGATGTAAAAGAGCAAACTTCAATGGAATGTGTATCACAGTTGATACTATTGTTGCTGGAAATAGAGAAAGAGATCATAGAACAGGTTTTACAACACCACCGAAATTCACTTTAGATAGTTTAATGAGTTTTGCTATGAGACCTCAGTGGGTCTTTAATTATTTTACGCATAAGAAATTTGAATTAGCAAATCTTAAAGATAAAGTTGATAAAGGTACAAATATTGCACAATCTGTTATGGGATATATAAATGAGCAATATGATCCTGCTATGAATTGGAAAGATGCAGAATACTGTATAAAAAAATGGGATGGCCCAATTGCTCTTAAAGGAGTTATGTCAGTTGATGATGCTAAAAGAGCAATAGACATAGGATGTACCGCTATAATGATATCAAATCATGGAGGAAGACAACTTGATGGGTCTAGGTCTCCATTTGATCAAGTAAAAGCTATTAGAGATGCCGTGGGAGATAAGTTAGAGGTAATTTTAGATGGTGGAGTGAGAAGAGGAACACATGTTCTTAAAGCATTAGCGGCAGGTGCGACAGCTTGTAGTTTTGGTAAAGCATTTTTGTTTAGTTTAGGGGCTGGTGGCCAACAAGGCGTTGAAAAACTTTTACAAAATATGCATGACGAGATCAGACGTAACATGATATTGATGGGGTGTAAGAGTATCAAAGATCTTGATCCTTCAAAAATTATTTATCGAAAGTAGATAAATTTTATTAATAAAAAAAATAAGTAAAAAATATTAAATATAATAGACATACACTAGCTTTTCCGTTAGTTTTCAAAAAAAAAATTTTAAAGAAATAAACATATGATATTTGCAAAAAACTTAGAAAACTTAGGAACAGAGTCAGCTTTTAGTGTTTTAGCAGAAGCTAAAGCGTTAGAAGCAAAAGGAAATCCAATGATACATTTGGGTTTAGGTCAACCAGATTTTAAAACTCCAAAACATGTAGTTGATGCTGCTAAAAAAGCATTGGACGATGGTCATCATGGATATGTAATGTCGAATGGAATTCCAGAATGTAGACAAGCTGTAACAAGATGGATTAAAAGACGTTATGAAGTTGATGTAGATTTTGAAAGAATTTTAATTATGCCAGGTGGTAAGCCTACGATGAGTTATGCAATCCAATGTTTTGGTGAGCCAGGAGCAGAGATCATTCACCCAACACCAGCATTTCCAATATATGAGTCTATGATAAATTATACTGGCTCAACTCCAGTTCCATATGACTTAACTGAAGATAAAGACCTGAAATTTAATCCAGAAAAAATTTTATCACTAATCACTGATAAAACTAGATTGTTAATTTTAATTAATCCAAATAATCCAACAGGCAGTTTTGTAGAAAAAGCTGATATTGACGTTTTAGCTGAAGGGTTAAAAAAGCATCCGCATGTTACTATTTTAAGTGATGAGATTTATAGTAGACAAATATTTGATGGAAAAGAAATGCCATCATTTTTCAATTATCCAGAGCTAAGAGAAAGACTAATTGTTTTGGAGGGTTGGAGTAAAGCTTATTCAATGACTGGATGGAGACTAGGTTGGAGTTTTTGGCCTAAAGAAATGGTTGGTCACGTTAATAAATTACTAATCAACAGTGTGTCATGCGTAAATGCAGCCGCACAGTTTGCTGGTATAGCTGCTTTAGATGGTCCAGATGATTCAATAGATGAAATGATGGTTAAGTTTACGCAAAGAAGAGATTTAATTCACAAAGGCTTGAATGAATTACCTGGAGTAGAATGTAGTTTGCCAGGTGGAGCTTTCTACGCTTTTCCTAATGTTAAAGGAACTGGAATGAGTGGTGCAGAATTTTGTAAAAAAGCAATGCATGAAGCAGGAGTTGCAATCGTGCCTGGTACAGCGTTTGGACAAACATGCCAAGACTATGTTAGATTTAGTTTTGCAGCATCTAGGGATAATATTTCACAAGCCCTAGAAAATGTCGGAAAAATGCTGGCTAAATAAGCTATATTTTTTTTTCATAAATTTTTGTAATATTTAATTATGAATGAAACAGTCCAAACTGAATTAAAAAAAATTTTTAACGGAAGATTTTCAACTTCTGAATCTACTCGAGCAAACTATGCTCGTGGTGAAGATACATATGATCCAATTCTATCAAAAGCTGTAGTTTTTCCAGAAACTAACGAAGAAGTTTCTCAACTATTAAAGCTATGTAATGATTATAAAATACCAGTTGTTCCTTTTGGTACTGGAACTTCTTTAGAAGGTCATGTTGTGGGAAATCAAAATGGAATAACAATTTCTTTAGAAAAAATGAATAAGGTTTTAAGTGTAAATGCAGAAGACTTTGACTGTAGAGTTCAAGCAAATGTTACTAGAAAACAGCTAAATGAATATTTAAGAGAAGATGGAGTATTTTTTCCAATTGATCCAGGTGCAGATGCTGCTCTTGGTGGTATGGCTGCAACTTCAGCATCAGGCACTATGGCAGTTAAGTATGGAACTATGAGAACTGTAATTTCTGGTTTGACGGTTGTTCTTCCAAATGGAGATATTATTAAAACTGGCGCTAGAACAAAAAAAACTTCTGCAGGATATAATTTAACAAATTTATTTATTGGTTCAGAGGGAACTCTTGGGATTATAACTGAAGTTCAATTAAGATTATCACCAATACCTGAAAGTATAATGAGCGCAGTTTGCTATTTTCCTGATTTAGATTCTGCAGTTAAGGCTTCTCAAGAAGTTATTCAATATGGAGTTCCAATAGCGAGAATTGAAATGCTTAATAAAGATCAAATGGAAATTAGTATTAAGTATTCAAAATTAGATAACATAAAAGCATCGCCTACTCTATTTTTTGAATTTCATGGTAGCGAAGCCTCAAACAATGAAAATATTGGAATTGTTGAGGAAATTTCTAAAGCCAATGGTGGGAGTGATTTTCAATGGGCTTCTTCTCCTGAAGAGCAAAAAAAATTATGGAAAGCAAGACATGATGTTTATTATTCAGTGAAATCTTTAGGGCATGATATGAAAGTATATTCAACCGATGTTTGTGTCCCAATTTCTAAGTTGGTAGAATGTATTTCATGGGCAGAAAAAGAAGTTAAAAAGTTGGGTCTAACAGCACCAATGGTAGGCCATGTTGGAGATGGAAATTTTCATTCTATAGTTCTTTATGATCCAGATGACGATGAAAAACAGAAAAAAATTCGACAGTATAGTGATGATTTAATCAATAAAGCTCTTGAACTTGAAGGAACTATTACGGGAGAGCATGGTATTGGATTACAAAAGAAACACTATTTATTAAGAGAACACCCAGACAATGTTCCAGTTATGAAATCTATTAAAAGGTCAATAGATGTTAATAACATAATGAATCCTGGTAAAATCTTTGATTTAAATTAATCTCTTTTTTATGAAAAAAATTTTAGTTACCAGAAGATTGTTAAGATCTTGTGAGGATAAGGCAAAACAAATATTTGATGCAAACTTAAATCTTAACGATGAACTATACTCACAAAAAAAATTAATTGAAATGAGCCAAGGTTGTGATGGTATCCTTTCTGCTTTAACTGACAAGCTTGATGCCGATACAATCAATCAATTACCAGAATCAGTAAAAATACTTTCTAACTTTGCAGTTGGATTTGGAAATATAGATTTAGAGGCTGCAAAAAGTAGAGGAATTGCAGTAACAAATACTCCAGATGTTTTAACTGATGCTACAGCAGAAATAGGAGTACTTTTAATTTTAGGCGCTTGTAGAAGAGCTTCTGAAGGAATTGAAAGAGCAAGAGAAGGTGGATGGGTTTGGTCAGCAGATTTATTAATTGGAAAACAATTAACTGGCACAAGGCTAGGAATTTTAGGAATGGGAAGAATAGGACAAAAAATTGCAAAAGTTGCAAAATCTCTTGGCATGGTAATCCATTATCATAATAGATCAAAACTAAGTGATGAGAAAGAGCAAGGTGCAATTTATCACGATAATTTAAAAGATCTATTATCTGTATCTGATGTATTGTCTGTATGTTGCCCAGCATCAAAAGAAACAATTGATATGATTAATAAAGAAACAATAGAGTATTTACCAAAGGGTGCAGTTGTCACCAATGTTGCAAGAGGAGATATAATAGAAGATGAGGCGATGATTGATGCTCTTGATAGAAGAAAAGTTTATGCAGTCGGATTAGATGTGTATAAAAATGAACCAAACTTAAATAAAGGTTACTACAAACATAAAAGTGCTTTTATACTTCCTCATTTAGGTAGTGCTACAAAGGAAACTAGAACAGCAATGGCTAATTTAGCTGTTGATAATCTTGACGAATTTTTCAAAACAGGAAATTGTAAAAACAAGGTCAATTAACAATCTCAAGTTGTATTAAGTCCTTATGTCATTATTTTTAATAATGACTCTAACTAACAATTATGTTTAATTATCACTAGTTAATTAACTAAAGAGGAGAAATAATGATTAAAGATAAAAAATCATTGAAGGTTAAAAAATCACCTTCAAGACGTAAGTTCTTTAAAGCTGCTGCTGCAACTGGTGTTGCTGCTGTTGCTGCATCATCTTTAGCTGCTCCAGCTGTTGCTGCTGAAAGAATTGAAGCATCAATGGTTGCTACTTGGGGAAGAGATTTTCCAGGTCTAGGAACAGGAGCTCAAAGATTTGCACAAAGAATAACAGACATGAGTGACGGTAGAATACAAGTTACTTACTATGCTGCTAACGAAAGAGTTAAAGCTTTTGACTCATTTGATGAAGTAGCATCTGGTAACTCACAAATGTATCATGCCGCTGATTATTACTGGGTAAAGAAAAATCCTGCTTGGGGTTACTTTACAGCAGTACCTTTTGGTTTCACTTACACTGAAATGAATGCTTGGATCAGATTTGCTGGCGGTCAAGAGTTATGGGACGAACTAGCAGATGGTTTTGGTCTGAAAAACTTCATGTGTGGTGATACAGGAGTTCAAATGGGTGGATGGTTTAATAAAAAAATCAGAAGTCCAAATGACTTTAAAGGTTTAAAAATGCGTATGCCTGGTTTAGGTGGACAAGTTATTGGTAAACTTGGAGGATCTCCAGTTTCACTTCCTGGTGGACAGATTTACGAAAACTTAGTTTCTGGTGCGATTGATGCAACAGAGTGGGTTGGTCCATGGAATGATGAAGCTATGAAATTCCAAGAAGCTGCTAAATACTACTACTATCCTGGTATGCACGAGCCTGGATCAATGTTAGCATGTGGAACTAATAAGTCTTGGTTCACAAGTTTATCTAAAGCTGATCAATTATTAATCGAAGCTGCTGCAGCAATGGAAAATGACGTTATGATGTCAGAGTACAATGCTAAAAATGGTGCAGCATTAGACAGGTTAATCAACGATCATGGTGTTAAACTTGAGAGATTTAGTGACAAGGTTTATGATGGTTTTGGAAGAGCAGCAGAGGAAGTCTTTGAAGAGACAAGAGCGAGTAGTCCTCTTGCAGAAAGAATCCACTCAAGTTTCTTAAAAGCAAGAAAAGAAATTGGTGCTTGGACAAACTTATCTGACTCACCTTACATTCAACAAAGAAATAGAGTTCTTGGAATGTAATTAAGTCTTTTATTAAGATTAAAAGGGCCCTTTATTGGGCCCTTTTTTTTAATTTTATAAAAGTAAAAATTTAGTATTTTAAAGTTCATGCAGACAAAAAATAATAGTATTCATCTTTATCTAAGAATCTTAAGCTATACTGTATTAGCTTTTACCTTAGCATTTTTATTAAATAATCTTCTTACTGTTTGGGCTGAATGGCCTGGTGTTAAAAAAATATTTTCTCATTACGATTTGTTTGGATATAAACAAAAATCTTTAGAGCCTTCAGACGTAAACTACGGCCTCATGCAAATAGGATTGTATTTAATTTGTATTGCATTATTAATTTCTTACGTATTTAAGACATACTCACAGTCTTTAGAACAAGACTCAGAAATATTGTCAAAATTTTCTGCCTATATAGTTAGATCATCTTTTTGGGCAGTATTTTTAGTTGGTATTGCTGATTTTATAATTTCTTTTATGGTTGTTGAAAGATTATGGGAGACAATTTTTAGTCCTGAAGTCAAAGCCTTTATGGTCAAAGCTCCAGAAAGGATAACATTTATACATTTTCCAATTATCTTAGTTTCTTTTATTATTGGATACTTCACAAAATCTGTAGGTTTTATATGGCTGGCAGTGTTAGTTGTGCTAAGTGAATTTGTAATTGTTTTATCTAGATTTATATTTTCGTATGAACAAGCTTTTCAGGGAGACCTTGTAAGATTTTGGTATGCTGCACTATATCTATTTGCAAGTGCATATGCTTTAATTCATGAGGGTCACGTAAGAGTAGATGTATTATATTCTAATTTTAGTGAAAGAAAAAAAGCTTGGACTAATTTTATTGGTTCAGCATTACTTGGTATACCACTTTGTTTGATTGTAATATTTTTAGGTTTAAATGGTAAAGCAAGCATTATTAATGGACCAGTAGTAGCATTTGAAGTAACCCAACAAGGATCTAATGGATTATATCTACTTTATTTAATGGCTGTATACCTTGCAATTTTTGCTATTACGATGTTGTTACAATTCACAAGTTTTTTTATGAGTAGTGGTTATAAAATTTTAAATAGTAAGGATAATTAAAACATGGAATTATTTTTTTTAGCTGTTTTAGTCTTAATCATGATCGTTGCTCTTGCATCTGGTTACCCAGTTGCATTTGCTCTTCCAGGTTCAGCTATAATATCAATTGGTTTGGCGGCATTTTTTGGATATTTATTTGAAGGAGATGCCGATGCTTTTTTTGCAGTAGATGGGCCAATAGAATGGCTCGTAGCTGGCATAACAAATTTTAGAAGTAATTACTGGGACGTTGAAACAGACACTTTAATTGCAATCCCTTTATTCATTTTTATGGGGATTATGCTTCAAAAATCAAAAATTGCTGAAGACTTATTAATTACAATGGGTCAGTTATTTGGTCCTATTCCAGGAGGTTTAGGTATCTCAGTTATATTTGTTGGTGCATTATTAGCAGCAACTACAGGTATTGTTGGAGCAACAGTAATTGCAATGGGGTTAATTTCTTTACCAACAATGTTAAATAATAATTACGACAGAAAACTTGCAAGTGGAATTGTATGTTCGTCTGGAACACTTGGGCAAATTATTCCTCCATCTATTGTATTGATTATTATTGCAGACCAATTAGCGAGCGCATCAGATGTTGCTAATAATATGAGACAGAATGATTATAAGGCATTAACTGGTGAATTTAATATGCCAGGCGAGTTTAGAGTTGGATCATCAAGTGCTGGAGATATGTTCCTAGGAGCTCTTTTACCAGGTTTAGTTCTAGTTGCTCTGTATATGACTTATGTATTCTTTTATGCAAGATTTAAAAAAGGAGTTGCCCCACCAGTACCATTTAAAGGTGAGTTTAATTTTAAATTTTGGATGAGAGTAATTGTTATAATTATTCCCCCACTTGCATTAATTTTTGCAGTCTTAGGTTCAATACTAATGGGTATTGCAACTGTTAACCAAGCAGGTTCTATTGGAGCGATAGGAGCCACCTTAATGGCGGGTTATAGATTATTTGAAGGAAAGAAAAGTGCATTTTATCCTCTTTTATTTATAATTGGATCAATAATACCTATTACTTTTCTAGCATCAAATTATGAACTGAATATAAAAAATTTGGAAGAAAGGGATATTGGAGCAATCTATATAACTGCTTTCTTTGTAGCTATTCTAGTAATTGGAATAGTATGGAGTTTCTGGAGAACTTACAAAACAGAAAATGTTTTAAAAGAGGTTGTAACCGAAACCTGTATTACAACTTCAATGGTATTTATTATTCTATTAGGAGCTGCGATGCTTACTTCAGGATTTAGAGCATTTGGTGGTGAAGAATTAGTTAGGGATTTCCTACAAGATTTACCTGGGGGATTTTGGACCCAGTTTGTTGTTGTCATGATAGTTATCTTTTTATTAGGCTTCTTTTTAGATTTTATTGAAATTGCAGTTGTTGTCGTTCCAATAATTGCGCCAATATTATTAGCTGAGACAGGTGCTAACGTAACAGCTGTCTGGTTAGGAGTGATGATTGGAGTGAACTTACAAACTTCTTTTCTAACACCTCCATTTGGATTTGCCTTATTTTATTTGAAAGGTGTAGCACCAAAAGTAGTTCAAACACTTGATATTTGGAAAGGTGTTGTTCCATTTATAGCTCTACAGCTCGTTGGTTTAGCAATAGTTGGCTCTTACCCAACACTTGTAAATTACCTCCCTAATAGGGTTTATCTAACTTCAAAGGTAGCACCACCACCTATGAATCCTAAACTGCAGTATTGTTTGCAAGAATATAAGTTTGCAAATTATACAAATAACGAAGAAATCATAAAAAATAGTATTAATGATTTTGATGGCATTATACTTGCAAATTTACCTTCAGATAAATTGAGTTATTTCCAACGTCACGTTGATAATTCAAATTATACATTTGAATTAGTTGAGGAAGTCAAAAATACACAGGCCATCTACAATGATTATGCCATTGACTATAAAGACTTGCATTTTAAAACAAGAAAAAAACAAAAGAAAATTAGTAAACTTAATAAGAAAATTGATAAATTAAAAGCTGAAATCAGAAACCTAGATGATGATGAAGTTTCTGATAAAAATAAAATTAAACAAAAAATTGAGAACGTAAAACTTGAAATAGATGAAGTAGCAAACTCAATATCTGACAAATGGAAATCGAAAAATGATGAGTTTAATAAAATTAATAAAGCAAAAAATATAGCTGTAAAAAAATATCGTAAAACAGCAGATAATGCATACGACGATTTAATGCTTATAAAATTATTTATTCTAGATGGCGAAAAATTCGAGGAATTAAGTAATGATATTAAAATTCTAAAATCTAAAATTGATAATCGAAGCTACCTGAACGCCATTGAAGATATTGATAATATGTTTGATAAAGTTGGAGAGATTTCTGGTTCAGATGAATTTGCAGATAAGTTGGATTACTTAATAACTTTGATGGATGAAGATGAAAAAGATCCAGAACAAATTCAAAAAATAGCTAACGATACATATTTACATTTTGATAAAGAGGTAAGTTGGAGAAAAGAATTTAATAAAAAATATATGGATAGAATAAATGCTCACTTACAGGCACTAAGTGAAACCATTGGATTAAGATTACAGCAAAAACTTACAAAAGAACAAGCAATTTATGTTTCAAAATGTAATTCAGTACACAGAGATATCTCACTTAATTTTTAATTATTCAGTAATTTTTTCAATTATTTGATTTCTTTCATAAAGACCTAAGTCTTCAGCTTTATTCTTAATTTTAAGATATATTTTTTTCAAATTCGGTGTTTGAATATTTAATTTATTTCCTAATTCTATTATTGATCCAATGAGAGGGTCAATTTCTAGCGGTTTACCTGAATTTATATCGTGTGTAGTTGAGGGTTTATGGCCAATAATTGAAATTGCACCCTCTATTCTGTCTTCTATAGAAACATTGAATTTAATCCCTATTTTTTCACCAACTTGACGACACTCTTTCATCAAAAGTTTTATCGTATTTATTAAATCCGGATCTTTTCCTATCTCATCTAAAGTTTTATTAGTTAGAGCGCTCACAGGATTAAAAGAACAATTCCCCATCAATTTTACCCATATTTCATCTCTTAAATTTTTTTTTTTGGGTGCTTTAAGTCCTCCCTTAATAAGTAAGCTAGCTATTTTATCTAATCTTTCAGATTTAGTTCCATCCGGTTCTCCCAGAGAAAATCTATCCCCTTGATTAATTCTGATAGTACCAGGTTCCAAAATCTCACAAGCAGGATAAACAACACATCCTAATGATCTTTCAGGATTTATAGTGCTCCATATTTTACCGTTTAAGTCTACACTCTCTATATGTTTTTCATCTAGAATTGTTCCCGTGTTAGCTTTATGGAAGTACCACCATGGTAAACCATTTACTGCTGAAATAATTGTAGTATTTTTATTCATAATAGGAATCAAAGACTCAACAATTGAAGGTATGGATTGGGCTTTTATTGAAATAAATATATAATCTTGTATTTCCAAATCTTTTGTATTTTCAGTTACAAAAAATTTGAAGCTATTAGACGCTCCATCTTTTATTAAAGTTAAACCTTTTTCTAGAATTACTTTTTTATGCTCTCCTCTGGCAATTAAGGATACCTTTGCGTCGGTATTACTTAATGCTGCAGCAAGATAGCCCCCTACTGCTCCTGCACCGAATATACAAACTTTTGTCATTAATTATTTAAACCAAATTTTTTTGCTAAAACGTTTCTTTGTAATTTACCTGTAGCTCCTTTTGGAATTTCTTCAACAAAAAAAATTTTTTTTGGTATTTTAAACTTAGCAAGTTTTTTTTGAGCATATTCTAAAATATCATTTTCTGAACAAGTCACTCCACTTTTTATTATAATTGCACTAGCAATATTTTCTCCAAGCATTTTATCATCATATCCAAAACAAACTGCTTGGTCTATAAATGGATGGTCCATTAATACATTATCAACCTCCAATGGAGATATTTTTTCTCCACCTTTATTAATTATTTCTTTCAATCTTCCTGAGATTTTTAAATATCCTTCCTTATCAAAATAACCTTGATCACCAGTTCTAAACCAACCATTAGTAAAACTTGTTTTATTTGCTTCTTCATTATTATCATAGCCAAGCGTTACATTTTCACCTTTGATACATACCTCGCCTTCCTCGCCTTGTTTCAAGACACCTCCATTTTCGCTCATAATACATACCTCTGGGCCTGCTGGAAGGCCTACAAATCCTGCCTTTTGTTGCTTTGGTGGCAATGGATTTGAAGTCATTTGGTGCGTAGCTTCAGTCATACCGTATGCTTCAATCACTGGACAATTAAAAACATCATTTAAATCTTTAAATACTGCTGGCGGTAAAGATGCAGATGATGATCTAATCAATCTTAGTTTAAGTTCTTTAGCAATTTCTGAATTTCTACGTGCTCTTAATAAAATAGTTTGATGCATTGTAGGCACGCCAGAGTACCAATTTATTTTTTCTGATTTTGCTAGATCGAGAAATTTAATAGCATTAAATCCATTAGATGCACAAACAGAAGCGCCAGCTTTCATTGATGAAGCTAAAATTGCGATAAGACCATGAATATGAAAAAGTGGCATAATATTCAGACAATGATCATTCTCTGAAAGATTTAAGCTTTTAGAAATATTTTCTGCTGAAGAAAAAATATTTTTATTTGTTAAAGGAACAATCTTTGGTCTTGATGTTGTGCCAGATGTATGAAGCACTAACGACTCGTCATTTTCATCAGGTAAAGAATATTCAGTTTCATTTTCATAAATATTAAATATTCCTGAAGGTCCATCTTTCTCTGGATTAATTTCACATAATTCTATTTTTAATTTTTTTGCTACATCGACAACTGGATTGTCAGAATTTTTCTCAACCAAAACAATTTTTGGGTTTAAATCTTTCAAATAAAATTCGTACTCCTCAGACTTATACGAGGGATTTAAAGGTGCCGCAGACATGTAGCTTGAAATAGCCAAAAAACTTGAAGCCATATACGGTCCATTTGGTAAAACTATTGCTGCTCTATCTTTGTTCGATAAGCCATTTCCAGCCAGCTGTTTAGAAATTTTATTGATAAATAATTTTAAATCTTTGTAACTTAGTTTTGAGCTGATTTCAGAAGTTAGTGCAATGTTTTCATCTTTTACGTTTTCGAAAATGTTTCTAACAATTCTTTTTGACATTAGTACCCTTTTGCATAACCGTCTTTTCTTGGATCCGATCCTCCTAAAAGGTCACCTTCTGATCGATTTATTTTTATAGCTTGGCCTCCACCATGAGTGCCATCAATATACTCAACATTATGACCAATTTCTTTTAATTCATTAAAAATTTGATTATCAACTGATTTTTCAAGTTTATAAATATTGTTAAAATGAAAGGCTCTTGGAAAATTTAAAGCATCTTGAGGTCCCATTCCATAATCGAGCATATTATTCAAAACATGCACCTGTCCTACTGGTTGATATTGACCTCCCATAACCCCATAGCTCAAAGTTGCATTGTTATCTTTATCGATGACCATACCTGGAATAATAGTGTGCAATGGTCTTTTTAAACCCGCAATACAGTTTGGATGTCCGTGCTCTACTCTGAAATTTGTGCCCCTATTATGTAATAGTATTCCACTTTTGTTTGTAGTGATACCTGATCCAAATACATAACAAACTGAATTAATTATGGACACACTATTTAAATCTTTATCTACCACTGTAAGATAAATTGTTTCTGGGTGAGCTGGAATATTTAAGTCACCAACATCACTGCATGAATTTAGATTAATTTTGTTAAAAATATCCTCAATATTCTTATCACTTAAAATTTCATCTAAATTAAAATTTGCAAAACTTGGATCACCTAGACTTGTTTCTTTTACTTTATAAGCCTGTTTTGTAACTTCTGCTTCAAGATGAAACCTTTCTGCACTATTGAATTTATAGTTTTGAATATTAAGTTTTTCTAACAATTTCATCATAATCAAAACTGTTACACCTGGTCCGTTTGGAGGACATTGATGAATAAAATTGCCCTTATAACTTGATTTGATTGTATCTGATCTTATTGTGCTCTGTTTAGAAAAGTCTTCCAAAGTATGTATACCCCCCAATTCATTTAAACTTTCAATGATATCTTTTGCAGTTTCACCTTCATAAAATTCTTTACTTCCTTTTTTACTTATTGCTTCTAATGTTTTTCCTAATGGAATATTTTTCATTAATTCATTTTCTTGATAAGTACGACCATCTTTTAAAAAAATTTTTTTTGAATTTTCATTACCATTAATTTTATTTAAACTATTATGCCAAGCATTTGATACTACTTTAGAAATTTTGTGACCGTTTTTTGCAATATCAATCGCACCTAAAAATAATTGTTCAAAATCTAATTTACCAAATTCTTTATGAATAGTTTCCCAAGCATGAACTGCACCTGGAATTGTAACTGAATGAGGGCTTGTTAATCCAATTTTATCTATATTTTTTTCTTTAAAGAAATCATAACTTAATTTCTCTGGCGCTAAACCAGAGCCATTAAAAGATACTGCATCTTTATTATTCATTTTAACTATTGCAAAGCAGTCTCCTCCAATACTAGTCGCGTTAGGCTCAACCACAGATAAAACAATTGAAGCTGCAATCGATGCGTCTACTGCATTTCCCCCCATTTTAAGTATTTTTAACGCCTCTTCAGTAGCTAATGGATGAGAAGTTGCAGCCATAGCATTTGCTGAACGCGCATCTTTATCTTTAGTTGATTGATTATTCATAGTAATGATTAAGTAGAGAGATATAAATGATTAATAAAGTAAATAAAAGTGTTTTAATTTTTTGTGTATTTGCTTTTGGCTTTTTTATTTCAAATTTATTAAGATCAATTACTGCAACTCTTACTCCAGTACTTACTAGCGAATTTGATTTATCAGCTGGTAATTTGGGACTGTTAGCAGGCGGATATTTTTTGGGTTTTTCTTTGATGCAAATACCAGCAGGTTTACTTCTTGATAAGTATGGACCAAAAAAAGTTGTAGCATATCTTTTATTAATAGCACTAGTCAGCACGATTTCTTTCGCATTTGCAAAAAGTTTTACAGGTTTGTTAATTTCTAGATTTTTTATTGGTGTTGGTGTTGCAGCATGTTTGATGGGACCTTTGACTGGATATCGAGTTTGGTTTGAGGATAAATATCAACAAAGAGCTAATTCGTGGATGCTTATGGTGGCAAGTTTTGGCTTTGTTATTTCAACACTGCCAGTGCAAATCTTACTACCAATAATTGGTTGGCGATCAATTTTTTTAATAATTTCTATTTTAATTTTATTAAGTATAATTTTAATTTTAATTTTTGCTCCATCATGGAATAATAACGTTCAAAATCAAAATATACAAAGTGCAGAGAGCACAGGACGTCTTTCAGACGTTTGGAAAAATAAATTTTTTATTAGTTTAATTCCTTTAGCTTTTTTAAATTATGGTGGTGTTCAAGCAATACAAACGTTATGGGCAGGTCCTTGGATGTTAAATGTTGCAGGATATTCCCCACTTGAAAGTGCAACAGGTTTATTTTGGATAAACATTATAATGTTATTTGCATTCATGTTTTGGGGATATATTTTACCAAAATTTTCATCTTTGGGCATTGACAGTATGAAGATAGTAAAGATTGGTCTTCCCATAAGTTACATAGTTTTATTTTGTATAATAATTATGGGACAAAAAGCAGGAGCTATGATGTTTACTCTTTATATTTTATCATCAATAGTTTTATCTTTGACCCAGCCTGCATTAGCCTTAAGTTTTCCTCAAAATCTTGCAGGAAAATCATTAACTTCTCTGAATGTATTTATACATTCAGGCACATTTTTTGTTCAATGGGGGATAGGCTTATTAATTGACCTTTCTAAAAATATGGGTGCAAACATCATTACAAGCTATAAAATTTCTCTCTCAATATTTTTAATTTTGTGTATTTTAAGTTATATCTTTTTTATTTTTTTTAATAAAAATGAGAATTAATTTTATAATGACATTATCAAAATTACTTTTTTTTATACCTTTAATTTATATTATTATTTGCTTATTTATTTACTTTTATCAAAGAAATCTTCTTTACCATCCTGGTGAAAATAATTATCTAGATGAGGGACCACTAACACATAAAATTCAAAAAATTTCAGTAAATTCAAATGATGATTTAATTGGATGGTATTTTCTTAAAAATAAAAATTTAAAAACGATCCTATTTTTTCATGGCAATGCAGGCAAACTTGATAATAGAATTTATAAACTA
Source organism: Pelagibacterales bacterium SAG-MED17 (assembly GCA_014654115.1). Taxonomy (GTDB): domain Bacteria; phylum Pseudomonadota; class Alphaproteobacteria; order Pelagibacterales; family Pelagibacteraceae; genus Pelagibacter. Next base: position 43,479 of record JACWDO010000003.1, on the reverse strand, counting down.
AACGAGTTTGAAAAAATGGAAGTAAATTACCTAATTTTTGCTTATCGTGGTTTCAGTGGTAATAAAGGAAAACCATCTGAGTTAGGTTTATATGAAGATGCTCTTGCCGCTAAAAAGTGGCTGAATTCGGAGGAAATAGAAGATAAAGATATTATTTTGTATGGAGAGTCCCTAGGAACTGCCATAGCTATTAATCTTGCAAAAGATAATTCATTTTCTGGAATAATCCTTGAGTCTCCATTTACCTCAATGGAAAGCTTAGCTAAACAATATTATCCATATTTGCCAGTAAAGATCTTATTAAAAGATAAATTCAACTCAATTGAAAAGCTAAATATGAACAAGGCACCATTATTGGTCATGCATGGTAAAAAAGATAAGATTGTTCCTTTCTCAATGGGAAAGAAAATGTACTCAGAATATAAAAGTCAAAAATATAGTTATTTTCAAGAAAATGATGATCATATGATGGATTTTAATGAAAATTTGGTTAGATCAATTAAATTATTTATAAGCAATTTAAATTAAGCCACAATTTAAACATACTATAATCAATTTTATTATTAAAACATTTATCTGTGAAGAATTTTTTATTTTTATCTTTAATAATAATTTACCCACAGTTAGTTATTGCTGATATTGATTATTCGAATAATAACCAATATTTTCATATAGGAAAAATGAAATCTTACGATAATGAGTTTACTTTATATTTTAAAACAAGAGGTAAGGCTATCATTGCAAAAGGGGAAAATTCAAATTATTTAAATGATTATCCACAAGATCTATATTTATATAATCATTTATCTAAGACAGATTATCCATTAATTACATATGAATGGTTTCCAAAAAGAATAAAAAAATTATTTAAACATTATTCATATCCATTATTTCCTGAAGACTTTGCATACTATCTGCTAAATGATAATAATACTTTAATTTTAATAAGTGGAAAAAAGAGTTTTAATCAAAAATTACAATACAATATAAAAAATAATGAATTAAATAATTTTGAAAATTCAGGTAAATTAGATTTTATAATTTCAACCTATGCAAAAATATGTGGTTATAAATCTATTGATAATAATTTTGAATGTAATCTTCAAAAACCTTTAGTATCTAAAAACTTAATCAATTAAATTGAGTAAAAGCATCTGCAAATTGCTCAGCATTAAATATTTGTAGATCATCTATTTTTTCACCAAGACCTAATCCAATAATCGGTACTTTATATTTTTTTGAGATAGCAATTAATACTCCACCTTTGGCTGTCCCATCAAGTTTGGTCATAATTAGACCTGTGATTTTAATAATCTTATCAAATTCCTCTAATTGATTTATTATATTCTGTCCTGATGTTGCATCTAGGACCAAGATTACATCTTGTGGTGCGCTTTCGTCAGTTTTTTTTATCACATTTGCAATTTTTTTAAATTCATCCATCAAATTCTTTTTATTTTGTAATCTGCCAGCTGTATCAATAAGCACCTGACTAATATTGTTGTTTTTTGCGTGTTCTATGGCCTTGTAAGCAACTGAGGCTGGGTCAGATCCTGGATTTGATTTGATAATTGTGGCCCCAACTTTATCAGACCAAGATTCTAACTGATCTATAGCTGCTGCTCTGAAGGTATCGCAGGCTGAAAATATTATTTCTGAGCCATTGTCTTTAAATATTTTACCAATTTTACCTATAGTTGTGGTCTTACCTACCCCGTTTACGCCGGATACTAATGTTACATTTAAATTTTCTTTTTTTTCAAAAAAATCTTTTCTTTCTAAGGGCACCATCAACTCTAAGATATATTCTTTTAAAATTAAATTTATTTCCTCCACTATATTTTTTTTTGGATCAATCTTTCTTTGAGAGATAATACTTTTTATTTCAGCTGAAGCATCAATACCAACATCTGAACTAATCAAAAATTCTTCAATTTTATTTAATGTCTCATCATCAATCTCTTTTTTTATAATTATTTCTCTAAGACCTGAGGAAATACTGTCAGCACTCTTTTTAAAGCCTAATTTAAATTTTTCAAAAATACCCATTAGATATTTATGTCTATTTCTTTAATAGTAGACACAGGTCCTTTCATATGAATTTGTTTATTTTCATCAATAGAAATTATTAATTTTCCTAAACTAAATTCAATTTCAGTTCTAGAATTTCTGAGATTTTCTAAATTTGCAGCTACTGCAGTAGCACATGCAGCAGTCCCACATGCTTTTGTTAAGCCTGCACCTCTTTCCCAAACTTTAACTCTATAATGATTTTTATTTATTTTTTGTGCAAGAGTAAAATTACATCTTTCAGGGAATAATTTATGATTTTCAATCTCAGGCCCAATTTTCTCAATACTAAAGTTTTGTATTTCATTTACAAAAAAAATAGTATGAGGATTGCCTACATTAATACCAATACCACCAACTGTTTCTTTATTGTTATTATCTTTTATACTTAAACCTAAATTTTTAGTATCTAAGTTTTCAGATAAGGGAATCTCTTTCCAATCAGTTTTAGGTACACCTATTATCGTTTCAACTTGACCATCATCAAGCAATTTTGAATTTAACTGTTTGGATCCTACTTGAAGACTAATATTTTTTTTATTTTTCTCTTTTGATAGTAAGTAGGCAACACATCTTGTGCCATTTCCACATGCATCTGATCCAGATCCATCAGAATTATAAAATTCTAGTTCAGCGTCTGCATTATTACTATTTTTGATGTAGATTAGTTGGTCACAGCCAATAAAATCTCTATCACAAATCCTAATAATCTGATCTTTGCTCAATGCTATATTTTTTTGCCTCTGGTCAATAATTACAAAATCATTACCAAGACCATCCATTTTTAATGCTTTAAATTCCATATAGATCTGTATTTAACTTATTTATTGACTTTTTGAACCTCTATTATAGTTTATCGCCGTTTCCGCAAAATACAGCAATTTGCGGTGTCTTTGGTAACAAAGAGATCGACACCAGTCAGCGAGAGTTCGCCCACTGGTGCGATACTTGCTGGATGTGATTATGTTTGAAAACTTAACAAATAAATTTGAAGAAATATTTTCTTCTTTAAAAAAAGCACCTTCACTTGATGAAAAGCAAGTAGATGAAGGTTTGAGAGAGATTAGGCTTGCTCTTTTAGAGGCTGATGTTTCTTTGGAAGTAGTAAAAGAATTTATAAGCAGAGTAAAACCAAAGGCTCTTGGTCAAGAAATTGTTAGGTCTACTTCACCAGGGCAGATGGTGGTTAAAGTTGTAAATGATGAGCTAATTTCTTTTTTAGGAGATAAAAATTCTGATATAGAAATGAACGCAGTACCGCCAGTCCCCATGATGTTAGTGGGGCTTCAAGGTTCAGGAAAAACAACTACCACTGCAAAACTTGCTAGATTTTTAGAGATAAATAAAAAGAAAAAAGTAATGATGGCTAGTCTTGATGTTTATAGACCAGCTGCACAAGAGCAATTAAGACTTTTAGGAGAGCAAAATAATATAACGACGCTCCCAATCATAAAAGATCAATTACCTGCAGATATTTGTAGGAGAGCAATCAGCGCTGCAAATCTTAATGGCTCTGAAGTAATTTTGTTTGATACAGCTGGAAGAACTCAAATTGACTTGCAGATGATGAGCGAAATTAAACAAATTGAAAGTATTATAAATCCATCAGAAACAATTCTAGTTGCAGACTCACTAACTGGACAAGTTGCAGCTAACGTTGCAAAAGAATTTAAAAGTACAGTTAATCTTACTGGTATTATCCTTACAAGATCAGATGGTGATGGTAGAGGTGGGGCAGCATTAAGTATGAAATACGTTGCAGATGTCCCAATTAAATTTTTAGGGGTTGGTGAAAAAATAGAAAATTTTGAAGTCTTTCATCCAGATAGAATTGCTAATCGAATTTTAGGTATGGGGGATATTGTTTCTCTTGTTGAAAAGGCTGCTGAAGATCTAGATGAAGAAAAATTAAAAAAAACAGAGGAAAAATTAAAAAAAGGTCAGTTTTCATTGGAGGATTATTTAACACAGCTTAGACAAATGAAAAAAATGGGTGGTATCGAAGGTATAATGTCTTTTTTGCCAGGTGTCTCAAAAGTTAAATCTCAAATGGACCAAGCTGGAGTGGATGAAAAAATAATTACTCAAAACGAAGCGGTAATACTATCAATGACCAAAAAAGAACGTGAGAACCCTAAGATTATTGATGGTTCTAGAAAAAAAAGAATTGCTAATGGCTCAGGAACAGATGTGGCCACTATCAATAAATTGCTTAAGCAATTTAAGATGATGTCAGAAATGATGAAAAAAATGTCTAAAGGAAATACAAAAGGGATGGTTGATAAAGGCATACCACCAGAACTTTTTAATCAATTAAAATAAATAGGAGAACAAATGTTAAAGATGCGTTTATCAATGGGAGGAACTAAGAAGAGACCAGTATATAAGATAGTGGTTGCTGATAGTAGATTTCCAAGAGATGGAAGGTTCATAGAAAAATTAGGTTTTTTTAACCCTCTAATTCCAAAAGAGAAAAAAGAGAGAATGGGATTGGATGTTGAAAGAGTTAAATATTGGCTAGGTCAAGGTGCACAACCAACTACTAGGGTTGCGAGATTATTAGGAGAAAATGAGATTATGCCTATGCCAGCAAAAGGAAATAATCCACAAAAAGCAATTCCAAAAAAAGATAGAAAGAAAACCGAAGAAGGTGGCGAAGCTAAAGTAGATGCTCCTAAAGCAGAAGCTCCAAAGGAAGAAGCTAAAACAGAAGAGCCAAAAGCAGAAGCTCCAAAGGAAGAAGCTAAAACAGAAGAGCCAAAAGCAGAAGCTCCAAAGGAAGAAGCTAAATAGAGTAATGTTTTTATCAAGAGTATTTACGTTGTATCCTGAATACTTTCCAGGTTATTTGAGCAAAGGACTTTTTGGAAAGTCGAAAGGAAAAGAATGGGATTTAGAAACAATAAACATAAGAGATTATGCTTTAGATAAACATAAAACTGTTGATGATACTCCTTATGGTGGTGGAAATGGCATGATTATGAAAGCAGATGTTTTGGCAAACTCATTAGACGCAAATATCAAGACCAAAGAAAAAACTGTTTATTTAAGTCCAAGAGGAAAAGTTTTTAATTCTAATCTTGCAAGAGAGTTTTCAAATGAAAAAATAATCAATTTAATTTGTGGTCATTTCGAAGGGGTAGATGAAAGAATATTAGAAAGTAGAGATATTCAAGAGATCAGTATTGGTGACTTTATATTGTCAGGGGGTGAAGTTGCTGCCTTTGTTGTAATAGATTCTGTTCTAAGATTTATACCAGGAATTCTAGGTAATATTAATTCTTCAAAAGAAGAGAGCTTTGAAAATGGACTTCTCGAATATCCGCAATTCACAAAACCTCAAGTTTGGGAGGAAAAAAAGGTACCAAATGTGCTAATTTCGGGTGATCACGCCAAAATTAAAGACTGGCGTTTATCTCAATCTGAGGCTATAACACGCGACCGAAGACCAGATTTGTGGCAAAAATATAAGAAAAACTAATATGAAAAATATTGAAGAAGTAAATAAGTTAAACTTAAGCAAAATAATCTCTGAGAGAAAACACCCAGATTTTTCCCCTGGGGATATTGTTAAAGTTGGTGTCCGAATAACCGAGGGAAAAAGAGATAGAATTCAATATTTTGAAGGCGTATGTATTGCAAAAAAAAGTAGAGATATAAATTCATCTTTTACTGTAAGAAAGATTTCTTTTGGTGAGGGAGTAGAAAGAACCTTCGCACTATACAGCCCAATTGTAGATACGATTAAAGTTGTAAGATCAGGAAAAGTCAGAAGAGCAAAATTATACTATCTAAGAGATAGAACAGGTAAATCTGCGAGAATAGCTGAAAAAATTAAGAAAACGATTGGTATTGATTTAGAAACTAAAATAAATGAAGTTACAGAAGAGAATGTAATGCCATCAGCTGATCCTCAAGCTGAAGTTCCAAAGGAAGAAGTTAAAACGGAAGCACCTAAAGAAGAGCCAAAAGCTGAAGCTAAAATAGAAGCACCTAAGGAAGAGCCAAAAGCTGAAGCTCCGAAAGATGAACAAAAATCAGAAAGTTCTTCAGAAAAAAAATAATTTTTTTTTCTATGTCCACAACACTTTACGATAAAATCTGGAATGATCATTTAGTACATCAGCAAGAGGATGGAACGTCTTTATTATTTGTAGATAGACATTTAATTCATGAAGTTACTAGCCCACAAGCATTTGAGGGACTTAGAAATGCTAATAGAAAAGTAAGAAATCCAAAATTAACTTTAGCAGTAGTCGATCATAATATTCCAACTACGGACAGGTCAAAAGGAATTGATGATGAAGATTCTAGAATTCAAATTGAAACACTTGATAAAAATTGTAAAGAATTTGGAGTTCAGTTATTTGGTGTTGATGATAAGAGACAAGGTATCGTTCATATTGTTGGACCAGAACAAGGTTTTACTCAACCAGGAACAGTAATAGTTTGTGGCGACAGTCATACAGCTACGCATGGAGCTTTTGGATCTTTAGCTTTTGGAATTGGAACTTCAGAAGTTGAACATGTTTTAGCTACGCAGACATTAGTTCAAAAAAAAGCTAAAAATTTTAGAGTGAACGTAAATGGAAAACTTGCAATAGGTGTCACGTCTAAAGATGTTGTTTTGCAGATAATTGGCAAAATAGGCACTGCGGGTGGTACCGGATATGTGATTGAATATGCAGGAAGTTTAATTTCTGATTTGTCAGTAGAAAATAGAATGACGATTTGTAATATGACTATTGAAGGTGGAGCTAGGGCAGGACTTATCCAACCTGATCAAAAAATTTTTGATTATTTAAAAGGGAGACCAATGTCTCCTAAAAATGAAAATTGGGATAAAGCATTAGAATATTGGAAAACATTGAAAACAGATGATGACGCTAAGTTTGATAAAGAAATAAATTTAACTGCTGAAGATATTGCGCCTATGGTTACTTGGGGAACTTCACCTCAAGATGTGGCATCAATTGATGGTAAAGTACCCAATCCCAAAAATGAAAGTGATATTGATAGAAGAAATTCAATAGATAGATCTTTACAATATATGGGTTTAAAGGCAGATGTTGCCTTAAAAGACATTAAAATAGACACTGTCTTCATAGGTAGCTGTACAAATGGAAGAATTGAAGATTTGAGAGAAGCAGCACAAATATTAAAAGATAAAAAGAAAGCAACACACGTTCATGCAATGGTTGTTCCAGGTTCAGGATTGGTAAAAGAACAAGCTGAACAAGAGGGCTTGGATAAGATTTTTATTAATTCTGGTTTTGAATGGAGAGAGCCAGGATGTTCAATGTGTTTAGCAATGAATGCAGATAAATTGAAACCAGAAGAAAGATGTGCTTCAACTTCAAATAGAAATTTTGAAGGAAGACAAGGTAGAGGTGGAAGAACTCATTTAGTAAGCCCAGGTATGGCAGCCGCTGCAGCAATTGCTGGAAACCTCGATGATGTCAGAAAGTATCAAAACTAAAATGCAAAAATTTAATAAACTGCAAAGTATACCGGCGTACCTCCCAATAGTTAACATAGATACTGATATGATTATCCCAAAGCAATTTCTAAAGACTATCAAAAGAACTGGATTAGGTAAAAATTTGTTTTTTGAAATGAGATATGATGACAATGGAAAGGAGATTCAAGATTTTGTATTGAATAATAAACCTTTTAATAATTCAAAAATATTAATAGCTGGAAATAACTTTGGATGTGGTTCTTCAAGAGAGCATGCTCCGTGGGCCTTGTTAGATTTTGGAATTACATGTGTTATTAGCTCAAGTTATGCAGATATTTTTTATAGTAACTGTTTTAAAAATGGTATTTTGCCAATCATTTTAGAAGAAGAAAAAATAAAAGAATTATCAGAATACTCAAATAGAAAAGAAGAAATATCCATAGATTTAAATGAACAAAAAATTGTTTATGGAAATAACGAGATAAAATTTAATATTGATCCATTTAAAAAAAAATGTTTACTTGAGGGATTAGATGATATTGCTTTATCATTAGAAAAATCACAACAGATGGATGCGTTTGAAAAAAGTTTAAAAGAAAAAAAACCATGGATATTTAATGATTAAAATAAAAAAAAGAAAAATTTTACTCTTACCTGGTGATGGTATTGGACCAGAGGTGATTGCTGAAGTAAAAAAAATAATAGAATGGTTTAATGCAAATAAATCATTAGATTTTGAAATTGATGAAGATTTAGTTGGAGGTGCTGCTTATGACAAGTACGGGTCTCCTATAACTGATGAAGCTTTTTACAAGGCACAAGAAAGTGCTGCTGTGATATTAGGTGCTGTTGGTGGCCCAAAATGGGATAACCTTGAATTTTCAAAAAAGCCAGAAAGAGCCCTGTTAAAGCTAAGAAAAGAACTAAAACTATTTGCAAATTTAAGACCTGCAATTTGTTTCAAACAACTTGTAGATGCTTCAAGTTTAAAGCCTGAATTTGTATCTAATCTAGATATTCTATTTGTTAGAGAATTAACGGGTGGGATTTATTTTGGTGAACCCAGAGGAATAAAACCAATAGATAATGGAGAAAGAAAAGGAATTAACACACATGTTTATACTACAAGTGAAATTGAGAGAGTGGCTCGTGTTGCATTTGATCTAGCTAGAAAAAGAAACAATAAAGTTACTTCATGCGAAAAGTCGAATGTTATGGAAGCAGGTCAATTATGGAAAGAAGAAGTTCAAGCAATTCACGAAAAAGAATATAGCGATGTAGAATTAAAACATATGTTAGCAGACAATTGTGCAATGCAGTTAGTCAGGAATCCAAAACAATTTGATGTAATTGTTACAGATAATTTATTTGGTGACATGTTGTCAGATGAGGCTGCAATGTTGACTGGTTCTCTTGGACTTTTGCCATCAGCTTCCCTTGGAGCAAAAGATAAAAATGGTAATATGAGGTCATTATATGAGCCAGTTCACGGATCGGCACCTGATATAGCAGGCCAAGGTATTGCCAACCCAATAGCAACAATACTAAGTTTTGCAATGGCTTTGAGATATTCTCTAGACCTTGATAAAGAGGCAGATATTTTAGAAAAAGCAGTTCAAGATGTACTTGATGAAGGACTTAGAACTAAAGATATAATTTCAAAAGGAATGAAAGAAGTATCAACATCTACTATGGGAGATGCGATAATTTCAAAATTGCAATAATTAATCATTTATTCTAAAGTATATATATGCCAACTTATAATGCACCTGTAGACGATATGATTTTCCTCTTTGACAAATTGAGGAACAATAAAAAATATAACGAAATTGAAAAATACAAAGAAGTTAATACAGAATTAGTTAAAGATATATTAGACGAAGCAGCAAAAATAACTCAAAATTTAATCTTACCTCTTGCAAAAAGTGGAGATGAGACACCGGCAGTCTTAGAAAATGGAGTAGTTAGAACACCTCCAGGATATAAGGAAGCTTATCAAAAATTTATTGAGGACGGATGGATATCTTTATCTTGCGATCCTAAATATGGTGGTCAAGGAATGCCCAAAACAGTAAGTACATTTTTTGATGAAATGTTATCATCAGCAAGTTTATCATTCAAACTTTACAGCGAGCTAACAATTGGTGCCTATAATTGTCTGTTAAGACATGCAGATGAGGAAATAAAAAATACTTATTTACCTAAAATGGTGGAAGGTAAATGGAGTGGCACTATGTGTTTAACAGAGCCTGTTTGTGGAACAGATTTAGGTCTTCTTAAAACTAAAGCTGTTGACCAAAATGATGGAACCTACAAAATTAGCGGTCAAAAAATTTTTATAACTTCTGGTGATCAAGACTTAACAGAAAATATTATTCATTTAGTTTTAGCTAGATCAACTGATGCACCAGCAGGTACGAAAGGTATTAGTTTATTTCTAGTTCCCAAATTTGTTTTAAATAAAGATGGATCAGTTGGACCACGTAATGGAGTTTCAACAGGATCAATCGAAAATAAAATGGGCATTAAAGGATCTGCAACTTGTGTTTTAAATTTTGATGAAGCTGTTGGTTATATGATTGGACCAAAAAATAAAGGTTTAAACTCTATGTTTACTATGATGAACCTAGAAAGAATAATAGTTGGTGTACAAGGTTTAGGTATCTCGGAGATAGCTTACCAAAACTCCCTTACTTACGCTAAAGAGAGAAAACAAGGTAAAGCACATAATTCAAAATCAAATAATGGTGCAGATTTTATTATTGATCATGTTGATATAAGAAGATCTTTATTAAATATGAAGTCTATGATTGAGGGACAAAGAGCGCTTAGCTTCTGGCTGTCTCAACAAATTGAGGTAAGTCTTAATCATTCAGATGAAAAAATAAAACAAGAAGCATCTGATCTTGTTTCGTTGATGACGCCAGTCGTTAAATCACTGTTTACAGATAATGCAATGGAGATAACTAGTGAAGCAATGCAAATCCATGGAGGATATGGATTTACAAAAGACCAAGGTATTGAACAATTCTATCGTGATAACAGAATTACACCTATTTACGAGGGCACAAACTCTGTTCAGGCAGCAGACTTAGTTTTCAGAAAATTAATTAATAGAAATGGTGATGTTATCGATAAATATATAAACCTAGTAAGAGAAGAAATTAATATTAAGGATGAAAGAGCCCAACCCTTCGTAAAACAATTACATTACCATCTAGGAATTCTATCCAAATTTACTGATTGGATAAAAGAAAAAATTAAAAACTCTCCTGAAGATGCAAGTGGAGCATGTAATGACTACTTAAAAGTTCTAGGCTTAGTTGCAACAGGTCATGCTTGGTTAAAAGTTCTAGAAGTTTCCTTCAACGAATATGATAGCAACAAAGACTTTTACGAGGATAAAATTCAAACTGCTAATTTTTTCTATAATAGAATACTTCCAAGAATAGATAGCAATTATATTACTGCAACTACTGGAAGTAATTATATTATGAATTATAAATTTAATTAGTATGAGCCCTTATGAAACAAATTTGGATAAAAACAATGCCAATTATGTTCCATTAACCCCCTTATCATTTCTAGAAAGAGCAAAAGACATTTACCCAAACTATGAAGCAGTAGTTTATGAAAGTAGGAAATACACTTGGAGCGATGTTTATAAAAGGTGTATTAAATTTGCTAGTGCATTAGATAAATTGGGAATTAAAACAGGCGACACGGTATCTGTTTTAGCATTTAATACACCTGAGATATTTGAAGCCCATTATTCAATACCAATGGTTGGAGCAGTTATTAATGCTATTAATACAAGACTAGACTCTAAAACAATTAGTTATATTTTAAATCATAGTGAAGCAAAGGTATTAATAGTAGATAGACAGTTTCATGATGTAGTCAAAAAAGCATTAGAAGAAGTTAATTCAAAAATTACTATAATTGATATAGATGACAAAGATGCAAACATACCAGACTCTAAAAATATTGGATCTTTGGAATATGAAGAGTTTTTAAATTCTGGAGATGAAAATTTTAAATGGAAAATGCCAAAAGATGAGTGGCAAGCTATAGCATTAGGATATACCTCAGGAACTACAGGCAATCCAAAAGGTGTTGTTTATCATCATAGAGGATCATACTTAATGGCAACTGGAAGTGCAGTTGCATGGAATATGCCTAACCAGTTAAATTTTTTATACACAGTACCAATGTTTCATTGTAATGGATGGTGTTATCCTTGGACAATGTCAATGATACATGGCCGAGTAATTTGTTTGAGAAATATAGATGTAAAGAAGATATTTGAATTAATTGATAAGTATGAAGTCACTCATTTTGGTGGAGCACCAATAGTTTTAAATATGTTAGCTAATGCCCCTCAGGATCAGCAAAAAGAGTTAAAAAGAAAGGTATATGTATTAACAGCAGGTGCTCCTCCGCCGAGTATAATTTTTGAAAAAATGCAAAAATTAGGTTTTGAAGTAATGCATGTATATGGTCTTACAGAAACTTATGGTCATATTTTGCAGTGTGCTTGGAATGAAGATTGGGACGAATTAGATCAAGATAATCAGAACGAAATTAGAGCAAGACAAGGTGTAAGATATCCAAATACAGAAGGTGTTATTGTCATGGATCCAGAAACAATGGAGCCCGTACCTTATGATGGTAAAACAATGGGTGAAATTATGATCAGAGGAAATGTAGTAATGAAAGGTTACTTCAAAGATAAAGAAGCGACAGAAAAATCAATGGAAGGAGGATGGTTTCATTCTGGTGATTTAGCTGTAACTCATCCAAGTGGTTACATAAAAATTCAAGACCGATCAAAGGATATTATAATTTCAGGTGGAGAGAATATTTCATCTATTGAGATAGAAAATACAATATCAAAACATCCTGCGGTTTCACTGGCAGCTGTTGTAGCTAAACCTGATGAGAAATGGGGAGAAACACCTTGTGCTTTTGTCGAATTAATCGAAGGTAAATCAAGCTCAGAAGAGGAAATTATTACATTTTGTCGAGAAACTCTTGCTGGATTTAAGCTTCCTAAGAAGGTTGTGTTTGCTCCGTTACCAAAGACATCCACTGGAAAGATACAAAAGTTTGAACTGAGAAAACAAGCTAAAGAATTAAACTAATATAGTTTCTTTACAAAAATCAAATAAGATGGCAGTAATGCTCCAAAAAAATGAAAACTTTTTTAATAGCAAAATCAAGAAGACTTAGGGGTACACCCTATACTTCTAGAATTGAAAAACAAGGTGTAACTGCCTACAGTATTTATAATCATATGTTGCTACCAGCAGCATTTGGTTCAGTAGAAGACTCTTATCATCATTTAAAAGAAAATGTTCAAATTTGGGATGTGGCTGCTGAAAGACAGGTTGAAATTACAGGAAAAGATTCTGCAAAATTAGTTCAGTTGATGACTTGCAGGGATTTATCTAAATCAAAAGAAGGAAGATGTTATTACTGTCCAATCATAGATGATAATGCTGGTTTAATTAATGATCCAGTCGTTTTGAAGTTTAATGAGAATAAATGGTGGATTTCTATTGCTGATACAGATGTAATATTGTTTGCAAAAGGATTAGCCATTGGAAAAAATTTTGATGTTAAGATTGCTGAGCCTGATATTGATATTATGGCAGTACAAGGTCCAAAGTCATTTAAATTAATGGAAAAAGTTTTTGGAGAAAAAATTACAAACTTAAAATTCTTTGGTTTTGATTATTTTGAATTTGGTGGTGATAAGCACTTAATTGCAAGGTCCGGATGGTCTAAACAAGGTGGTTATGAAATTTATGTTGAACACAATAAATCAGGTTTAAAATTATATGATCATCTTTTTGAAATTGGTAAGGAATTTAATGTTCAACCAGGAGGCCCTAACTTAATCGAACGTATTGAAAGTGGATTACTTTCGCACGGAAATGATATGGATAATGGAGACAATCCATTTGAGTGTGGTTTTGATAAGTACATTAATATAGATAGCGATGTTGATTTCTTAGGTAAAGAAAAATTAAAACTAATTAAATCTGAGGGAATAAAAAGAAAACTTATGGGAGTAAAAATTGATGCCAAAGAAATAAGCGTAAATGGCTCAATGGATTTAGTTGATGAAAATAATACTGTAATAGGAGATTTAAGATCTGGTTGTTACAATCCAACGTTCAAACAAGTTATTGGGATTGCCATGATTAACAAACCACACTTTGAGACCTCAAAATCCTTTAAAATCAATATAAATGGTTCTGATTTTGATGGAAAAGTTTGTGATTTACCTTTCATTTAGTATAAAACACTAAAATATCATGAATATAGCAATAGTTGGAGCAACGGGAAACGTAGGTCGAAAATTAATAGAAGTTTTGGAAAAAAAAAATTTTCCAATAACAGAGGCCTATTTAGTTGCATCTTCTAATAGTGCAGGAAAAAAAATAAATTTTTTAGGCAAAGAACATACTGTTATTGATTTAGAACAATTTGATTTCTCAAATGTAAAGATTGTTTTCTTTGCTGCTGGCTCGTCAATTGCTGAAAAATGGGCACCGATTGCTGCCGAAAAAACAATTGTAATTGATAATTCAAAATTCTTTAGAAAAGATCCAGAGATACCTTTAATTGTTCCAGAAGTAAATTCGAAAGAATTATCTAAATTTAAAAATAAAAATATTATAGCTAATGCCAATTGTTCAGTAATTCCAATAGTTGTAGCTCTCAAACCTTTACATGATTTATATAATGTTAAAAGAATAGTGGCATCAACTTATCAATCAGTATCTGGCGCAGGAAAAGCTGGCATGGACGAACTTATATCTCAAACAAAAGAAGTATTGGAAAATAGAAATGTGGAGTCTAAAAATTTTACTAAGCAAATAGCTTTTAATGCAATTCCACATATTGATAGTTTTCTTGAAAACGGAAGTACTAAAGAAGAACAAAAAAATCATGATGAAGTAAAAAAAATCTTAGATTCCAAAATAAATATAACATCTACTTGTGTGAGAATTCCTGTTCTAGTTTCCCACTCTATAAGTTTAAATGTAGAATTTCATAAGCAACATGACTTAGAAGAGGTGAGAAATGTTTTATCATCATCTCCAGGATGCAAGGTAGTTGATGAGCAAAAAGATGGAGGATATATTACTCCCGTTGAAGCTGAAGATAAATTTGAAACATTTATATCAAGAATTCGTGAAGATTCTTCTCAACTAAATTCAATTAACTTATGGGTAGTATCTGATAATTTATTAAAAGGTGCTGCACTAAATGCAGTTGAAATTGCTGAATCTTTGATAGAAAAAGATTTTTATGGAAAATAACAATCCTTTATCGCCCCATATACAAATTTATAATTGGCATATCTCTTCTCTAGTTTCAATATCTCATAGGGTAACTGGAATAATAAATTTTTTTACTATAACTTTAATAGGTTTATGGATAGCTTCACTTTTATTGGGTGAACAAAATTATGCATTTACAAGTTTATTTTTGACATCTTTTTTTGGGAAATTTGCATGTCTTGGAATAATTTGGTCTTTTACGTTTCAAATATTTAGCGAAATAAGACATTTGATTATGGATTTAGGATATGGTTTTGAGCAAAAAACCACACAAATAACCGGTTTAATTGTGTTAATTGGACCTTTTCCTACTACAATCTTAATTTTTTTGATTGGACAACATTTATTATGATTAGTTCTGTTACAAAAAAATGGTTATTCCTAAAAGTTGCTTCAGCAATTTTAATTCCATTAATGATGTGGTTTGCTTTTAATTTGGCTTCATTTTACGACAAAAGTTATGTTGAGGTAGCTACATTTATATCTGCCCAGCCAAATAAACTTTTATTTAGCCTTTTTTTAATATTCGCCTACTTCTTTTCAGCATTAAGTATTAGTGAGGTTTTTGAAGACTATATTGAGAACGAAAAACTCAAAAATGCCGCAAATAAAACACTTAATATCTTTGCTATAGTATTTCCATTAATAATAATTATCTTAATATTTAACTTAAATTTATGAGTTCATATAAAATTATAGATCATGAATATGATGTAGTTGTACTTGGTGCAGGAGGATCCGGGTTAAGAGCTGCTGTAGGACTAAGTGAGGCTGGTTTAAAAACTGCATGTGTGTCAAAAGTATTTCCAACAAGAAGCCATACCTCTGCAGCACAAGGTGGTATATCTGCAGCTCTAGGAAATATGGGTGAAGATGATTGGAGATGGCACATGTATGATACCGTTAAAGGTGCTGACTGGTTAGGAGATCAAGACTCAATTGAATATTTATGTAAGGAAGCGCCAGCTGCAGTTCTTGAATTAGAACAATATGGGGTACCTTTCAGTAGAACTGAAGAAGGAAAAATTTATCAAAGACCTTTTGGGGGTATGACAAAAAATTATGGAAATGAAACAGTTCAAAGAACATGTGCAGCAGCAGATAGAACAGGTCATGCAATATTACATACATTATATGGACAAGCCTTAAAACATAATACTGAATTTTTTATAGAGTACTTTGCTTTAGATTTAATAATGAAAGATGGAGCGTGCAAAGGTATAATTGCTTGGAACCTTAATGATGGAACAATTCACAGATTTAGATCCCACACAACAATTATAGCAACAGGAGGTTATGGAAAAGTTTACTACTCTGCTACCTCAGCCCATACTTGCACTGGAGATGGTAATGCAATGGCTTTAAGAGCTGGCTTACCCTTACAAGATATGGAATTTGTGCAGTTTCATCCGACAGGAATATACGGTCATGGAACTTTAATTTCAGAGGGCGTAAGAGGAGAAGGTGGTTATCTAGTAAATTCAAAAGGAGAAAGATTTATGGAGCGTTATGCTCCTAAAGCAAAAGATTTAGCATCCAGAGATGTTGTAAGTAGATCAATTGCAGTAGAAATTAATGAAGGTAGAGGTATTGGAAAAGAACAAGATCATGTTCATCTTCATATAGACCACTTAGATCCAAAAGTGATTGATGAAAGATTGCCAGGAATTTCAGAGGCTTCAAAATTATTTGCTAATGTAGATGTAACCAAGGAACCTATACCAGTAGTACCAACAGTTCATTATAACATGGGTGGAATACCAACAAATTACAAAGCAGAAGTTCTTACGGTAAATGGATCTGAAAAAACTGTACCTGGGTTAATGGCAATAGGAGAAGCTGCCTGCGTTTCTGTTCATGGAGCAAATAGATTAGGTTCAAATTCATTAATAGATTTAGTTGTTTTTGGTAGAGCAGCGGCGAAAAGAGCAGCAGAATTAATAAAACCGGGAATGAAACATGATGAAATTGATAAAAGTGAAACAGACAGATGTTTAGACAGGTTTGATAAGTTAAGAAATTCAGAGGGTTCAAATCCAACATCTGAACTTAGACTTTCAATGCAAAAAACAATGCAATCCAAGTGCGCTGTGTTTAGATCAGAAAAAACTTTAAAAGAAGGTGTTGATGAAATTAGAAAACCTTATGAAGGTATGGACTCTTTATCTGTCAAAGACAAGTCACTAATATTTAATACTGACTTAGTTGAAACTTTAGAATTTGATAACTTAATAAGACAAGCAATCACCACAATGGACTCTGCTTATCATAGAAAAGAAAGTAGAGGAGCTCATGCAAGAGAAGATTTTCCAAAGAGAGATGATGAAAATTTTATGCAACATACTCTTTCTTGGTGTACTGGTTCAAAAACCAAAATTAATTATAGACCCGTTCATAGATCAACATTAACAAATGATGTACAATATTTTCCTCCACAGGAAAGAGTATATTAATGGTCCAATTCAATTTACCAGCGAACTCAAAGGTAGAAAAAGGTAAATACTATAAAGATAACACAGGCTCAAAAAATATTAGAAAAGTAAATGTTTATAGATGGGATCCATCTAAAAATGAAAACCCAAGGCTTGATACCTATGAAGTTGATATGGACAACTGCTCATCAAAAGTCCTTGATGTTTTAAATAAAATTAAAAACGAAATTGATCCTTCAGTTGCTTATAGAAGATCTTGCGCACACGGAGTTTGTGGATCTTGTGCAATGAATATGAATGGAAAAAATGGTTTAGCATGCACTAAAGCCCATTCTGAATTAGATGGAGATATTGATATTTATCCTTTACCACATTTAAAAGTTTTAAAGGATTTAATTGGTGATTTAAGCACACTATACAAACAATACGAGTCTGTTGAGCCTTGGCTAAAAACCTCAAAAGTAAACCATAAAGAAAATATCCAGACCAAAGATGACAGAGCAAAATTAGATGGTTTATATGAATGTATAATGTGTGCATGTTGTTCGACGTCTTGTCCAAGTTATTGGTGGAATGGTGAAAAATATTTAGGCCCTGCTGTTTTGCTTCAGGCTTACAGGTGGATAATTGATAGTAGAGATGAAGATAGAAAAGAACGACTTAAAAAAGTAGCTGACGAACTTAAGCTTTATAGATGCCACACCATCTTGAATTGTACAAATGCTTGCCCAAAGGGCTTGAATCCTGCTAAAGCTATTGCGGAGATAAAGAAAATGCTTGCAACGGCTTAATTACTTAATTAAATAATTTTAGTCATGAATATAATCAAACATTTTGTTGGTGGAAAACTAACAGCAGGTACTTCAGAGAGAAAAAGTCAAGTTTTTAACCCCGCTACTGGAGAGCAAGAATCGGAGGTTATTTTAGCCACTAAATCAGATCTAGATAAAACGGTTGAGATTGCAAAGCAAGCTTTTGAGACATGGTCACTTAAGCCCGCACTTCAGAGAGCTAGGATAATGTTTAAGTTTAAAGAACTTATAGAAAAAAATTTTGACGAATTAACAAAGTTAATAGTCTCCGAACATGGAAAAGTTTATGAAGATGCAAAAGGATCATTAATAAGAGGATTAGAAGTTGTTGAGTTTGCATGTGGAATTCCTCATGTTCTAAAAGGTGAATTTTCTGAGAATGTTGGGACCAATGTTGATAGTTATTCAATGAGACAGCCATTAGGTGTAGCAGCTGGAATAACGCCTTTTAATTTCCCTGCGATGGTACCAATGTGGATGTTTCCATTAGCTATTGCATGTGGAAATACTTTTATTCTAAAACCATCCGAAAAAGATCCGTCATGCCCAATGAGATTAGCGGAATTACTTCATGAAGCTGGTCTTCCTGAAGGAGTTTTTAATGTTGTTAATGGCGATAAAGAAGTTGTAGATGCAATACTCACAAACAATGATATTAAGGCTGTAAGTTTCGTTGGATCAACACCAATAGCCAAATACATATATGAGAATGCAGCTAAAAATGAAAAAAGAGTTCAAGCATTAGGTGGAGCTAAAAATCATTTAGTAGTGATGCCCGATTGTGATTTAGAAGGTGCTGTTAATGGTTTAATGGGCGCAGCATATGGTTCTGCAGGTGAAAGATGTATGGCTCAGTCTGTTGCAGTAGCAGTTGGAGATATTGGTGATGAGTTAGTATCTAGATTGGCAAAAAAGGCAGAAGCATTAAAAATTGGTCCCGGTATGGATAAATCCTCAGAAATGGGTCCTCTTGTTACAAAACAACATTTAGAAAAAGTAAAAGGCTATGTTGATTTAGGAGTTAAAGAGGGAGCCAAGTTAGTTCTTGATGGCAGAGATTTAAAACTTCAAGGGTATGAAAATGGTTTTTATATAGGTGGATGCCTGTTTGATAATGTAACTACTAATATGAGAATTTACAAAGAAGAGATTTTTGGTCCTGTTTTATCAGTGGTAAGAGTAAAAACTTTTGAAGAAGCAACAAAGATGATAAACGAGCATGAGTATGGAAATGGTGTAAGTATTTATACTAGAGATGGAGATGCTGGAAGAACTTTTGCTAGCAAAATCCAAGTTGGAATGGTTGGTATAAATGTTCCAATTCCAGTTCCTATGGCCTTTCATAGTTTTGGTGGGTGGAAAAGATCGTTATTTGGAGACAGTGGTATGCATGGTATGGAAGGAATTAAATTCTATACAAAATTAAAAACTATTACCTCTAGATGGCCTTCAGGCATAAGGTCAAATCCTGAATTTATTATGCCAACAATGGAATAAATTATGACAAAAATTTCTTTAGTAGGTGCTGGTCAAATTGGTGGAACTTTAGCGCATTTAATAGGCTTAAAAGAGCTAGTAAATGAGGTTGTTCTGTTTGATGTTGCTAGTGGAGTTGCTAAAGGAAAAGGCCTCGATATTGCACAGTCTTCATCAGTTGACGGATTTAACGTAAAATTTTCTGGAACAGATAATTATGAGGACATTAAAGGTTCAGATGTAATAATCATAACTGCAGGAGTGCCAAGAAAACCAGGTATGAGTAGAGATGATTTACTTGGAATTAATTTAAAAATTATTAAGCAGGTTGCAGAAGGAATAAAAACCAACGCTCCTAATGCTTTTGTAATATGTATTACAAACCCACTAGATGTGATGGTGATGGCATTTCAAAAATATTCTGGACTTCCTGCAAATAAAGTTGTTGGAATGGCTGGTATTTTGGATAGTTCACGTTTTAAACTTTTTTTATCTGAGGAATTAAATGTACCTGTAAGAGAAATTGATGCAATGGTAATGGGAGGTCACGGAGATACAATGGTACCTCTTCCAAGATTTACAAAAGTCTCTGGAAAACCTTTAATGGATTTATTAAAAGAGGGAAAAATTTCTGAAGAAAAATTAGAGAGTATTAATCAACGTACAAGAGATGGTGGTGCTGAGATTGTTAAGTATTTAGAAAAAGGATCTGCATTTTATGCACCAGCTGCTTCAGGAGTAGAAATGGCTGAGGCATTTTTAAAGGACCAAAAAAAACTTTTACCATGTGCAGCACATCTACATGGAGAATATGGGATTAACAATGTGTACGCAGGAGTGCCTGTTATTATAGGAAAAGAAGGTGTCGAGAGAATTGAGGAGATTGATCTTAATGAAAATGAAAAAACAGAATTTAATAATTCTGTGGAAGCAGTAATCAAATTATGGGATGCGGCATCAAAAATAGATCCTGATTTGAATAAAGACTAAATGAATATTCACGAGCACCAAGCAAAACAAATTCTTAAAAAATATGGAGCAAATGTCCCTGAGGGAGTATTTGCGTTTAATGTATCCGATCTTTTACTGAAAGCTAAAGAATTGAAAACTGATAAGTATGTTCTTAAAGCTCAAATTCATGCTGGAGGAAGAGGCAAGGCTGGTGGAGTAAAAATTGTAAATAATTTAGAAAATTTGGAGAAAGAGGCAAATATTTTGCTTGGCAAAAACTTAATTACTCATCAAACAGGACCTTTAGGTAGAGAAGTAAAAAGACTGTATGTCGAGGAAGTATCTAATATTAGCAAAGAATTTTATCTTTCTTGTTTAGTTGATAGAGCAAGTTCAAAAATTGCATTTATTTCAAGTGATCAAGGAGGAATGAACATTGAAGAAGTAGCTCAAAATACACCTGAAAAAATTTTAACAACTAAAGTAGACTTTAACCAAGAAATTTCAGAAGAAGATTGTAAAAAAATTATTAAGGTTTTTGAATTAGATGATAGTTCCAACTTAGAAACTATAAGTTTAATAAAAGCAATTTATAAAATGTTCATAGAAAATGATGCAAATTTAGTAGAGATAAACCCACTTATTTTAACTAAAGAAAATAAAGTAGTTTGTCTTGATGCAAAAATGACATTTGATGAAAATGCATTGTTCAAACATCCTGAGATACAAGAATTAAGAGACTATAATGAAGAAGAGGCCACTGAAATTGAAGCAAGCAAACATGATTTGGCATATATAAAATTAGATGGAAGCATAGGATGTATGGTCAATGGTGCAGGATTAGCAATGGCTACAATGGATATCATAAAACTTTATGGGGAAGAACCTGCTAATTTTTTAGATGTAGGAGGTGGAGCATCAAAAGAAAAAGTTTCTGCTGCATTCAAAATTATTTTATCAGATAAAAATGTTAGAGGAATATTGATAAATATTTTTGGTGGAATTATGAGATGTGATGTACTTGCGCAAGGTGTTGTAGATGCAGCAAAAGAAATTAAAATTAAAGTGCCATTAGTAGTAAGATTGGCAGGAACAAATTTTGAAGAAGGAAAAAAGATATTAAAGAATTCTGGTCTAAAAATTATATCTGCAAATGACTTAGCAGATGCTGCTAAAAAAGTTGTAGAGGCAATAAAATAATGTCAGTATTAATTGATAAAAATACAAAAGTAATTTGCCAAGGTTTTACAGGATCTCATGGTACTTTTCATTCTGAACAATCTATTAAATATGGAACAAACTTAGTTGGGGGAGTGACACCAAAAAAAGGTGGACAAATTCATTTAGAAAGACCAGTGTTTAACACCGTTAAAGAAGCAAAAGATGCCACTGGTGCAGATGCAACAATGATATATGTGCCTGCAAAGTTTGCTTCATCAGCCATCATTGAAGCCATCGACGCATCTATTGAATTAATTGTTTGTATAAGTGAAGGAATACCAATTTTAGATATGTTAAAGGTAAAAAAAAAATTACAAAATTCCAACTCCAGATTAATTGGCCCAAATTGTCCAGGAATAATAACACCTAACGAATGTAAAATTGGAATTATGCCAGGCAATATTCATAAAAAAGGTTCAGTTGGAATTGTATCAAGATCAGGAACACTAACCTATGAGGCAGTTGCTCAAACAACTGAGAACAATCTTGGCCAATCAACATGTATAGGAATTGGTGGTGATCCAATTAATGGAACTAATTTCATTGATTGCCTTGATTTATTTTTAAATGATGATCAAACAGAGTCTATACTAATGATTGGAGAAATAGGTGGAACTGCTGAAGAAGAAGCAGCAGAATTTGTAAAAAATCATAAAATAAAAAAACCAATTGTTGGATTTATAGCTGGAGTAACTGCTCCACCAGGAAGAAGAATGGGACATGCTGGTGCTATTATTTCAGGTGGCAAAGGAAATGCTGAAGATAAGATAAAAACCATGCAAGATTGCGGTATTACTGTTGCCAATTCTCCCTCTGATATTGGAAAAACTCTTCTAAATAAATTGTCTAATTGATAACATTTTGTTTGTATAATATTTAAATAATAAATATGTCAGCTTCCAAAAATCTTGAGTACAAAAAAACTTCATTTTTAAATAAATCAAACAATGCATTTATTGAGCAAATGTATGTAAAGTTTATAAATAAAGACCCTAGCCTACCAAATGGGTGGAAAGAATATTTTATTGATATCGGTGAAGATTTAGACGCTGTTGTTAAAGAAATAAAAGGTCCTTCATGGAGTCCAAAAAAAGTAAAAATTAAAGAAAATATAGAATTAAAAAAAGAAGATTCTAGTCTAAAAGTTAATCATGCTGATGTTATAGCTGATAATAGTAATTCAATAAGAGCTGTTTCGCTTATTAGATCTTATAGACAAAGAGGACATCTACTTTCTAAACTAGACCCACTTGAAATAAGAGAAAGTGAATACTTAGATGAATTACACCCAGAAAATTATGGTTTTAATAAAGAAGATTATGATAAGAAAATATATTTAGATGGTGTTTTAAATAAAGAGTATTCAAACATAAGAGAAATTTTATCCATACTTAGAAAAACTTATTGTGGATCAGTTGGTTATGAATATATGCATATATCAAATCCAACAGAGAGAAAATGGTTTAGGGACAGAGTGGAAAAAGATGAAAATGCATTAAAATTTACAGAAAATGGCAAAAGTGCAATTTTAAATAAATTGATTCAAGCCGAGGGATTTGAAAAATTTTTACACACTAAATACGTTGGGTCTAAAAGATTTGGTTTAGATGGAGGTGAAAGCTTAATTCCAGGTTTGGAACAAATTATAAAAATTGGGAGCCAATCTAAGATTAAAGAGGTTAAAATTGGAATGTCTCACAGAGGAAGACTAAATGTTTTAGCTAACGTTTTACAAAAGTCATACAAAAGAATATTTAACGAATTTGCAGGTGAAATAAATAATACAGACGAGGATAGTGCTGGGGATGTAAAATATCATTTGGGAGCTTCATCTGATAGAGAATTTGACGGAAATTCTGTTCATGTGAGTTTAACAGATAACCCTTCACACTTGGAAGCAGTTAATCCAGTTGTGTTAGGTCAGACTAGAGCAAAACAATTTTTTCATAAAGATGCTGAAAGAAATAAAGTAATTCCAATTTTAATACATGGGGATGCTGCTTTTGCTGGACAGGGTATTGTTGCTGAATGTTTTGCAATGTCAGGTTTACCAGGACACAACACAGGCGGAACTATTCACATAATAGTAAATAATCAAATAGGATTTACTACAAGTCCAAGGTTTGCAAGATCCTCACCTCACCCCTCAGATATTGCTAAAATGGTTGATGCACCTATCATCCATGTCAATGGAGATGACCCAGAAGCTGTTGTTTATGGATCAAGAATCGCTACTGAGTTTAGATTGCAGTTTAACAGAGATGTGGTTATCGACTTAGTTTGTTATAGACGATTTGGACATAATGAGGGAGATGAGCCATCATTCACCCAGCCATTGATGTATAAAAAAATTAGATCACATCAATCAACAGCGAATATATATGGATCTAAACTTATTAACGAAAATTTAATATCTAAAGAGGGCTTAAATGATCAAATAAAAAAATTTAAAGATCTTCTAGATGATCAATTTAAAACAGCTAAAGATTATAATCCTAAAATTGAATGGTTTGAAGGAGCCTGGTCTAGCTATAAACCAAAAAAAGGAAAAGATAAAAGAGGTATTACCGGAGCAGATAAAACAATACTTAAAAATATTTCAGATAAAATAAATGTTGTTCCAGCTGAAATAAGTATTCACAAAACAATTAACAAAATTTTGCAAAATAGAAAAAAATCTGTTGATGATGGTGTAAATATTGACTGGTCTACAGCTGAGTCTTTAGCATTTGGTTCATTATTAGATGAAGGATTTCCTGTTCGATTTGTAGGACAAGATTCTGGAAGAGGAACATTTAGTCAGAGACATTCAGTTTTAAGAGACCAAATGAATAATTCTAGATATATTCCATTAAATAATATTTCAAAACAACAAAAAAATTTTGAAATTGTTGATAGTTTTTTATCAGAACTTGCAGTTTTAGGATTTGAATATGGATATAGTTTAGTAGAGCCAAATACTCTTACACTTTGGGAAGCGCAGTTTGGTGATTTTGCTAATGGTGCGCAAGTTATAATTGATCAATTTATTGCTTCTGGTGAAAGAAAATGGCAAAGAGCTTCAGGTTTGGTAATGTTATTACCTCATGGTTATGAAGGTCAAGGGCCCGAACATTCATCTGCTAGACTTGAAAGATTTTTACAATTGTGTGCAAATGATAATCTTCAAGTTATGAATTGTACAACACCAGCAAATTATTTTCACGCTTTACGTAGACAAATACACCGTGATTTTAGAAAACCACTTGTAATCATGACACCTAAATCTCTGTTAAGAAACAAGTTTTGTGTATCTACAATTGATGATTTTGCGAAACAAACATCATTTCACCGAATAATGTGGGATCATGCATTAAGTGATCAATCAAAAAATTTTATTAAATTAAAAAAAACTAGTGAAATTAAAAAAGTTATAATCTGTTCAGGAAAGGTATACTTCGATCTTTTAAATGCTAGAGAAAAGCTAAAAAGGGATGATGTGGTAATGTTTAGAATAGAGCAACTTTATCCTTTTCCAGCGAAGAGTTTAGTAAAAGAACTTAAACCATACGCTAAAAATGCCAATTTCTATTGGTGTCAGGAAGAGCCAAAAAATATGGGTGCATGGTTTTCAGTGAGAGATTATATACAATGGACATTGGACACTATTGAAGCTAAAAATAATCAAATTTCTTATATTGGAAGAAGTCCTGATGCATCGCCAGCTACAGGATATGCTAAAAGACATCAAATTGAACAACAAGAAATTATAAATGAAGTATTTAATTAATGAGTAAAAAAATTTTAGTTCCTGCATTAGGTGAAAGTATAACAGAAGCAACAGTTTCTAAATGGTTGAAAAAAAAAGGTGAAACAGTTGAGGCTGATGAAGCAATAGTAGAACTAGAAACCGATAAAGTAAATTTAGAGGTTCCTTCCCCAATAAGTGGGATATTATCAGAAATTAGTTTTAAAGATGGTGATACAGTTGAGGTTGGAGCTATTTTGGGTTCAATTTCCGAAGGTAATGTAGAAATAAAAAAAGAAGTTGAAACTAAAAAACACCCTGAAAAAAATGAAGAGAAAGAATTAATAGATAAGGAAAGTAACGTAATAAACTTAGAAATAGAAAAAAAATCTCAAATCAAATTAGAGGAGCCGTTAGTTTTAAAAGAAGATAATTCTATGGGACTATTAGAGGAAGAACCATTACTTTTGAGTGATGAAGTTAAAGATGAAGAAATTTCACAACAACCAATTGTTCTTTCACCTGCAGTTAGAAGAATAGTAGCCGAAAAAAATATCAACTTAGATAATGTAAAAGGAACAGGAAAAGCAGGAAGAATTTTAAAAGGTGATCTAATTAGTATGATGGGTGCTAATCCGCAACCTAACCAAAGAAGAATTAAATACGGTGAAGAAGAGAGAATTAAAATGACACGATTAAGACAAACCATTGCTAAAAGATTGAAACAAGCACAAGAAAATGCTGCAATGTTAACTACATTTAACGAGGTAGATATGTCAGGTATTATGGTAATGAGAAAAGACAATCAAGAAGATTTCAAAAGTAGATATGGAATTAAATTAGGTCTTATGTCATTTTTTGTTAAAGCTTGTGTAGTTGGACTTAAACTTTTTCCAGCAATTAATGCTGAAATTGAAGATCAGGATATAATTTATAAAAACTATTATAACATAAGCTTTGCTGTTGGAACTGAAAAAGGATTAGTTGTTCCAGTGCTTAGAAATGCTGATGAGATGTCATTTGCTGAAATAGAAAAAGAAATAAAAAAATTATCTGAAAAAGCAAACAATGGTAGCCTAACAATTGAGGAATTGCAGGGAGGTACATTTACAATTAGCAATGGAGGTGTATATGGTTCAATGCTTTCAACACCAATTTTAAACCCTCCTCAATCAGGTGTATTAGGCATGCATAATATTATTGATAGACCAGTAAATGTTAATGGTGAGATTAAAATAAAACCAATTATGTATTTGGCTCTGTCATATGATCATAGAATTATTGATGGAAAGGAATCTGTGTCATTCTTAAAAACTGTAAAAGAAAACTTAGAAGACCCTAGAAGATTATTTTTAAACATTTAATGACTGAAAAATTTGATGTAACTGTAATTGGAGGAGGACCTGCAGGATATGTATGTGCAATTAGATTATCTCAATTAGGATTAAAAACTGCATGTGTAGAGTCCAGAGGATCTTTAGGAGGAACTTGTTTAAATATAGGCTGTATACCATCTAAAAGCCTTTTAAATATGTCAGAAAGCTTTCATAGAGCTAAAAACTTCTCTGATATTGGTATTGAAACTGGAGAAATTAAGCTGAATCTTGAAAAAATGATGAGCAATAAAGATAGCTCTGTTGCAACACTTACAAAAGGAGTGGAGTTCTTATTCAAAAAAAACAAAGTTACTTATATTAAAGGAGTGGGATCTTTTAATGGAAAAAACGAAATTTTAGTTAAAAATGATAAATCAGAATTAACAATTAAAACTGATAAAACTATAATAAGCACAGGATCAGAACCTCTATCACTTCCTGGAATAGATTTTGATGAAAGAAAAATTCTTTCATCAACAGGAGCTCTTAATATTTCTAAACTTCCAAAAAAAATGGTTATTGTTGGTGGTGGATATATTGGATTAGAGATGGGTTCTGTTTGGTCAAGATTGGGTACTGAAGTCCAAGTCATAGAATATTTAGATCACATCACACCTGGTCTTGATAAAGAAGTTTCAAATGAATTTATGAAAATACTAAAAAAACAAAATATTAAATTTGAATTAAATACTAAAGTTGAAAAAATCACCAAAAGTGATGAGGGGGTAGTCATAGAAACTTCGAGTAAAGACTCAAAAAATAAAATTGAAGCTGATGTAGTTTTGATTTCTGTGGGAAGAAAACCATATACAGATAAATTAAATTTAGAAAAAATAGGTGTAAATCTTGATAAAAAAGTAAAAATTATAGTTAACAAAAATTTTGAAACCAATGTAGAAAATGTTTATGCAATAGGAGATGTGATAGATGGACCAATGTTAGCTCACAAAGCTGAGGAGGAGGGAATAGCAGTAGCAGAACTAATTGCTGGACAGTCTGGTCATGTAAATTATGATATTATTCCTGGTGTAATTTATACTTCACCCGAGGTTGCATATATTGGTAAAAATGAAGAGGAATTAAAAGAAGAAAAAATAAAATTCAAAGTTGGTAAATTTCCGTTTATGGCAAACTCGAGAGCCAAAGCAATAAATGAGCCAGAGGGATTCGTTAAAATATTAGCTGAGAGTACAACTGATAGAGTGCTAGGAGTTCATATTATTGGTCCTCATGCTGGAGAAATGATTGCTGAAATGTCTGTGGCAATGGAATTTGGCGCTAGTTCTGAGGATATTGCAAGAACATGTCACGCCCATCCTACTTTTTCAGAAGCTATAAAAGAAGCTGCTTTATCTGTAGATAAAAGACAAATTCATTCATAATATATTTCATAATTTATTTATGAAATATCCTATTTTAATACCCAATATATTTAATTTCCCTTTTACTTATGAAAGTGACTTAGATCTCAAAGTTGGAGATTATGTTTACGTACCTTTTGGTAAATCAAAAATAACAGGAGTTGTTTGGAATTCATTTGAAAAAAAAAATAATAAGAATTTTCAAATAAAAAAAATTCTTAAAAAAATAGAAATTGAGTCACTTAAAAAAGAAACAATAACCTTTTTAAATTGGTTTTCAGAATATAACTTAGTACCAAAAGGAATGTGTTTAAAATTACTTTTACTTAGTGGAGAAGCAATTACTAATTTTGAAGATGAGGACTATCAATCTTATAATAAAAAAAAATTTGTTAATAATTTTACTCTTTCTTCAGATCAAAGAGAAACTCTTGATGAAATGTCAAAAAAAAATAATAAATTTAGAGTTCATCTTCTGCAAGGGACCACAGGGTCAGGAAAAACAATTGTTTATTTTAAACACATAAAACAATTGTTAGAAAAAGGGCTTCAAGCAATGATTCTGTTACCTGAAATTGGCTTAACTGCAGAATTTGAAAATAAATTTAAGGAATTTTTTGGTTTCAGTGCTGCAGTATGGCACTCTGGCGTAACACCTAAAAAAAAGAAAATAATATGGAGTGGAATATCATCAGGGAAAATTAATGTAATTATTGGAGCTCGTTCCTCATTATTTTTGCCATTTAAAAACCTTGGAATTATTATTGTAGACGAAGAGCATGATCAATCATTCAAACAGGATGAGGGCGTAATTTATAATGCAAGAGACATGGCAATTGCTAGAGCTAATTTTGAAAATATCCCTATTAATCTTGTCACTGCTGTCCCTTCAATTGAAACATATGCAAATATCAAGAAAAAAAAATATTCTGTGTCACGTTTAACTAAAAGATATAAAGATGCAAATTTACCTTCATATGAAATAATAGATTTAAAAAAAAATATTTTAGATAAACAATCGTGGATTGCTAATGAAACTTTAGAAAAAGTAAACAGTCACTTAAAAAAAAATGACCAAGTATTATTTTTTATTAATAGAAGGGGTTTTGCTCCGTACGCTCTTTGTAAAAAATGTTTAAATGTTTTTTCCTGTCCAAATTGTTCTATAAATTTAGTATATCACAAACATAAAAATAAATTACTTTGTCATTATTGTGGTTTTCAATCACAATTAAACAGAAATTGTAAGAAAGGTGAGACATGTGATTTTGTCTTTAGTGGTCCAGGTGTTGAGAGAATTTCTGAAGAGGTCAAGCTTAAATTCCCAAGTAAGAAAATGTTAATTTTTTCAAGTGACACAATGAATAAAAAATCTTCTAAAAATAAATTAGAGGATATAGTTAAAGGAAAGATTGATATTCTTATTGGAACGCAATTAATCTCAAAGGGTTTTCATTTTCCAAAATTAAACTGTATTGTAATTTTAGATATTGACCTTAATTCAAATGGACATGATTTAAGAACTGCAGAAAAAAATTTACAACTTTATCACCAATTATCTGGCAGAGCTGGCAGAACTGGTAAACCTGCTACAGTATATTTTCAAACATATAACTCAAACCAAAGGATTATAAATCAAATAACAAACCCTGATCCATTTATTTTTTTAGAAAATGAATTAAAATTAAGAGAGAAAAATAATCTACCACCTTATGAAAGGTTTGTTTCATTGATACTTTCTTCAATAAATGAAAAAAATTTAGAAAAAGAATCAATGAACATAAAAAAAATGCTATTAAAGTCCTTAAATGATAAAGTTTTGGGACCTGTTAATGCACCTATATATCGAGTTAAGAGAAAGTATAGGCAAAGACTTTTGATAAGATCTAAAAAGGGCTCAAATATTCAAAAAAGACTGAGCGAAATCTTAATTGCATATAAATTACCTAAAGAAATAAAACTAACAGTTGATGTTGACCCAATAACCTTTAATTAATTGACAAATTAGACAATAATTAGTCAATCTGTTACTTGAAGACATCAAACTCATATGCTACTTAATCCAAAAAATCTTCTAAATATAAAGAGTCTAAATTGAGCAAAAATAACAGTTTTTCAGTCACTACAGCAGGTAGATACTCCCTAGCTCTTTATGAGCTATCCAAGGAAAATAATTCTGTTGATGAGGTCGAAAATCAATCGTTATCACTATTGAAATTAATAGATGAGAGTAAAGATTTTAATTCATTAATAAAAGACCCAACTAATTCAGTAAATGACTTAACGAATGTAATTAATAAGATTACTGATAGCTTTAAACTAAATATATTGTTGTCAAAATTTTTAGGTTTTTTAATTTCAAAAAGAAGATTTTTTTATGTAAAAACGATTCTTCAAGATTTTGTTGATACATGTTCAAAAAAAAGAGGAGAAGTTAAAGCAGAATTAATTTCTTCTAAAGAATTATCAGGAGAGCAAGTAAGTAAAATAAAAGATGAATTGTCTCAAAATTTTAACGCAAAAATAAAATTAGACTATAAATATGATAAAAGTTTAATTGGAGGATTGGTAATACAAGTTGGAAGTGTTATGGTAGATACCTCTATTAAAAATAAATTACAACAAATCCAAAATACAATGATAGAGGCTTAAATGGAAATAAATCCTTCAGAAGTTACAAAAATATTAAAAGAGCAAATAAAAAAATTCGGTGATAAAGCTGAAGTTACAGAGGTAGGTCAGGTTTTATCAGTAGGAGATGGTATAGCAAGAATTTATGGATTGGATAACGTTCAAGCTGGAGAAATGGTTGAATTCGCTGATGGCTCAAAAGGAATGGCTTTAAACTTAGAAAGTGAAAATGTGGGTGTCGTTATTTTTGGAGATGACAGATCAGTTAAAGAAGGTGATACTGTAAAACGGACAGGTGCAATTGTCGATACACCAGTTGGAAAAGAATTACTTGGAAGAGTAGTAGATGGTTTAGGAAACCCAATCGATGGAAAGGGTGCATTAGATAAAAGTTTAAAAAGAAGCAGGGTTGAAGTAAAAGCTCCAGGAATAATTCCACGTAAATCAGTTAGCGAACCAATGCAGACCGGACTTAAATCAATTGATAGTCTAGTCCCAATTGGAAGAGGACAAAGAGAATTAATTATTGGAGATAGACAAACTGGTAAAACAGCAGTTGCTATTGATGCCATTATAAATCAAAAAAAAATTAATGAGTCTGGAGATGAAAAGAAGAAATTATATTGTATTTATGTAGCTGTTGGTCAAAAAAGATCTACGGTTAGACAAATCGAAAAAACATTGGAAGAAGCTGGTGCGATGGAATACACCACAATTGTTGCAGCAACAGCATCAGATGCAGCACCTTTACAGTTTTTGGCGCCATATACCGGATGTACGATGGGAGAATATTTTAGAGATAATGGAATGCACGCTTTAATAATTTATGATGATTTATCAAAACAAGCAGTGGCTTATAGGCAAATGTCTCTTTTATTAAGAAGACCCCCAGGAAGAGAAGCATATCCTGGTGACGTCTTTTACTTACACAGTAGATTATTAGAAAGAGCAGCAAAACTAAGTGATGAACATGGAGGTGGGTCTTTAACAGCTCTTCCAATCATCGAAACTCAAGGTGGTGACGTTTCTGCATTTATACCAACAAACGTAATTTCAATTACTGATGGACAAATATTCCTTGAAACTGAACTCTTTAACCAAGGTATTAGACCAGCAATTAATGTTGGATTATCTGTATCAAGAGTTGGATCTTCTGCTCAAACAAAGGCCATGAAAAAAGTGTCAGGTTCAATGAAGTTAGAGCTTGCTCAATATCGTGAAATGGCTGCATTTGCACAATTTGGTTCTGACCTTGATGCATCAACTCAAAAATTACTCAATAGAGGTTCAAAATTAACAGAACTTTTAAAGCAAAATCAATATTCACCAATGACAGTTGCAGAACAAGTTATTTCTGTGTTTTGTGGAGTGAGAGGACACCTTGATGACATAGAGCAGAAGGATATTGCAAGTTTTGAAAATAAAATTTTGGAAAAATGTAAATCTGAAAAACCAGATATAATTGAGTCAATTACATCTTCGGGAAAATTAGAGGATGATAAAGAAAAAGAATTGAATGAAATTATTCTTCAGCTAAAGAAAAACTTTAACTCATAAAAAATAATGGCTAGCTTAGACGATTTAAAAAAAAGAATATCAAGTGTTAAGTCTACACAAAAAATTACAAAGGCAATGAAAATGGTTGCAGCGGCAAAACTGAGAAGAGCCCAGGAGAGTGCTGAGAAAGGAAGACCTTACTCTGATAAAATGAATAACATTATTCTGAACTTATCAAATGGAATATCAGATATTGAAAATGCTCCTAAATTATTATCTGGAACAGGAGAAAATAAAGTACATTTATGTGTTGTGATGACTTCAGATAGAGGTTTATGTGGTGGATTTAATACAAACATAATAAAAAAAGCTAAGTTATACTTTCAAAAAATTTTGGATGAAGGAAAAACCTTAAAAATTATTACAGTTGGAACCAAAGGTTACGATCAATTAAAACGAG
The DNA here is from genome assembly GCA_014654115.1 of Pelagibacterales bacterium SAG-MED17. GTDB lineage: Bacteria > Pseudomonadota > Alphaproteobacteria > Pelagibacterales > Pelagibacteraceae > Pelagibacter. Next base: position 10,649 of record JACWDO010000003.1, on the reverse strand, counting down.
CTTATAGTGAATATATTATTGAGAGAATGTCCTTCAAAGATTCTAAAAATGTAAATTATTTTGATGCAGATAAAGTTGGTAAAATAATAATTGATAAATTTGAAAAAAAAGAATTTGATGTATGTGCAATTTTTTATAATCAATTTAAGAATGTAATTACTCAAATACCGCAAGAACAACAAATCATCCCTTTAAATAACTCTGAAAAAGAGGAAAATTCATCAGAAGATAATTATGAATTTGAACCTGAAGAAGATGAAATATTGGCCAACTTACTGCCTAAAAATATTTCAACTCAGATTTTTAAAGCGATGTTGGAGAATTCAGCTAGCGAGCAAGGTTCAAGAATGAGTGCAATGGATAATGCAACCAGAAACGCAGGTGAAATGGTTGACAAACTTACTATTGAGTATAATAGAAGTCGTCAGGCAGCAATTACTAAAGAGTTAATAGAAATAATTTCAGGAGCAGAAAGTTTATAATTATGAGAAAAGGACAAATAACACAGATCATTGGAGCGGTAGTAGACGTAAAATTTGAAGAAGAACTACCAGAAATTTTAACGGCATTAGAGTGCAATAACGGTGGAAATAGACTAGTTCTTGAAGTTGCACAACACTTGGGAGAGTCAAGTGTGAGAACAATTGCTATGGATGCAACTGAGGGCCTTAAAAGAGGAGACGAAGTAATAGATACAGGAGCTCCGATTAAAGTCCCTGTAGGACCAGAGACACTTGGAAGAATTATAAATGTAATAGGTGAACCCATTGATGAAAGAGGAGAAGTTAAAAGTTCGGATAATTGGCCTATTCATAGAGCAGCACCAGAATTTAATGATCAATCAACAGAAACTGAAATACTTGTAACTGGTATTAAAGTTATTGATCTTTTAGCACCATATGCAAAAGGTGGAAAGATTGGATTATTTGGAGGTGCGGGTGTTGGTAAAACTGTCTTAATTATGGAATTGATTAACAACGTTGCAAAAGCACATGGTGGATTTTCAGTTTTTGCTGGAGTAGGAGAAAGAACTAGAGAAGGAAATGACTTATACCATGAGATGATAGATTCAGGTGTAATCAAAACTGACGGAGAAGGATCTAAAGCAGCATTAGTTTATGGACAAATGAATGAACCTCCTGGAGCAAGAGCAAGAGTTGCCTTGACTGGTTTAACAGTTGCAGAGTATTTTAGAGACCAAGAAGGTCAAGATGTACTATTTTTTGTCGACAATATATTTAGATTTACTCAGGCAGGATCTGAGGTTTCAGCATTACTTGGAAGAATACCTTCAGCCGTGGGTTATCAACCAACATTAGCAACTGATATGGGTAACCTACAGGAAAGAATTACAACAACGAATAAAGGATCGATTACATCTGTACAGGCAATTTATGTGCCAGCAGACGATCTAACTGATCCTGCCCCCGCAACTTCATTTGCTCACTTAGATGCAACAACTGTACTTTCTAGACAAATTGCTGAGATTGGAATTTACCCAGCGGTAGATCCATTAGACTCAACTTCTAGAATTTTGGATCCTAGAATAGTTGGTGACGAGCATTACAGAGTAGCTAGAGAGGTACAAAAAGTTCTACAAACATATAAATCTTTACAAGATATAATTGCAATTTTAGGTATGGATGAATTATCCGAGGAAGATAAGTTAGTTGTAGCTAGAGCTAGAAAAATACAAAGATTTCTTTCTCAACCTTTTTTTGTAGCCGAAGTATTTACTGGTTCACCAGGGAAGCTTGTTGACTTAGAGTCAACGATTAAAGGCTTTGATGCTATTTGCAAAGGTGAATATGATCATTTACCAGAAGCGGCATTTTATATGGTTGGTACTATTGAAGAAGCTATTCAAAAAGCTGAGAGTTTAGCTAAAGAAGCTGCAGCATAATGAGTGAAGAATATTCTGTAGAAATAGTAAACCCAGAGAAATCATTTCTATCAAAAGATGATGTAACCGAAGTAGTTGTTCCTGCATTCGAAGGTGAGATAGGAATTTTAAAAGACCATATCTCTATTATTTCTTTTTTAAAACCAGGAATAATTAAAATATTTTCAAAGTCTGGTGAAGAAAGTTTTTATGTAAACGATGGAATAATTGAATTTAAAAACAATAATCTTTCTATACTTACAAGTCTTATTTTAAATTTAAAAGATATTGATAAAGAAAAAATTTCAGAAATTCAGAAATCTGCCGAAGAGGAATTGAACAAGTCTGAAATTAGTGATCAAGAAAAATATCTGCTAGATCAAAAAGTTGAAGTACTAAAATCAATTAACTAAAATTTTTTTAATCTCTTCTTGAATTTTTTCATATACATGTAGTTTAAATTTTACTACAAGTTTAGTAAGTTTATCATGATCCACCCACTTCCACTCAAGAAATTCTGGATGCTTTGTTCTGATATTTATTTCTTTGTTGTCACCCTTAAATCTCATTATATACCATTGTTGTTTTTGACCTTTAAACTTACCTTTCCATATAATACCCAATAATTCTTTTGGTAAATGATAAGTTAGTAAGCCATCAATCTTTTTTATTAAACTAACTGATTTAATGCTAGTTTCTTCTTCCAATTCTCTAATTGCCGCATCATAAAAATCTTCACCGTCATCAACTCCACCTTGTGGCATTTGCCAAAAATTTTTTTTATTATCTATTCTTTTTGCTACAAAAACTTTATTTTCATTATTTAAAACAACAATCCCAACACCACTTCTGAGTGGTAAATTTTTGTATTTCTCTATCATTTTAACCGTTTAGAAGTTTGAGAGCGAATTGAAGTTGATTATCTGTATCAGTATTAAATCTAAAGTCATCGGATCCTTCAGCTATTTCAATGTCAGGTGAGACACCTATTTCAGAAATAGATTTTCCAGATGGAAGATAATATTTAGATACTGTTAATCTTATAGCACCTTTATTTTTTAGAGGAATAATTGATTGCACAGAGCCTTTTCCATAGCTATTTTCACCAATTATTATTGCTCTTTTATGATCTTTAAGAGCTCCTGCTACAATTTCAGATGCAGAAGCTGAGCCATAATTTATTAAAACAACAATTGTATTTCCATCCAATATATCACCTTTTCTTGCAAAGAATTTTCGGCTTTCATATTTTCTCTTACTTTTAGTTGAAACAATTTCTCCACTATCTATAAAAAAATCTGTAATTTTAATTGCTTGAGAAAGCAATCCACCGGGATTATTTCTTAAATCTAAAATATAATTTTCAACATTTTCATTTTTTTTAAACTCTTTAATTTTATCTTTAATTTGACCACTACTATTTTCATTAAATGAAGTAAGTCTTAAATAACCAGTTTGATTATCTAATATTTCAGACTTTACAGATGAAACTTTAATTTTTTCTCTTGTAATATTAAAAACTAATGCTTTTCGTTCACCTCTTCTTCTAACTGTTATTTCAATATCTGTTCCAACAGGACCTCTCATTATATCTACTGCTTCACTTAAAGATTTACCTTGAACCTGAATATCATTAATTCTTACTATATAATCTCCAGCTTTGACACCTGCTTCAGCCGCAGGTGAGTCGTCCATGGGCGTTATTACTTTAATGACGCCAGCTTCCATACTAACTTCTATTCCTAGTCCTCCAAATTCTCCACTCGTTTCTGTTTGCATACTTTGGTAGGATTCTGGTGTCATATATGCAGAGTATGGATCTAAGGACTGCAAAACACCATTGATAGCAGCATCCATTGCTTCGCTTTGATTTACCTCATCAACAAATTCTTTATTAATTTTATCTAAGACCTCTGAAAAAACATCAATTTTTTTGTATATGTCATTCTCTTCTGATGAACTAACAAAGTTTGTTAGAAAAAAAAAAATAAATAATGAAAAAAGATATGTTTTAAAATTTTTCATCATATAATTACTTTCTCTTTAGGAATTAATTCAGACCATATTTTTTCCAATTCATAAAATTTTCTCTTCTCAGGATTAAAAATATGAATGATAAGATCTATTCCATCTACAAGTTTCCAATCATTGCTTTCTCTTCCTTCAATTCTGCAATTGCTTACACCGTTTTTTTTCAAGTATTCATATACTTGTTCTGACAAGGCCTGAATGTGTCTAGAAGAAGTGCCACTAGCTATAATCATTTGGTCTGCCATTGATGATTTTCCATCTAAATCTATTGAAACTATATCTAATGCTTTATTCGAGTCTAAAAGATTGATTACATCTTTATGAAGAGAAGAGATTTTGTCCATTAATTAAATAAAGATTATCAAATTTTTCTTAATTTAGAAGATGAAATATTGACCTTATTAAATTTAACAAATTTTATGCTTTTTTTATTGTATTTTTTAAAGCTTACAGAATCTAATGATTTAGCCTTATATCTATCTCTATCAAATACAAGAATGTTACAAATAGATGATATTAAATCAGAGCTCTTCCATTTGTGAAAATTAATTAAACTATCTGCCCCCATTAAAAAATAAATATCAGTATTTTTGTTATTTTTTTTAATATTTTTGATTAAGTCAATTGTTCTATTTGATTTAATTTTATCCTCAAAATATTTTACTTTTATGAAAAGATTATTTTGAGTAATTTTTTTTGCATACTTTATTCTTTTATCTAAACTTAAACTACTTTTTCCTTTAAATGGATTTTTTTTGGTTACTGCCCAGATAATCTTGTCAATTCCAAATCTTTTTTTTGCTTCTTTAGAAATGCTTAAATGGCCTTTATGTGCTGGATCAAATGTCCCTCCAAGAATACCGATTTTATTTTTATTTTCTTGTTTGTCCGCTGCCATATATTTCATATTTATAACTAATAAGCTGGTTTAGTCCTACAGGACCTCTTGGTGGAAGTTTATTTGTTGATATTCCAACCTCTCCTCCAAAACCAAATTCACCTCCGTCAGCATATTGCGTTGAAGAATTGTGGATAGCGATCGAACTTTTAATATTCTTTAAAAAAAATTTTGCAGAAATTTTATTATTTGTAACTATTGCATCTGTATGCATTGTTCCATATTTATTAATATGATTAACTGCATCAGTAATACTATCTACTAATTTTACAGAAATTTTTGCAGATAGATGTTCTTTGGACCAAGTTTTTTTATTTGCTAATTTTGAATTCCCATTAAACAATTTATAAATTTTTTTATCAGCATAAACAGAACAACCTCTTTTAGTTAGTTCATTTAATATCTCATTTACATTTTTTGATTTATTTTTATGTATTAATAGTGTCTCCGTTGCCCCACAAATGCTAGTATTGCGCAACTTAGCATTGATTATTATTTTCTTTGCCATTTCAAGATTTGCATCTTTATCAATATATGTATGACACATACCTTCAAGGTGACCAATTACAGGTACAGAGGATAGATCCTGAACTTTTTTGACAAGATTTTTTCCACCTCTTGGAATAACAACATCTATATATTTTGACATTTTTGACAGCATGTAGTCGACCAGTTTTCTATTTTTATTCTCAATAAACTGGACAAAGTTTTTATTTATTTTATTTTTTTCTAAAGATTTTCTAAAAAGATTAGCCAAAATTTTATTACTAAAGTATGCCTCAGAACCTCCTCTTAATATTACACAGTTCCCAGATTTAAAACAAAGCGTGGATACATCCGAAGTAACATTTGGTCTGCTTTCATAAATTACGCCAATAATACCAATTGGAATTGATACTTTCTTCAGTTTTAAGCCGTTTGGTCTACTCCAGGTTTCTATATCAACATCCACAGGATCCTTAAATTTTGCTATAGTTTCAATTGATTTAATAATTGAGCTTATTTTATCACTATTAAGTGTAAGTCTTTTAATTAGATTCTCTTTAAGTTTTTTAGATTTGGCAATTTTTATATCTTTTATATTTTCGATCAAGATCTTATCTTGGTTTTTTAAAATAAGTTGAATGTAATAATTTAATACTTTATTTTTTTTTTTATTGCTTATTTTATTTTGAAAAGCAATTTTTGCATTTGTACCGATTTTTTCTAATGTTTTGCTCATTTGATTAACACCATATCATCTTTATGAATAACTTCTGATTTTGAAACATAACCTAAAATATCATAAATTTTATTAGAGTGTTTGCCTTTAATTTTCAAAATTTCTTCTGAAGAAAAACTACTTAACCCTCTAGCAAATTCAGTCATATTATTATTAAGAATTTTGATATGATCACCTTTGCTAAAATTACCTTGAACACTCTTAATTCCTGCAGCTAACAAACTTTTCCCATTATTCAAAGCTGATAATGCACCTTCGTCAATAATTATTTTTCCTTTTGGAGAAACTGAGCTTATTATCCACTTTTTTCTCGCATCTAATTTTGAAATTTTAGGCAAAAACCAAGTACATACATTTTTAGTTAAAATTTTTTGGATCGGTCTATTTATTAAACCATTAGCAATCGCCATATGGCATCCTGAAAATTGACAAATTTTAGCAGCATCAATCTTTGTTTTCATTCCACCAGATCCAAATTCTCCAGTTTTATTTGTTGCTAACTTTTCTATATTTTGGTCAATATTTTTAATTTCACGAATTAATTTAGCTTTTTTATCTAATTTTGGATCTTTAGAGTAAAGACCACTTACATCAGATAATAAAATTAAACAATCTGCACTTGATATTTGTGCAACCCTAGATGCTAGTCTGTCATTGTCACCAAACTTAATTTCAGAAGTAGCTATACTATCATTTTCATTTACTATTGGAATAAAACCTAGGCTAAATAAATTCTCAAAAGTTCTTTTTGCATTAATAGCTCTTCTTCTTTTTTCTGTATCTTCAAGTGTTAACAAAATTTGAGAGAGATTAATTTTTGACTTATTAAAAGTTTTTTTAAACAGATTCATTAATTCAATTTGCCCAATTGAAGCTACTGCCTGACTTTTATCAAGTTTCAATTTTTTTTTACTTAATTTTAATTTTTTACATCCTAAAGCAATTGCTCCAGAACTAACTAAAATTATATTTTTTTTTAATTTTTGTAGATGTTGAATATCTTTTGCAAATTCTGATAACCATTTTTCTCTAACAATTTTTTTGTCATTAATTAATAAAGATGATCCAATTTTGATAACAACCGTCTTTGAGTCTTTAAGATACATAATTAAGCAATTTTGATTTAATATCAGATACAGATTTTTTATCGAGTGTTGATGTTATAAAAGAAGATTTCTTAATGATTTTTTCAAAATCTTTTATTTTTTCTTTTATTTCATCCTTATCAATTAGGTCTATTTTATTAAATACTATTATTTCCTGCTTTTTTAATAGCTCAGAACTATATTTGCCCATTTCATCCCTTACTTGAAGATATGAGTTGGCTAAATCATTTTCTGAAATATCAATTAGATGTAAAAGCGCTTTGCATCTTTCAATATGTTTTAAAAATTTAATCCCTAATCCTGTTCCTTGATGTGCTCCTTCAATTAATCCTGGAATATCTGCTAAAGTTACTTCTTTATCATCGTACATTGCGACACCAAGATTTGGATTTAAAGTGGTAAATTTATAATTTGCAATTTTAGGCGTGGCACTTGTTAATGATGCTAATAAACTAGACTTACCTGCATTGGGTAATCCAATTATTCCAATATCTGCAATTGTTTTAAGTTGTAAATATATCCAAAATTCTTCACCAATTGCACCTTTGGTAAATTTTTTTGGAGCCCTGTTAGTTGATGATTTAAATCTTGTGTTACCAAAGCCTCCTTTACCACCTATAGCTGCAACAAATTCCTCATTTTCCTCCTTAAAATCAAATATCAAGGTTTTATTATCTTCCTCAAAAACTTGTGTTCCAACTGGTACTTTTAAATATAAATCTTCTCCTCCTCTTCCGGTTTTATTTTTTCCACTTCCATCTCTGCCTCTCTCTGCTTTAAAGTGCTGTTGATATCTAAAATCAATAAGTGTATTTAAATTTCTTTCTGACACAACAATAACAGAACCGCCTTTTCCTCCATCACCTCCATCAGGTCCCCCAAATTCAATAAATTTTTCTCTTCTAAAACTAGGAGAACCAGATCCACCGTCTCCAGCCTTCACATATATCTTAACTTGATCGAGAAATTTCATGATTTTGCAGAATTAATTAGCTGTTTACTAATTAGGTTTTACTGATACGTAAGTTCTGTCTAATTTGCTTTTTTTAAAAACAACTTTTCCTTTTACAACAGAAAAAATTGAATGGTCTTTGCCCATTCCAACATTTTCTCCAGGAAAAATTTTAGTGCCTCTTTGTCTTACAATAATATTTCCAGGTATTACTAATTCACCACCATATTTTTTCACACCTAGTCTACGGCCTGCACTATCTCTTCCGTTTCTCGATGATCCACCTGCTTTTTTTGTTGCCATAAATTACCTACTTATTTTGAAGCCTCATTTTTTTCTTCTTTAGCTTCTTTAACTACAACTTCGCTTTTTTTCATTTTTTCAGCCTCGGATAAAATTTTACCATCTTTTGAAAAAATTTTGTTAATCCTTATTAGTGAATACTGTTGTCTGTGACCGTTTTTACGTCTTGAATTTTTTCTTCTTCTTTTTTTAAAAATTAAAACAGTTCTTTCTTTGCCATTTTTTAATAATTCAGCTTCGACTTTCGCACCATTTACAGTCGGTGCACCTAATTCAATGCTCTTATCATCTCCATAAGCTAAAATTTCATTAAATTCCACTTTCGTCTCTGGATTTGACTCTGCTAATTTTTCTACTTTAATTATTTCGCCAGCTGAGACTTTATATTGTTTTCCACCTGTTTGAATTACTGCGTATGACATTAACAATCCTAATTTTTAATTATCAGCAATATAGTCAGGGCCTTATTTTAGTCAAGCTGAATAAGCTAGAAATTATCCTTTAAATCTCTCAATTTTGAAAAGTTTTTAACGTTTTTTGATCTTAAAAAAATATTGGTCTGCAGTTCTTCTTCAAGAGTAGAGGGTATGGTTGGTTTCCCTATTGATAACTGGTGTTTCACATTTTTAATTTTAGATATTAGCGCCTTGTTTTCTGAATCATGCTTTAAACAAAAATCAGAATTTTTTAATGTATATTCATGTCCACAATAAATTTCTGTATCTAATGGTAAATTTTTTATTAATTGTAAAGAATTAAACATTTCTTCATGAGTACCCTCAAACACTCTTCCACAACCTAATGAAAACAAAGTATCCCCAGAAAATAATGCATTTTCTTTGAAAAAATAAAAACATACATGGCCCAAAGTATGTCCTGGAACATGAAAAACTTTAGTTTCAAATATACCATCTTTCCAAATTTCATCATTTTTTAGCAATATATCTATTTCAGGTATTCTGTGTTTGTCCTGATCAAAACCAATAATTCTAGCATTATATAATTTTTTAAGTTCTTTATTGCCTCCTACGTGATCATAATGATGGTGAGTATTCATTATAAATTTTAATTTTAATCCGAGACTTTTAATTTTATTGATAATAGGCTCTGCTTCACTTGGATCTATCACAATAGCGGACTTAGTAATTTCATCAATTAATAAATATGAAAAATTATCCTCCAAACATTTTACAATTTCTATTTTCATTTTATTTTTCCAATAAAAAAATTCCCAATTCAGATATTAAGTTTTTAAATTTTAAATTCGAAGATGTAATTTTTGAAGTTTTTTGTCCATTCAAAGAAATTGTTTTAAAAATACTTATACCTTTATTATTACAAAAATTATAAAAGTCTTGAATTGTGCACATATGTAAATTTGGAGTATTGTACCATTCATAAGGCAAATTCTTTGTAATTGGCATTTCTCCTTTAAAAAGTAAATCTACTCTAACTTTCCAGTGTCCAAAATTTGGAATTGTTACAATAACTTTTTTTCCCACTCTTAATAAATCTCTTATTACATTCTCAGGACTCATGAAAGCTTGTAGTGTTTGACTTAGAATCACATAATCAAAAGATAAATCTGGAAATTGTTTTAAGTCATGCTCTGCATTACCTTCAACTACAGCTAGTCCATTAGATAAACATTTTTTGACTTTTTCTTTAGAAATTTCAAGTCCTCTAACATCTACTACCTTATTCTTTGATAAATATTCCATCAGAATTCCATCACCACATCCAACATCAAGGACTCTTGATTTTTCCTTAACTAATTCTGATATAACTTTAAATTCTTCTTTCATTTATTTCAAATAAGTAGTGTTTAAGTAGTTTTTAATAGTGCTTAAAAAATCTGGGACATCTAATAAAAATGAGTCATGACCTTTGTCAGTTTTAATTTCCACAAAACCAACATCAGCCCCAATGGCATTTAGTGCTATTACAATGTCTTTATTTTCGGAGGTTGGATACAACCAATCCGAAGTAAATGAAATAATAAAAAATTTTGTCTTACTTTCTTTAAAGGCTTTAGAAAGATTTCCACCATATTGTTTAGTCAAATCGAAGTAGTCCATCGCTCTGGTAATATATAAGTAGCTATTTGCATCAAACCTATCCACAAATACAGAGCCTTGATATCTTAAATAACTCTCAATTTGAAAGTCAGCATCAAATCCAAATTTTAAATCAGATCTTTCTTGAAGATTTCGTCCAAATTTTTCTTGTAATCCTTTCTTTGATAAATACGTAAT
>JACWDO010000029.1 GCA_014654115.1 Pelagibacterales bacterium SAG-MED17 | reverse complement strand
CAACGAGAAAAGTATCTATTAAAGGTTTTGTTACAAAGAGTTTTTCTTGATCCTCTTTATTATATTTTTTTAACAATTCTTCTTGATCAGCTTGAGAAAATACATTTCTATCTCCAAAAAATTTGACATAACCTCCAAGAGGTATCAAGCAAATTTTCCATCTTGTGCCTGATTTATCATTCCAACCTATTAGTTCCTTGCCAAAACCGATAGAAAAGTCAGTTACTCCAACACCATATTTTTTAGCAAAATAGTAATGGCCATATTCGTGTATGAAAACAACCACTAATATTAGTACTATAAATGGTATAATAAAAGAGAACATGCTTACTATTTATAATAGCTAAGAATACTTTTACAAGTTTCAAAGTGACCAGTTTATGTCAGTTTTAAGCATTAAAAGGCTTAATTTAAATGACTTATTGTAATTAACATTAGAACATATAAGCATTTTGTAAAATCGTAATAAGAATTAAAGATGAAAAATTTCAATGAACTAGAAATAGAAAATAAACTAAAAAGTTCAATAAAATACTCAAATTTTATCACACCAACACCTATTCAAAGTCAAGCAATACCCATCGCACTTGAAGGAAAAGATGTGCTTGGAACAGCTCAAACGGGAACTGGAAAAACTTTGGCATTTACAATTCCACTTATTAATAAATTAATCATAGATAAAAATGCAATGGCATTAATAATTTGTCCAACAAGAGAGCTTGCAAGTCAAGTTATGGGTACCGTCTCTAAGCTTACACATGGTGATATAAGAATAGGGAATGCTCTATTAATTGGCGGTGAAAGTATGCAGAGGCAGCTAAGACAACTAAATAAAAGAGCTCGAATAATTGTTGGAACTCCAGGAAGAATTAATGACCACCTTAAAAGAAAAAGTTTAAATTTATCTAGAGTTAATTATTTGGTTCTAGATGAGACAGACAGAATGCTAGATATGGGCTTTACACCACAAATTGAGCTAATTTTAAAATTTGTCCCAAAAGAACATCAAACTTTATTATTTTCCGCAACCTTACCAAATAACATACTTAAAATTTCTGAAAAATATTTAAGAAAACCGGAAAGAATCTCTGTGGGCTCTCTTTCAACTCCAATTGAAAAAATTAAACAAGAAACATTTCAATTAACACAGGACAAAAAATATCATGAATTAATAAATCAATTAGTTGAAAGACAAGGCTCGATACTTGTGTTTGTCAAAACTAAACACGGTGCAGATAAAATGGTTAAAAGATTAAAGTATGATGCTCATTCAGCAGAGGCTATACATGGAAACTTAAGACAAAGTAAAAGAGATAGAGTCATAAGAGGATTTAGAGCAGGAAAAAATAGAATTCTTGTTGCAACAGATGTAGCGGCTAGAGGGTTAGATATTCCACTTATTCAACATGTAATTAATTATGACCTACCGCAAGTACCCGAAGACTACATTCATAGAGTAGGAAGAACTGGGAGAGCTGGAAAAGATGGTTCAGCATTAACATTCTTAACAAATAATGATCGAAGTATGTGGAGAGAAATCCAAAAATTAATAAATCCTAATTTTAAGTTAGAAGAAAATTTTAATAAAAAATCTAACAAAAAAAATAAAAAATTTAAAAAAAGAGGTAAATCGTTCAAAGATAGTGGAAATAGAAATGATCGAAGAGATAACAAAGGAAAATTCAAATTTAAGAATAGTAAGTTTAAAAAGTTTAATTCAGATAAATCAAATAATACTGATGGTGATTTTGATAAAAAAAAGAAATTTAAGTTTAAGAATAACAAGTTTAAAAAGTTTAATACAGATAAATCAAATAATACCGATAATGATTTTGATAAAAAAAAGATTTTTAAATTTAAATCTAATAAATTTAAAAATTTTCGTAACGATAACTTAAACGAACGAGAAGAAAGCTCCGGTAATAGAAAAAAATTTAAATTTAAGAAAAAATTTAAAAACAGAAAAAGGCCTAAAAATTTCTCCTTTAAAAAATTTAAAAAAAATTAAACTACCTTATTCTCCATGTAGTTATAGGCAAGAACGTTGCAATAATAAACGAGCAGAATAATAAAGACTGTGAGACAAAAGCTGGAAAAAAGTCAGCAGGTAATATTATCCCTACTAGTATAGATTTTGAAAAGTCAGGACTAGGAAATAAGAGAATTCCACCAATTAAACCGACTATAATTGAGACATATGCACTTTTTTCATTAAATGATTTAGAATAAAAACCATAAAATACACTCAATACTGCAGCACAACAAAACAAATCAGCCAATAGAAATAGGTATAATATACTTAATCCTTTTGAGGCAACAAAAAATGAAATTAAAGATAAAAATATTATAATTTGTTTAGATAATTTTAAATAATTGCCTTTAAATTTTATTATTTTATTTCCATCAACAATGATTAGACTGGAAATTGCATTTACCAGTGTGTCTATGCTGCTTACTGTAAGCGAAATTGCTAAAATAATTATTATTACTGATAAAAAAATAGCCTGATCCTTTAATAGTAAAGTAAAGAACGCCAGATCAGGTACAACATTTGAATTCTGAGAGCTTGCAACTAGACCTGAAAAGCCCATCATGAATACAATTGGTATAATTATTATAAAAGAAATAATTAAACTATTCTTTAAAACTTTATTATTTTTAGCGGCATAAACTCTTTGCCAATTTCCCTGATGAAAAAGATTTGTTGCAGCAACTGCTATAAAAAAAGTTAAACCAGCAGTAAAGTTAGGCAAATAACCTGAGCTTAACAAATGAGGTTTGTTCTGTTTTATAAATTCGAAACTGAAATCATTTGAATTAAAAGAGATTAGATAAGAAAATGCAATTATTAACAGTAAGCCAAAAACTATAAACTGAATATTATCTGTAAATATTGAAGCTCTAAGCCCACCATAGAGTGTATAAGCAAGTGAACTGATAATTACAATTGATGCAGTAATCCATAAATCAGTTCCAGAAATATAATTAATCAAAATCGAAACTGCTGTAACTTCTGCTATTAAAAAAATAGTCATATAAAAAATCGACATAAATAAAATTAATTTAAATAATTGTGAGCCAAATCTTGATCTAATAACTTCAATAAAAGATTTTCCTGTTGGGTATGTATCTCTAAATTTTTTTCCTAAATAAATTAAGGCAAAAAGAGGAAATGCAGTCCCTAAACAATATCCAATAACAGCTCCTACTCCTCCCCAGGTTGCTGCTGATGCGGGGCCAAATAAAATCCAAGCTCCTAAAGCAGATGCAACTAAACTAGTTGTTAATGAAAAAGTACCAACAGATCTACTTGCTGCTAAATAATTATTTAATCCTTGATATTTTTTGGAATATACAAGGCCTACTATTACAAAAATGATACTAATAATTAGGGTTAATAAAATTGCAGATGATTGATTTAGTATGTTTATTTGATTCATTTTTCCCTTTCTGAATTACCGGACAGGT
>JACWDO010000028.1 GCA_014654115.1 Pelagibacterales bacterium SAG-MED17 | reverse complement strand
AAAAAACTTAATTACAAAAGATATAATATTGCTATAAAAAAATTTTTAAAAAATAACAAATCAAAAATTATATTTGAACCTGGTAGATCAATTATAGGCGATACCGCAATATTAATTTCAAAAATTATTTATATAAAAGAAAATTCTAAAAAAGATTTCATTATTGTAGATGCAGCTATGAATGATTTTATGAGACCTGCATTATATGGCGCTAAACATAAAATAATTCCATTAAAAAAAACCAATAAAATGACCAAGAAAAGTTATGATTTTGTTGGTCCGATTTGTGAAACGACAGATAAATTTTTAACGACAAATAAATTTCAAAAATTAAATGAGAAAGATTATATTATTATTTGTGACGTAGGAGCATATGGCTCATCGTTATCTTCAAATTATAACATTAGACCCAAACCTGCTGAAATAATAATTAAAGGTTCAAAAATAAATATAATTAAAAAAAGACAAAAACTAAAAGATATAATTTAGTTTTTGACAAAAATGATAAGAAAACTTCTATTTTTATTTTTTTTCTTTCTAGGTATATCTTTAATTTCAATAATATTCCTGCCATCATTAATAATGCCAACTAAAATAGTCTTATTTGGTGGAAAAATGATGGGAAGATGGGCTGCCTTTTGTCTTCAAATTTTTTTACAAACAAAAATTATTGTTAAAGGTAAAGAAAATATTATTAAAAATGAAAAGTTTTTTATTTCTTGTTCTCATCAATCTATGTTTGAAACTTTTTACCTACAAACAATTTTTAATTCACCAATATTTATTTTAAAACATGAATTAATTAAAATGCCTATATTTGGTTGGTATTTAAAAAAGATAGGATCAATTTCAATAAATAGAAATAAAATTAGTAAAGATAATTTAGGTTTAATTGATAAAATAAAAAATTCAGTAAGAAATTCAGAAAGACCATTAATTATATTTCCACAAGGAACAAGAGTTTTGCCAAATGAAATAGTTCCCTTTAAAAAAGGTGTTGGAAGAATTTATGATGAATTAAAAATAAATTGCCAACCTGTAGCTATAAACTCTGGAAGAGTTTGGCCAAAAAATGGAAAATTAAGACCAAAAAAGACAATAACAATATCAATCCTTCCTGCAGTAAAACCTGGTATGAGTTCAGCTGACTTTACAAACTATATAGAAGATAAGATATATAATGAATTAAACTTGATGAATTAACCCTTCATTGGCATTACAACATAAATACTATCGTAATCGGCTGGGTCTCTAATTAAGGCTGGTGAACCTGTATCTTTTAAATAAATCTCAATGTTATCTCCATCAAGTTGGGATGCAACATCAATTAAATACCTAGAATTAAAACTTATATCTAGCTCATGATCAAACTTAACATTCAAACTTTCTTTACCATCACCACTATTTGTATTGTTTACAGAAAGATCAAGATTATCTTTTGAAAGATTAAATTTAACTCCATCCTTCTTATCTAATGAAACTGATGCAACCCTATCAACTGAATTTAAAAATGATTTCAAATTAACTTCTAATTTTTTTTGATTTTCTTTGGGTATTACCTGAACATAATTTGGAAATTTTCCATCAATAAGTTTGGATATCAATATACTATTGTTAATTTCAAATTTAATTTTTGATTTTATATTTGATATTTTTACTTCACCCTCATAGTCCTCTAGTAATGAACAAAGCTGAAAAATAGTTTTTTTTGGTAAAATTATTTGATCAAATTGAACTTTATTTTGAAGTCTTATCTTTGAAATAGACATTCTGTGACTATCTGTGGCTGCTGCTGTTAAAAAATTTTTATCATCAACCTCTGTCTGGTGAAAAAAAATTCCACTTAAATAATGTCTAGTTTCATCATTAGATACTGAAAACTTACATTTATTTAAAAGCTTTAATAATTCTTTTGATTTAATTGAAAACTCATTTTCATTAAAATTTTCATCTGTTAATGGAAATTCAGAAGCTCCTATACAATTTAGATTAAAAACTGATTTATCTGATTCTAAATGTAATTTATTTTCACTAGGATTAGAAAAGTTTATTTTACTTCCAGATGAAAACTTTCTAACAATATCATACATAATTGATGAAGATGTAGTGGTTTTTCCTTCCTCTAATATTTCGACGTTTTTAATTTGATGAATAAAAATTAGATCAAGATCAGTAGCTGTAATCGTCAGTTGACCATTACCTACATCCAATAATACATTTGAGAGTATGGGCAAAGTACTTCTTTTTTCAATTACACCCTGACAATAATTTAATGATTTTTGAAGGTCTTGCTGATTTAAACTAAACTTCATTTTCTTTATTATACAAAATCTTATTTTTTAAACTATCAATATTAATATTTAATTCACTATCCTCTTTTCTTAATCTTTCTATAGTCTTAACTGAGTGAATTACTGTAGTGTGATCTCTATTAGAAAAAGATCTTCCAATTTCTGGCAAAGATTTTGATGTTAGCATTTTAGCTAGATAAATTGCTATCTGCCTTGGTCTAACAAGATATCTTGATCTTCGTGGTGAAAGCATTTCATTTTTGCTAATTTTATAAAATTTACAGACTATTGTCTGGATTGTATCAATATCTACTTTGTTCTGTGTTAGATTTAGCAAGTCTTTTAAAATTATTTTAACCTCCGACAAGTTCGGAACTTTATTATAAATCCTTGTGAATGAGACAATTCTATTGAGTGCTCCAACTAATTCTCTAATACTAGTTTTAATTTCTGTGCTTAGAAATTTTTGGATTTCCTCAGAAATAACAACTTGATTTGAATAAGATAATTTTAACTCTTCAGTTTTAGATTTAATAATTTTATATCTAAGTTCATAATCAGGGTTTTGAATATCCACAACTAAACCTCCTGAAAATCTAGATTTTATTCTCTCTTGTATTCTAGAGAGTTTATTAGGGGGTCTATCTGCTGAAATTATTATTTGTGAGTTTTTATCTAATAATGCATTGAAGGTGTGAAAAAACTCTTCTTGCATTGCTTCTTTACCGTTCATGAACTGAATATCGTCGATTAACAGAATATCTGTATTTCTAAAGTACTCTTTAAACTTTACCATTTCATTTGATTTTATAGACTTAACAAATTGGTACATAAATCTTTCTGCTGAAATAAACATTACTTTATTTTTTTCTTTTAATTCTAAACCAATGGCATTTAACAAATGGGTTTTACCCATTCCTACACCACCATATAAATATAATGGATTGTAGTGAGCTATATCTTTAGAAATTTTTTTTGAAGCCTCAAATGCTAATTTGTTACTTCCTCCAGTTATAAAATTTTCGAAATTTTTATTTGGATCTATTCTATTATATTGTAGATAAGAATCCTTTATAAATGACACATTGTCATTATTGGTTTCAATATAACTTTTGGGAGTTACATTTGTCTCGCCATCATCTGCATCTTTGTTATTTTTAATTATAAATTCAATTCTAACTAAGTCTTTTTTGTATTGTTTAATTGTTTGTAATATTTGGTCTAAATATCTTGATACTATCCAGTCCC
>JACWDO010000027.1 GCA_014654115.1 Pelagibacterales bacterium SAG-MED17 | reverse complement strand
AAAGATGGAAATTTGAAAATTGAATTATTTCCAGACGTCGCACCAAACCATGTAAAAAGAATAACTGATTTAGCTAATAGTGGAAAATATGATGGCGTTGTTTTTCACAGAGTGATCGATGGTTTTATGGCCCAAACAGGTGACGTTCAATTTGGAAATTCATCTTCTGATAATTACAATTTAAGTAGAGCAGGTATGGGAGGTTCTGATTTGCCTGACCTTAAAGAAGAGTTTAATGATTTGCCACATGAGAGAGGAACATTATCAATGGCAAGATCTTCAGATCCGAATAGTGCAAACAGCCAGTTCTTTATATGTTTTGGTCCCACACCTCATCTAGATAGACAATATACTGTTTTTGGAAAAGTAACTGAGGGAATGGAGTTTGTCGATATGATTACAAAAGGAGATGGATCCAATGGATCTGTTTCTAACCCAGATAAAATAATTAGCTTTAAATCTGAGTAGAATTTAATGGATGGAAGACATAAAAAAGAATTTTTCTTTTAGCGTAACACATCAAAATAAAAATTACCGTGTTGGATTAATTCAAACTCATAGAGGGGACATTAATACACCTGCATTTATGCCTGTAGGCACTCAAGCTACCGTCAAAGGAGTTTTTATTGATGATATTATTGAAACAGGAAGTGAAATAATTCTATCGAACACTTATCACTTAATGATTAGACCAGGCACTGATAGGGTTGAAGCTGTTGGCGGTCTTCATAAATTTATGAACTGTAAACTGCCTATTTTAACAGACTCAGGTGGTTATCAAGTGATGTCTTTATCTAAATTTAATAAAATTGATAGAGTCAAAGGAGCAATTTTTCAATCCCATATAGACGGTAAAACATTTATTTTAAGTCCTGAAGAAAGTATTAGAATACAAAAAAAACTAAATTCTGACATTGTAATGGTGATGGATGAGTGTCCAAAAAATACTAAAGATTATGAAAAAATTAAAAACTCAATGGATTTATCTACAGAGTGGGCTAAAAGATCTAAAGATGAATTTGGAATAAATCCACATAAAGCATTATTTGGCATAGTACAAGGCGGTTTATTTAAAGATTTAAGAATAGAATCTCTAAATAAATTAATTGAAATAAAGTTTGATGGTTATGCAATCGGTGGTTTAGCAGTCGGAGAGACTCAAAAAGAAATGTTTGACGTATTAGATGCTATAAAAGATAATTTACCAATAGATAAACCAAGATATTTAATGGGTGTAGGAACTCCATCAGATATATTAGGTGCAGTTAAGAGAGGTGTAGACATGTTTGATTGCGTTCTTCCAACAAGATCAGGAAGAACAGGATTAGCCTTTACCTGGAACGGTAGAATTCAAATAAGAAATTCAGAAAATAAATTAGATAATTCACCTCTAGATAGTAATGTTACTAAGTTTGATTTAAATAAATACTCAAAAAATTATTTAAACCACCTCCACAATACAAATGAGATGCTGTCATCAATGATTTTGACGTTAAATAATATAAACTTTTATCAAGAACTTATGTATGAAATTCGAAAAAATATCAAAATGGGAACATTTGATCAATTCCACGATAAGTATATCAATATTTTGTAAATTTTAACCATTGCCAAATATTTAAAAATCAATATAAGAATTTCCGTGTTGGGCCCTTAGCTCAGTTGGTAGAGCAATTCCCTTTTAAGGAATGGGTCGATGGTTCGAGTCCATCAGGGCTCACCAAACATATCTGTAATATATTCCAATAATCAAATAATCAAATATTCATCAATTATCTTATATTTATATAAATAATACCTGGCAATCATCAACTTTTTTTGAAGATGGAAAATCTAGTTTATCAATAGGATAATTATAATTAGAAGGCTTTATATTACCACTAAATAAAGATTTTTTTTCGAATGTAAATTCTATTATCTCAGCATTTTTTCCATCCTTGGTTAATGAAACATTGTTTACATGTGTATGTGAAATATAAAACTTTTTATTAATTTTTTTAATAAAATTTAGAATAATCTTTTTATTTTTTTTTATAAAATGAAATTCAATTATTAATACATTAATTTGATTTAAATTTTCTAATATGTCTTTTAATAATTTATACTCATTGCCTTCTATATCTATTTTTAAAATTATTTTTTCTTTCTCACTAAATTTAAAGACTTCTTTTATACTTATATTTTTAGATGTCTTTGTTTCTGCTACATTTAATGGAATGTGAGTAGCTCTGCTTCCATCAAAAGTTCTTATATATGAGAAAAATTTATTAATATGTTGAATTTTTTTAAAACTTGGCTTTATAAAAAAAAATATAAAACTCTTTATAGAAAATCTTTTTACTATTTCTTTGGATATGGAATTATCGTAAGCAATTACACTTAATTTTTTATTATTTTTTTTTTTTAAAAAATCAATTTCAAAGTCCCAATTATAAGCAACACCTAGAGAAACTAAAAAATTACTTTTAAAAAAAGATTTTTTAGACAACAAATACCCACCATCTTTATTTCCACCCAATCTAATTAAATCTCCTAAATTAAAGGGTCTAAATATGATTGGTAGATTAATTACTTTTCTCATTGTGTATTGCAAATCCCTTAATATGCTCTCTATACTATAGGTGGATATTTTAGTATTATTTCATTCATCCAAGTATCAATTTGATTAATTCTTCTATCATTTGATGGATGAGTGCTTAAAAATTCGGGTGGCTCCTTTCCTTTGTTGGCTTTTTTCATTCTTTCCCAAATTTTCGTAGTTTCTCTAATATCATATCCTGATAAAGATGAAAAAATTAATCCTAAATAATCAGCTTCACTCTCTTGTTTTCTTGAAAAAGGATTCATTATTCCTATCTGAGACAACATTCCTACTGTGTTAATACCTGTTGTCTGGTTAACTTTAGAAATTGCCCCTCCTGTAGCAATATCAATTATTCCGGTTGTAGTGTTTAATAACACGGCTCTACTTTGCCTTTCTACAGAATGTTTAGCAACAGCGTGTGCTATTTCATGGCCCATTACTGCAGCTAGACCATCATCATTTTTCGTTATATCTAACATTCCAGTGTAAACAGCAATTTTACCACCAGGCATGCACCAGGCATTCTTTATTTTTTTATTATCTATTAAGATATATTCCCAATTAAAGTTTTTCGTAGGATCATCCATATTATTTCTAAAGAAATAATCAGATATTGAGGTTTCAATTTTATTACCAATATGAATTATTTTATCTAAGCTATCTTTATCTTCACTTAATTTAGCTTTTAGTTTAACTTTTTCATATAATTGAGCAGCTTGTGCGTTTAATTTTGATTCTGGAATTAACTTTAATTGCCTTCTTTCTGTAATTGGAGCTGTAGTACAGGCATGTAAACTAGCAGAAAGACAGCCACAACCCATTAAATATATAAAATTTCTTCTATTCACTTTTTACAATATTTATATTACATGTAATTTATAATCAATTAATAGATATGTCTAAATTAAGAAAAAAAAGAGTTTCGTTTATTGCAAGATTAAGAAACTATTTTATTACAGGTATTGTTGTTTTAGTTCCAATAGGTATTACATTATATTTAACAACTTTTTTTATCTCAATTTCCTCAAAATTAATACCTCAAGGCATTAATCCTAATAGTTATTTGCCATTTGCTATTCCAGGCTTGGAAATTTTATTATCAGTAATTTTTATTACTTTTGTGGGAGGTCTTTCATTATCCTTTATTGGAAAGAAAGTTTTACAACTATTTAATGACTTATTAAAAAAAATACCAATATTAAGAACTATATATTCTGCAATTGGTCAAATGACAGAGACGTTTGCACCAAAAAAAGGATCAAAGAAAAGCGTAGTTCTTATTGAGTATCCAAGAAAGGGCAGTTGGGCTGTTGGTTTTG
>JACWDO010000026.1 GCA_014654115.1 Pelagibacterales bacterium SAG-MED17 | reverse complement strand
AATAAATTTATTTTTATGAAATTTATTAACTACACTTTCGGCCAATATGCTTCTATGAGAATTGCCAGTACAAACAAATAAAAGTTTTTTCATTTTTAACTTTTATTACTATAAAATATTTTTTCTATACTTAATGAGTACTAAATCTAAATTGTAATAAAACTGAAACATTTTTAATTTAAAAGAATATGATGAATAATAAGTCAAATATTGCCAATTTATTTAAAATTATAGAAGAAATTGGATCAGACAAACAATATGGAAATGAAAAAGTTTCACAACTAGAACATGCAATTCAATGCGCATTATTGGCAAAAAAAAATAATGAAAACCATTTTTTTATTACTGCAGCCCTATTCCATGATATTGGTCACTTAATTAATAATGACAAAGAAGCCATAAAAAAAGGAATAGATAAAAAGCATGAAAATTCAGGATCTCTTTTTCTTTCTAGATTTTTTCCAGAAGATGTTACAATGTTAATTAAAGGACATGTTCCGGCTAAAAGATATTTGGTTTATTGTGAAAAAGGTTATTATGAGTCTTTATCTATTGCTTCAAAACGAAGTTTAGATGTCCAAGGAGGAAGTTTTTCCAAAGAGCAAGCAAACGAATTTATTAAACAACCTTTTATGCAAGATGCAGTTAGATTAAGAAAATATGATGATCTTGCTAAATTTGAAAATTTAGAAATTCCAAATATAAATTATTTTTACAAACACGTAGAGAGAAGCTTTAAATAAATTTTTTTTTGTTTAAAAAAATTGCTGTCGA
The DNA here is from genome assembly GCA_014654115.1 of Pelagibacterales bacterium SAG-MED17. Lineage (GTDB taxonomy): Bacteria > Pseudomonadota > Alphaproteobacteria > Pelagibacterales > Pelagibacteraceae > Pelagibacter. Next base: position 3,415 of record JACWDO010000026.1, on the reverse strand, counting down.
GTTACCAAATATTGCTAAAACAAAAAATACTAATATTAACAAATCATATCCTCCTACATTCCATACCAACGAACCAATCCATGGACCAGCAATACTACCAATCATATATTGTAAAGCTAAAATACCATGAATATTGCCAAAGTTTTTTTGGCCAAAAGTATCATTTTGAACCAAAGGTTTTAAAATAGCCATACTGCCATATGCTGAACTATTAAATAAAACAAATAAAAGTGCTAAGTAATGATTAATATTTATAAAGTATAAAAATATCATTCCAACTACCATCGAGTAAAAACAAATTACAAATAATTTTAAATTTGACTTATCACCTCCATATATCATAACTAAAATTCTACCTATTACTTGTCCTGGTCCAAACAGAGATGCTGTCAATACAGCTTGGGATAGACTCATCCCTTTTTCCTGCAACATTGGAATTACATGAGTTGTAATAGCACCAATATTAAATCCAATAACAAACAATGAAAAACTAAATAACCAAAATCTATAATCTTTAAGTATTATTTTAAGCTTTGAATTTTGATCTGTTTTCTTTTCAATTTTTTTAAATTCTTTTTTAATTATATTTTTGAAACCAAAATAATTAGCTGGTGAACTAATCAATATATTTAATATTCCAAAAATAAATACAGTAAACCTCCAGTCATATTGTTCTGTTAAATAAGTAGCAGTAGGAAATGTGTATGTGCTTGCAAATCCAGCAAACAAAGTAATTATTGCAATAGATGTTTTGGCCTTTGATTTTAAATTAATAGTAATGACACTAAAAAGCATCGTATAAAGACAGCCACCCGAGGTTGCACTGACAAGTATCCAAGCAAGTAAAAATCCACCATACGTATCTACTGATGAAAGATAAATTACACTTAGTCCTAACAGTATAGGACTGGCCCACATCATTGGAAAACTTAGATTTCTATCTACAATCTTACCTAGAAAAGGTAAAAGTAAACTATGCACAACTAAGCCTAGAGAATAAATAAAAGTTAAGTTGTTTCTTGAAATACCAAGTTCGTTTTCCCAAGTTAGCAACAACGCTGAGAACAGGTACATACAACTGCTGTAACAAAAGGTAACTGATATACCTATTAAAAATGCTGGCAAATATTTCACAAAATTTTTTATTTCTTTAACATTTTTTTAACAAAAGTAAGTTAATAGATTATTATGAAAAAAATCTTAATCTCATTTATATTAACTTTATCCACAATCTCTATTACTCAAGCTGACAACCATGTCAAAATAACAGAACAACAAGCTGGTAGTAGTTATTCACAAAACACTGAGGACACATTTAAAAATGAAATAGGGAATTGTGAAGACTCTGGCGTACTTATGTTAAGAGCCACTGTTAAAAACGATATTTCAAGATCTAGTCCCGAAAAAGCATCTGAGGCAGAAGCATTAATGAAAGAGGGCATGAAATTGTGTAATGAAAATAGAGTTTTTGAGGCAAAACTAAAATTAGAAGACGCTAAAACAACTGCAAGAGCAGGATTAGTAGATGGAGAGGATCCATCTATAACTAAAGTTGTTGTTGACAATAATGAGATAACAAAGGAAGAAAAACCTTGGTGGAAATTCTGGAAAGATTGATTTCTTAAATTAAAATTTCTAGAAAAATTTTTGATAAAGGTATTTTTTCTATTTACCTTACAATTAATTGATCTGATCCAATTAATATTCTTCTAAGCCAAGCAGATAATCTATCCATAAATATTACAACAGCTAAAACTAATATTGCCATGTAGGCAACATTTTCAAAATCATTTCCAGTACCTAGTGCACCTAAAAATTGTAACCCAATTCCTCCTGCACCCATTGCACCAATAATTACAGCACCTCTAGTATTTGACTCTAAATAGTACAAGGATTGTGATACAAAAATAGGAAGTATTTGAGGAATTATACCAAATCTATGTTGTAGCAATTTACTAGCCCCCGTTGATTGAACTCCTTCTTGTTGTTTCTTCTCAGTATTTTCAATTGCTTCAGAATATAATTTACCTAAAGTACCTGTATCAGTAAAACCAATCGCAAAAATACCAGTGAAGGGTCCTGGACCAAAAGCTCTTAAAAATATTAAACTCCAAATTAAAAAATCTATTCCTCTTAAAGTGTCAAAAAATCTTCTTAATGTAAATCTTAGAGCTTTAATTGGTGTAACGTTATATGCCGCAAGAAAAGACAAGGGGAGAGCCATCACTGTAGCAAACATTGTCCCTAATACAGCCATAACTATTGTTTCAAGCATGGCCCACCAAACTCTACCGTGCATAAATGCGTCATTGTCTTTAATTTCTGTTAAGAAAAGCTTTAAATTAGACATTTCTGGAACAACTCTATCTTTAGAAAAAGTCAAGCCTAATGCTTCGAAAAAGCTATATGGTTCTAACGGACTTGAGAAATCAAACCAAAAATATTTCCATCCTATGCTATAACGATGAATTTCAACTTTTTTTGGATATACTTGAATTCTCTCATACAAAGTTGGTCTAAATTCAACTCTATTTTCTGTAATTCTAAAACCTTTTAAATCTTCTATGACCAAATCCTCTGAACCTACAAGGTAAGGTTTACCATTAGTATTTAATTTTATGGTAAAATCTCTTTCATATTTAGGAAAATTTACAATCTCAACTCTATCTTTGTATAATATTGCTTTACCTTTATTATTAAATTCAACTACATAGCCAACATTATCAGATTTTTTGTAAAACCAATCTGGAATTGATTTATCAAGATTATCTTTTCCATAAACACTTCTATAATTTCCTTCAAAAGCTATTTTAATATCGTCATGATTTTCCCATTTCATTGTTACATGATCTTTATGTGCATATGTATCTAAAGCAAACATAGCGGCATTTTGTGGTTTCCATTTTTTTGGAATATCAACAACGTCTAAAGTAAAAAAACCTACTATTAAATATAATAAAATAAGAAAAAAAATTATTTGGCCTTTTCTTCTACCTTTTCTGGCTTGATTGAATGTGTCAGGAAATAATTTTCGAATATTATCTCTTTCAATTGTTAAACTAGAACTCATTGATTTACTCCAATCAATTTATGTCTCCAATATGCCGACAAGTAATCTAATGCAATTATTGTACCAACCAGTAAGAACATACACGCTAAAACATCAGCACCATAATTCCACTGAATTAAAGCTGCTAACAATTCTCCAATTCCTCCTGCACCAACAAAACCTAATATAGTAGATTCTCTAACATTAATTTCTAACCTTAATATTCCATAACTTAGAAAAAGAGGGAGTACTTGTGGAAGAACTGAGAATCTTATCTTTTGTGTCCAAGTTGCACCAACAGAACTTAAACCCTCAATAGGTTTTCCATCACAATTTTCTATAGCTTCCGTGAATAATTTACCAAGT
>JACWDO010000025.1 GCA_014654115.1 Pelagibacterales bacterium SAG-MED17 | reverse complement strand
TAACTATTAAAAATCATTTGAGAAAAAATAATTATAATCCAAAAAAACTTTACAAGACATCTTTATTCAATGTAGTTGATGTTGGGTTCAATTCTATTTTTTTACGAGCAAATAAAGATTTACTTAAATTATTAAATACCTTTAATTTAAAAAGTAAAGAATTAGAATCTTATGTATCAAGATCAGAAAAAAAAATTATTAAACTATTTAATCAGAAAAAAAATACATTTTTCAACATAGATTTAAAAAATAAAAAAAAAATTAACATACCATCAATTACTCATTACTTTATTCTGTTTGCAGATTTGGAAGATAAAGCATTTAATAATAAAATTATTAAAAACTTGGAAAAACATAGTCTTAAAGAAAAATACTTATTGCCTAGTGTAAAATCAAACCACCTAAAGTTTGAAGAGAAAAGATATTGGAGAGGTCCAGTATGGATTAATTGTAACTGGATTATATATCAAGGATTAAAAAATAAGAATATTAAATTTGCCAATCAAATTAAAAGAAAAACAATTAATCTAGTAAAACAAAAAGGTTTTAATGAATACTACAGCTGCAAAACTGGAAAAGGATTTGGTGCAAGCAATTTCTCTTGGACTGCTGCTCTATTTTTAGATTTAATGTTAGAAAATAAAAATGACTAATTATAATTGGAATTACCCCACAACTGTGTGGGTAGGTAATAATAGAATTAAGGATCTAGAAAAAGCTTGTATAGAAATTAAAACTACAAAACCATTATTAGTAACAGATAGAGACTTAATCAATCTAGAATTTTTAAAAGATTTAATAAATGATTTAGAAAAAAGATTCCAATTATATATTTTTTCTAATTTTTCAGGAAACCCAACGGGAGAGAATGTTGATGAAGGTGTTGAAGTGTTCAATAAAAATAATTGTGACAGTGTAATTGCTATTGGAGGTGGAAGCGCGTTAGATGTAGGTAAAGCTATTGCTTTTATGTCTGCTCAATCTAGACCAATTTGGGATTTTGAGGATATAGGTGATTATTGGAAAAGGGCAGATGAAAAAAATATAGCTCCAATAATTGCAATTCCAACTACTGCTGGAACTGGCTCAGAAACAGGAAGAGCCTCAGCCATAATTAATTCAAAAACAGGCATAAAAAAAATTATTTTTCACCCAAAATTTTTACCCTCTATTGTCATATTGGATCCAGTCCTAACTAAAGATCTTTCACCTCGTTTAACAGGAGCAACAGGAATGGATGCGTTGGCACATAATTTAGAGGCTTTTTGCGCCCCTGGCTTTCATCCTATGGCAGATGGAATAGCGATTGAAGGAATGAGGCTGATTAAAAAATCTCTTTTAAAAGCAGTAAAAAATGGAAGCGATATGGAGGCTAGAGCTGATTTATTAGCTGCAGCTAGCATGGGATCAACTGCATTTCAAAAAGGCTTAGGAGCCATTCATTCGCTTAGTCATCCACTTAATGCTCAATTTAATCTTCATCATGGATTATCTAATGCAATATTTATGCCTTATGTTTTGACTTTTAATAAAGAAAATATTGAAGAAAGAATAATTTCTATATGCGATTACCTTAGCTTGAATAAAAGTTTTGATACTTTTTTAAATTGGATATTAGATTTAAGAAATGAATTAAATATTCCGCATAAACTATCTGATATAATAGAAATAAAAAAAATGAACTTAGATGAATTATCAAAGATGGCTCTTGAGGATCCTTCAACGTCTTCAAATCCAAAAAAATTGACGTTGAATGATATGAAAGTTATGTATGAGCATAGTATTTCAGGAGAATTATTTTGATGAAAAAAATATTAATAGTTGAAGGAAATTTAAGAGAAGAAAATCAAAGTTTTACCGATGGTGGAATTAAAACACATACAGAAAGTTTAAAAGATAGCATAGCTTATTTTACTGACAAAATAGAAACTGATGTTGTAAATCCTTCATCTGATAAAAATATTTCTGAAAAAGTAGTCGATCTTGAAAAATATGATGGGCTAATATGGGGAGGAAGCAGCCTTAATATTTATAGTGACACTATTGAAATAAGAAGACAGATAGAATTTATGAGAGAGTGTCAAAAAAAAATAAAAAAAATATTAGCGATTTGCTGGGGGCTTCAGGTTGCTGTTACTGTAGCAGGAGGGCAGGTTAAGAGATGTACAAATGGATCTCATAGAGGAATAGCGCTAAATATTGAAATTAATAATGATGGTTTGCAACATCCAATTTATAAAAATAAAAATAAAATTTTTAATACACCTGCTTTTAATTTTGATGAAGTTGTAACATTGCCAAAAAATTCAAAATTACTAGCTTCAAATCCTATAAACAAAGTTATGGGAGTAAATTTTAAGTCTGAAGCAAGTGATATATGGGGTATTCAATACCATCCTGAAATTACTTATGATAAAATGATAAGTCTTATTCATTTCAGAAAAGATCGTCTTTTAAACAATAATGCTTTTGTTGATGAGCAAGAGATAAATAATCATGTAAAAATGATTGCAGAGGAAAACAAGATTACTAATAAAGATCTTAGAATGAGAGAACTTGAGAACTGGCTTAATTACCTTTTAAAATAAACCCTCTGTTTCACCTTTTTCATTAATTCTTATTGAGTCGGCAGCGGGCACTTTTGGTAATCCAGGCATTGTCATTATTGCGCCGCACACAACAACAATAAATTCAGCTCCAGAAGACAATCTTACCTCTCTTATTGGCAATACATGACCAGATGGGGCTCCTTTTAAATTTGGATCTGTAGAAAAACTATATTGAGTTTTTGCAATACAAATAGGCAGGGATTGGTATCCTCTTTCCTCAAAAGATTTTAATTGGTCTCTAATTTTAGTATCTGCAACTACCTCGCTTGCTCTATAAAGTTCTTTAGCTATCGTTTCTATCTTTTTAAATAAAGAAGTCTTATCATCGTACAAAAATTTAAAATCACTACCTTTTTCGCATAGTTCAACTACATCATTTGCTAAATCAATTGCTCCTTCGCCACCTTTTTCCCAGTGCTTTGATATTGAAGCTTTAACGCCTTTTTGTTCACAGAAATTTAGAACTTCACCAACTTCATTATCAGTATCTAAAACAAAATGATTTATAGCCACCGTTACAGGTAATCCAAATTTTTGAATATTTTCAATATGTCTTTCTAGATTAACCAATCCTTTTTTTACAGCATCAACATTCTCATTTTTCAATTCGTCTTTTTTAACTCCCCCATGCATTTTTAACGCTCTTATAGTTGCAACAATTACAACACAGCTTGGCTTCAACCCTGATTTTCTACATTTGATATCCAGAAATTTTTCTGCACCCAGGTCAGCTCCAAACCCTGCTTCCGTTACTACATAATCAGAAAGTTTTAATGCAGTCTTAGTTGCTAATACCGAATTACATCCATGAGCAATATTTGCAAATGGACCACCATGGATTATTGCAGGATTATTCTCTAAAGTTTGAGTTACGTTTGGTCTAATTGCATCTTTTAATAATACAGTCATTGGACCATGAGCATTTAAATCTTTTGCATAAATTGGTTTTTTGTCTCTAGTATAAGCAACAGTAATATTTCCAATTCTATTTTCAAGATCATGCAAATCATTTGATAGGCAAAAGATTGCCATTATTTCTGATGCAACTGTAATATCAAAACCATCTTCTCTAGGAAATCCGTTAGCAACACCACCGAGATTAATATTTATAGATCGCAAAGCTCGATCATTCATGTCGAGAACTCTTTTCCAAACTATTCTTCTTACATCTATGTTTAATTTGTTGCCCCAATATATGTGGTTGTCTATTAAAGCAGATAAAAGATTATGAGCAGATGTGATTGCATGAAAGTCCCCAGTGAAATGAAGATTTATTTGTTCCATAGGAACTACTTGAGCATAACCTCCACCAGCAGCACCCCCCTTCATCCCAAATGAAGGACCAAGACTTGGTTCTCTTAAACAAACAATAGATTTTTTACCAATTTTATTCAATCCATCTGACAATCCTACAGAGGTTGTTGTCTTCCCTTCTCCTGCTGGAGTAGGAGTGATGGCCGTTACTAGTATTAATTTTCCATCTTTTTTTTCTTTAAAATTTTCAAGATATTCGAGTTTAATTTTAGCGATATATCTACTTATTGGACTATATGCCTCAGCTTTATCAGGTACACCAACACCATCCAAAATCTCTTGGATCGGTTTCATTTTTGCTTCTCTAGCTATTTGAATATCTGATTTTGACATTTAATTAAATTTTATAATTGTTTAATGTGCAAAATGTCTATACTTTTTTGATTGGATTTTAAACATCTAAAAAATATATATATAAAAAATAAGAAAAAATTTATATTTAATTGGATAAAATTAAAAA
>JACWDO010000024.1 GCA_014654115.1 Pelagibacterales bacterium SAG-MED17 | reverse complement strand
GATAAACCATTAACTGAAATGCAACGTAAGTTTGCTCGTTATCACGTAGAGGCAAAATACGGAAACCAACGTTTAACAAATACTGAATGTGCTATCAAAGCAGGTTATGCTCCTGATAGTGCATATCAGAGGGCCTATGAATTATTAAATCCCAGAATATCCCCACACGTCACAACGTATATTGGGAAGATGTCAGAAGATTTTAGAATTAAACATAACATCGATCCCGATAAACATATGGCACGTTTAAACTTTTTAGGTAAAGAGGCAGAAAAAAATAAGATGATAGGAGTTGCTTTACGTGCAGAGGAATTAAGAGGCAAAGTTGCGGGTTATTACATAGACCGACAGATCATTAAAAACAAAGGTGATGATATGGAAAATATGTCAGTTGAAGAGTTAGAAAAATCTATACAAAATTTATTACTTGATTGGGAACATACATTAACACCAGAGGCTGCGGACCTCATCAGGAGGAAACAAAAATATGATGAAGAACAAAACGTGCAGAAAAAACGAAAAGTTATCTCAAGCGATGACACCGAAACAAATGAATAATGCTATGCGTGATTTAGGATTTGCTACAAAAAAGTTAGCGAAGTCTTACGATATGCTGCTTGAATGTCAGAATATTATTATGAGGTTAGAGACAGAGCTATTTCACGAGAAATGGAAAGTACGTTATTTGACTAGACGTATTAAAGCAATCAATCCTAATGAAGCTGTGACAGAGGAAGAGTTAGATGAACAAATCAAAGGGAGTACACATTAATGAAAATAAAAGAATACAACGATATGATTAAATACATAACGAGACCAAAAGAGCCTGGGTACTTTAAAAAAGAGGTTCAGAAACAAATAAAGAACGGAACATATGGACCTGGAAATAAACCAGATGATACGTTTAAAGCAGCTATTGATTATGCACCTAAAAAGGTACTGAATAGAAACGTAAAGCAAACTAAATCAAACTTTCATCAAAGTGCTTTAGATAACATAGATATAATGGGGACTATGGTTAAGTATGGTGACATAGATCCAGAGGAAAAAATGGTTATGTACGATAGTGCAACAGGATTATTTTCTAATAAGAAAAAAGATATAGCATTTAAAGATGCAGTATCAGCTAGAAAACATAATGAAGTTTATGAAAAATATGTACCTGATGTTCAAAAGAAAAAAGAGTTTGTAAGACCTAAACGTAAAGAAGATAAACCATTTACAAGGATTGCAAATAACCTGGGTAAGAAACCAATTAGAAAAATATCTAAATCAACACCTATGCCAGAGTTTAAAATAAGTCCTATATATACTCCTGAACCATATGTTGAAGATCCTGCATTAAAAGCATTAGGACGTAAAGTAATGGAAGATGCTAGACGTAGTAGAATAGAAAAAAATAAGCTAGAGGGTATAGAAAATATTTTAGGAACGAAACACCCATTTAGAGACTAAAATTTTTTATTATAAAATTTTTCAAAATTAGTTCTACGAATAACCAAACGTTAGTATTACAGACTAACTATAAGTACCTGTTTCTAGGAATGTATGGTACCCCTCTTAAAAACTTTCGAATTCCTAAACGTGTTTGGTACCTCTATTGAGGGACCTGTGAGGCTGCAACAGCAGCCGAACATTTGGACTCCCGTATGACTCCCTGAATTATTTTTCTGTTCCATTTTACTGACTCTTTTGATAGTCTCTTACTTGAGTGTTGATGATAGGAATGTACAATAAGTTCTTGTTAATACTGCACGATTTGGTGGGCCCGCCAGGACTCGAACCTGGGACCAATACATTATGAGTGTACTGCTCTAACCAACTGAGCTACAGGCCCAAAAACCTAAATCTTTTACTCCTTTTATAAACTTCATTCAAGATATTATCTTAAGGTCTCTTTAAAAAATAATGTATGGTGATAAATATAGAAAGCAAAAAGCAACTCTTGAAATTCCGAAAGTCTAATAAAGTTAAATGTAAAAAAATCATAAATTTCTGCTAAATTTATCGTATATGTATAATTGTTATATCCAGGGTGCAAATTTAATTTATCTACAAATAAATCTGGGAGTAAAAATATTAATAAAATGAATGAAATATATTTGATTTTTTTTGATGGAAAAACAAAGTTAATATAATTTTTTTTTACTGGGAATAATTTAAGAAATTTTACTAGTAAGATTGAGAATCCACACCATAAAGTTAAAATTCCTCTAGGTAGTTGATCAAAAATATTAGAAATATTATGAATATTTGTTTCACCTTGATTATTTAAATTCATAAATATCTCATTGGTTTCCCATTTAAAATAATGTTGTCCCCAAGATATTTCTTCAAAGAAAAAATATATTATACCCAGTGTATAAAAATATACAAAATATAAAAAAATTTTAGAAAATTTATGTTTATTTTTTAAAATTATATTTTTTATTAATTGATAGATTGTTAATATAAGAAATAATATTTGAAATGACTCTACTAGTTTACTTTCATTCCAAATTAAGGGATTAAATCCACTTCTGTTCACATCAAAGAAAGTATAATCTGAAGTACATTTATTGGAAAAACTAAAATCATCAAAACAAAAATAAGATAATTTATAAGAATAATAATAAAAAAAACCTTCAATTAATAAAAAAAGTGTAAAAATTATGAATAAATTAAGTTGGAATTTATAATTACTAAACGACATAAATAGTTTCTACTGGTGGGCCGTGTTGGTTACGCTCCAACTACCCCTGCAATGTCAATGCAGTACTCTACTATTGAGCTAACGGCCCTATTTTAGCTTTCTAAAAAACTTTTTAATTGCTTCGATCTACTTGGATGTTTTAATTTTCTTAAAGCCTTTGCTTCAATTTGACGAATTCTTTCTCTGGTTACAGAAAACTGTAGCCCAACCTCCTCAAGAGTATGATCGGTATTCATGCCTACACCAAACCTCATTCTCAAAACTCTTTCCTCTCTTGGTGTTAAAGTGGACAAAATTTTAGTTGTAGCCTCACTTAAATTAGATTTAATTGCCTGCTCCAGGGGCGCTAACGCTTTTGTATCTTCTATAAAGTCTCCTAAACTACTATCTTCTTCATCTCCAACGGGTTTTTCAAGAGATACAGGTTCTTTTGATATTTTTAATACTTTTCTTACCTTCTCCAGTGGCATTCTTAATTTTTTTGCCAATTCCTCTGGCGTTGCCTCTCTGCCAAATTCGCTCAAGATTAATCTCTGGGTTCTTACAATTTTATTTATTGTTTCTATCATATGGACAGGTATTCTAATAGTTCTAGCTTGATCCGCTATAGATCTGGTAATTGCTTGTCTTATCCACCATGTTGCATAAGTGGAAAATTTATAACCTCTTCTGTACTCAAATTTATCTACTGCTTTCATTAATCCAATATTTCCCTCTTGAATCAAATCTAAAAATTGTAAGCCTCTATTGGTATATTTTTTTGCAATAGAAATAACTAATCTTAAATTAGCCTCAACCATTTCTTTTTTTGCAATTCTTGATTCTTTTTCACCTTTTTGAATTCTGCTTACCATTAATTTAAATTCAGTAACAGAAATTCCAAGTTTCTTACTAATCTCTACTAGTCTATCTCTGATATTTGTGAATTCAATTTTATGTTTATGAAAAAACTTTTTCCAAACTTCATTTGTGTCTAAGAAACTTTTCAAATTAGGATTTATCTCATTTCCAACATAAAATTTTATAAATTCGTCTCTTGAAATTTTCTCATTTATTGCAAGTCTTAACAAATTTCCCTCTAAGGATACTATTTTTCTATTTTCTATATAATGTTTTTGCACCAATTCCTCTAACACCGAGGGAGATAATTGAAGTGATTTTATATTTTCTAAAATATCATCAACTATTTTCTTATAATTTTTATCTTTTGAGGTGGAAAATGGGCTCGAAGTAAGCACGCATTCTAATTTTTCATTCTGATACTTTATTAGTTTATTATAGTCTTTTGTTAAATTATTAACTGTTTGTAAAACTTTAGGTTTTATTTCTGTTTCCATCGCAGCAAGTGTGGGGTTAAATTCATCATCCTCAGCATTAGAATTATTATCCTCATTTTTTTGAGAGACATTTCCATCATCTGACTTTTTTTGCTTTGCACTTTGGCCGGTATCTTCATCCTCCATATAATTTGTATCGATATCTATAATTTCTCTTACTAAGATTTCATCGTTCTGAAGTTTATCATTCCATTCAAAAAATTGCTGGGCTGTAATTGGACTTTGAGAAAGAGCATTTAACATGACATCTTTTCCTGCTTCTATTCGTTTAGCGATGGCAATTTCACCCTCTCTGGAAAGAAGTTCCACTCCCCCCATTTCTCTAAGGTACATTCTAATTGGGTCATCACTCTTCTCAATTGATTT
>JACWDO010000023.1 GCA_014654115.1 Pelagibacterales bacterium SAG-MED17 | reverse complement strand
CTCCTGCAGTATGTATTGTTATGGCAATCACTGCTGGTAAAGATGATTTACCCATCAAATATAAAAACACCATTGCTATTATTAATGTTGGAAATGATCTTGTCACATCCATAAAAAATTTTGTAAATTGAATAACTCTTTTATTTCTTATTAAATTTCTACTAGAGAAGATTGCAAAAATAACTGCCAAAACAAATCCGATCGAAGTTGAAAATAATGCAATATTTAAAGTTATAATTAATTCAGGAATGTACTTAATAACTCTTGGCCAATATTGCCATCCCATCTCAAATGTATCAACAAATAAATCTCTTGGATAATTAAAAAAATTAGCTATACCTCTACCAAAAGATCCTGCATTTGCCTCTAACGATACCAGGGTACCACCAAAAAAAACTAATATTAGAATTGCAATTCCCAGTAACGAGGACCTAGTTCTTTGATTTGTTAATTTTTTTAAATTAACTTCAATTTGTTCTAAGTTTGCAGGTAATGCTTTTGACATAATTTTAAAAAAAAAACAGAGGCAAAGATTTTAAGTCTTTGCCTCTAATTTATAGTGGTTTAATTAATTATTCTTTTGTGCTTCAATTTTAGCCTTTCTCGCTGCTACAACTGATTCATAGAAAGAGTGATCTACAGCTACCCATTTTTTTACAATCCCGTTTGCAACGTTTTCACTACATTTTGGATCGTTTTCGTGTATCCATTTTTTCAATCCAATCATTACTTGATGTGCTCTAACAGGTAAAAAAGTAGGCATTACAATTGGACCATTAGGAATTAATTTTGAAGACCAAATTTGAACAATGTCGTCCATATTTAATATCCCTTTATCAACCATTTTTCTTAAATTCCCTGATGAATATCCTTCTTCCCAGCTACCAACGCCAGACACCCATGTTACAGCAGCATCAACGTCACCATTCATTAACGCTAATACATTGTTTTCATGTCCTCCAGAAAACTGTGTTTTTGAAAAATATGTATCTGGATCCATACCCATAGCTTTTAATTCAATTGATGGAATTAAAAAACCTGATGTAGAGTTAGGGTCAGCCCAACCAAATGATTTACCTTTAAGATCTTCCATTGACTTAATTCCAGATGCTTTAGTTGCTACTGCTACTGAGTAATAACCCATGTCTCCAGTTGGTTGCATTCTAGTTAGAACTGGCACTACAGCAGTTGGATCTTTAAGATACATACCTGCATATCCAGAAGAACCAAACCATGTATAATCTAGATTTCCACCTAGCATCGACTCCATTGTTCCAGCGTAGTCTTTAAATGTAAAAAATTTAGCTGGTACACCATAAGCTGCTTCGATATATGGCATGAAACAATCATTTCTTGCGATAATGTCTTGAGCTGCTTCGTCACCTAAAAAACCAACTCTAAATTCCGGTTGGTATTTACTTAAGTCCATTTTTGGACCTGTGTAAGTTACCGCATTAGCCTGAGTTGAAAACAATATCATAGCCAAAAGTGCAATAACTCTTGTTAGTTTATTAAACATAATTATCTCCTTTTTTTTATTTTTAGTCTAACGACTTATTTGTACCGATGAGTTATTGACCTCATGCAGTTGCAAATTCTTTTTTAACATCCTCATTTACCTGATTTTTTGTTTTAAGCTCAGTGGATGTTACTTGCGGTTCAAAAGCTTCATCAGCTTCTGCACCATAAATTTCTCTTGCAAGTTTGTCTGATAATTTTTCTGGCAAATCATCAAAGACAATTGCGCCATCTTTCATCCCAATAATACGGTCACAATAGGTTTTTGCTGTATCTAGGGTATGAAGATTCGAAATGACCGTTAAATTTTTTTCATCATGAATTTTTCTTAATGACTCCATTACCATTCTTGCATTCATTGGGTCTAAAGATGCTATAGGTTCGTCTGCTAAAATCATTTTAGGATTTTGCATCAAAGCTCTACATATAGCTACACGTTGCTGTTGACCTCCAGATAATGTTTCAGCTCTTTGGAGAGCAGTGTTAGCCATACCTAAGTTGTTAAGTAAAATCAAAGCATCAGCTCTTTCATCACGAGAAAACATTTTTAAAGATGCCCTAAATGAACTTTGATAATTTAATCTACCTAAAATGACATTTGTTAATACATCAAGTCTTGGCACTAAGTTAAATTGTTGAAAAATCATTGCACAATTTCTCTGCCAAGATCTTTTTTCTTTGCTTTTAAGTTCTAATATATTTTGACCATCGACTTCTATTTTTCCATCTGTTGAATCTGTTAGTCGATTAATGATTCTTAGAAGAGTAGATTTACCTGCACCTGATCTTCCAATAATTCCTATCATTTGAGGTTTATTGACCTTAAATGAGACATTTTTTACGGCATGATTATTGCCAAAATATTTATTTACATTACTAATGAGCATGCAATTTTATGCACCTCAATTCTTTAAGAAATGTTAAAAATTTATTAATGAAATTTATAAGTTTTGTTTAATTATTGTTAAAAATAAACTACAGGTAGAAAATACAGTATTTATTACTCTAAACTTTAACAAGTATCTGAATTTTAGACCCATCAAAATAACTTTCACTTAGCTCTATAGGGGTTTTATTAAAGTCAACATTAATAGATGTCGTTTTTATTAAAGGTTTTCCAACATCAATATTTAAAAGATTTGATTTTATTTTGTCTGAAATTTCAGCGCTTATTAACGTTTTAGATCTTATTATTTTTTTAACATTTAATAAATTAAAGGCTTTATTTACAGACTGTTTTTTAACAAAATGATTAATAAATTTTGGAAATCTATCATGCGGTATTGATCTAAATGTCATTACAGAAGGAGAATTATTTATATATCCTATACTATTTATTCTAGTGACTTTTTCTTTTTTATTTAAATTCAATTCTTTTTTTTCAAATAGATTACATTCTGCAATATCAAAACTTTTGATTTCAATTCGCGCTGATTTGTTCTCTTCAAGAATATTTTCAGTAAAACGAACATTTTTGCTTATTGAATAATTAATTTTTGATGTTTTTACAAAAACACCCAAACCTCTTTTTGAATATATTAAATTATCATTTTTAAGTTCTTTAAAAGCTCTTCTTATAGTGTGTCTATTAACATTGAACTGTTTTGCATACTCACCTTCGGAATCTAATTTTTTATTGATTTTGTACTTATTTAAAACAATTTCTCTTTTAATTGAATTGTATATTTCTTTCCAAAGCAAATCTTTTATTGTCATAAAATTTTAATAAATAATTTATTGAAATTTTTTTTAATTTTGTTACTTGTCTAGTTGTATAGTATAATGCAAAATGAATCAAGAAAACAATGGTTAAGTTCTTTAGCAACAGCAGATGAAAATTATCTCATTTCGCTTTGGGACAATTTAAATATGAAAATAGAATATAATTGGTTAAGAGAACCTGAGATTGGCAGTGTTATGGTTCAGGGAAAAGTAGGCGCCACAGGTGATAATTTTAATGTTGGAGAAGTAACTATAACGAGATGTTCATTAAATTTAGATAAAAAAATCCAAGGCCATGGTTATGTTCAAGGTAGAAATAAATATAAATCCAAAATTGCAGCTTTGTGTGATGCATTGATGCAAACTGAAAAAAAAGAAATAATTAAAAGAAATATAATAGATAAATTAGTTAAATATAAAAATAACAAAAGAAATGAAATATTATCTAAAACAGAAGCCACTAAGGTTGATTTTTTTACCTTGGTAAGAGGTGAGGATAAATAATTTATGGAAGTTGTTTCTAAAAAAAATAATTCTCAAAAAAGTGCTGATTATTTTAGAAGTATTTTGTTTGCAACTTCATATCCTGGTTCGATCGAAATATTAGATAATATAAATTCGCCTTCAAACCTGTTTTCAGCCAGTTGCTCTATTATAAAAACTTTTTGTGACAGTTATTCGAATATTTTTTTAGGTCGTGATATTAACAATCCAGAAACTATTGATTGGATTAAATTTAATACAGGTGCAAATATTACTGATAAAAAAAATGCAAATTTTGCAATTGGTACTTGGGATGATCTTTTACCATTAGATGAATTTAAAAAGGGTGATGAGCAAAATCCTGATCAATCGTGTACTATTATTTGCCAGTCTCAATTTAAAAAACCAAATGCCAAAATTACTGGTCCTGGTATTAAAAGCTCTAAAAGTATATTTTTACCTGATAGAGAGTTTATAAAAAAAAATAACCAGCAATTTCCATTAGGACTTGATTTTTATTTTGTTGATAATGATAAATTTTATTCAATACCAAGATCATTAAAAATAGGAGATCCATAAAATGTATGTATCTGTAAAAGGTGGGGAAAAGGCAATCAATAATGCACATTCTTGGTTATCTGAATTAAGAAGAGGCGATGTAAATATAGCAGAATTAAATATTAAACAAATTAGTGAACAACTAACTTTAAGTGTTGATAGAGTTATGTCAGAAGGATCTCTATATGACAAAGATTTGTCTGCTCTTGCAATCAAACAGTCTAGAGGTGACTTGATTGAAGCAATTTTTCTAATGAGAGCCTATAGAACTACTTTACCTAGAATTGGTTCAAGCAAACCTATCGAAACTAGCAAAATGTTATGTCTAAGAAGAATATCTGCAACATTTAAAGATATCCCAGGTAAACAAAAGTTAGGCCCAACATTTGACTACACACACCGTTTACTTGACTTCAAACTTCTTGCTGATGGTGAGTATGAAAAAGCTAAGATTGAAAAATATGATGACAAAGAAATCCCTCATGTTTTAAGTTTTTTAAATAAAGAAGGATTAATTCAGAGAGAAATACCTAGTGGCAAAACATCTAAAGATATTACAAGAAATCCAATCTATTTTCCTTTAACAAGATCTGAACGACTGCAATCTCTTTCAAGAGGAGATGAAGGTTTTCTTCTTGGTTTAGCTTACTCAACACAGAGAGGGTATGCTAGAAACCATGCATTTGTTGGTGAATTAAGAACTGGTTACGTTGAAATACAATTTGAAATTCCAGAATTAGGTATAGAAATAAATATTGCTGATGTCATGTTTACTGAGTGCGAGTCAGTAAACCAATTTAAAGGTAGTAAAAAAATACCTGCTCAATTTACACGTGGATATGGATTAGTTTTTGGTCAATTAGAGAGAAAAGCAATTTCTATGGCTTTGGTTGATAGATCAATGAGATGGAAAGAATTTGGTGAGGAGTACTTAGGTGTTGCAGCTCAAGATGAAGAATTTGTTATATCTCATTGTGACAATATTCAAGCTACAGGTTTTTTAGAACATATCAAATTACCTCATTATGTAGATTTTCAGGCGGAATTGGATTTAGTAAGAAAAATTAGAGAAGAATATAAAAAAAATGAACAACGTACTTAAATTTAAAAATAAAAAAGCTAATGTTGCAGCTCAAGATGAAATTTATAATTTTGCTTATTTAGACGAAAATACAAAAAGAATGATAAGAAGAGCTTTAATCAAAGCTCTTTGTATACCAGGTTATCAAGTTCCATTTTCATCTAGAGAAATGCCTATGCCTTACGGATGGGGAACTGGTGGGGTTCAAGTAACATCGTCATGTTTAACAACTGATGATGTGCTAAAAGTTATTGACCAAGGGGCAGATGATACTACGAATGCAGTTTCAATTAGGAATTTTTTTAAAAAAACTGCCAATATTGAGACCACAGAGACAACAAACCAAGCTTCGATAATTCAGACAAGACACAGAATTCCAGAGGAAAAGTTAAAAGAAAAACAAATACTTGTTTATCAGGTTCCAATACCAGAACCTCTTGCGTTTTTAGAACCTAGATATCAAGAAACTAAAAAAATGCATGCACTATCAGAATATGGAATTATGCATGTAAAGTTATATGAAGATATTACCAAAAATGGTCATATAGAAACAGCATATGCGTATCCAGTGAAAACAAATGATAGATACATAATGGATCCATCGCCTATACCAAAATTTGACAATCCAAAGATGAATAACAATCCTGCTATACAATTGTTTGGTGCCGGTAGAGAACAAAGAATTTATGCAATACCACCATATACTGAAGTAACGAGTCTTGATTTTGAAGATTATCCATTTGATCCTTCAAAAGCACCACATAAATGTTCTATTTGTGGATCAAATGATAGTTTTTTAGATGAAATAATTACTGACGATGATGGTAATAGATCGTTCATATGTTCAGATACAAATTACTGCAATCAAAGAATGAAAGATAAGTAAATGGAACCAATTTTATCTGTTCAAAATTTAAATAAATATTATGGCGATCAAGTTGGATGTAAAAATATGAATATGACATTGTATCCAGGTGAAGTCGTAGGAGTAGTAGGAGAGTCTGGCTCAGGAAAAACAACTTTTATAAATTCAATATCGGGAAATCTGAACCCTGATCGTGGAAAAATCCTAATTAATAAAGATAATGAAATTATTAATTTCTTAGAAATATCAGAGTCATTGAAAAGATTATTGATAAGAACTGAATTAGCTTTTGTTCACCAAAATCCTAGAGATGGTTTAAGATTGGACGTAAGTGCTGGCGGAAATATTAGTGAAAGATTAATGTCTATCGGACAAAGAAATTATGGAAACATTAGGCAAACTATTTTTAAATGGTTAGATAAAGTGGAAATCGATAAAAGTAGGGTAGATGATTTTCCAAGAACATTTTCTGGTGGAATGTTACAGAGATTACAAATAGCAAAAAACTTGGTTACGAGTCCTAAAATAATTTTCATGGATGAACCAACAGGAG
>JACWDO010000022.1 GCA_014654115.1 Pelagibacterales bacterium SAG-MED17 | reverse complement strand
TGAATGTTTATGAAAACAAAAAAGTAAAATTTAATAATAAACTTCTTAAATTAGATATTCCAGTATTAGGAATATGTTTTGGCCATCAAATTATTTCAAAAGCTATGGGTGGAAGTGTAAGAAGTTCTAAACAAAGAGAATTTGGATTAGCTGAGGTTAAAGAAATTAAAAAAAGTAAATTAACAAAAGATTTTTTTTTTAAGGGAAAAAATAATGTATGGATGAGCCATGCAGATCAAGTAACAAAATTACCAAAAAATTTTAAAATAATTGCACAAAGTATCAATTCTAAGATGTGTATTATCGAAAACGTAGAAAAAAAAATGTTTGGTATACAATTTCACCCAGAAGTAAGTCACACAATCAAAGGAAAATTAATTCTAAAAAACTTTATATTTTCCATATGCAAATTAACTAAAAATTGGTCTTCAAGAGATCAGAAAAAAAAATTAATAACTGAGGTAAGAAATAGTGTAGGAAATTCAAAGGTAATTTGTGCATTATCTGGTGGTGTTGATAGTAGTGTAGTTGCTAAATTGCTATCAAATGCAATAGGAAAAAAACTAACATGTATTTTTGTTAATACTGGTCTTCTTAGAAAAAATGAAGAAAAGCAAGTTGTTAACACATTTAAAAAGAGATTTAAAATTAATCTAATTTATGTGAATGCTGAAAACTTATTTTTGACAAAATTAAAAAATGTTTCTGATCCAGAAAAAAAAAGAAAAATAATAGGAAATCTCTTTATTAAAATCTTTGAAAAATATGCAAAAAAAATCAAAAATGTAAAATTCTTAGCTCAAGGAACTTTGTACCCAGATTTAATTGAAAGTAAATCTGTTACAGGTAGCCAAACATCAAAAATTAAATCACATCATAATGTAGGGGGTTTGCCTAAAAAAATGAAATTTAAATTAGTCGAACCACTTAAATATCTTTTCAAAGATGAGGTTAGAAAACTTGGATTGGAATTGGGATTAAGTCATGAAATAATTTCTAGACACCCATTTCCAGGACCAGGTCTTGCAATTAGAATGCCTGGTATAATTACTAAAGATAAAATAAAAATTTTAAAAGAGGCTGATAATTACTTTATCAAATCTTTAAAAGACAATAATTTATATGATAAAATTTGGCAGGCCTATGCCGCCTTGCTTCCTGTTAAAACTGTTGGCGTAATGGGTGATAATAGAACTTATGAATATCTATGTTTGTTAAGGGCAATCACATCAGAAGATGGAATGACAGCAGATTTCTTTCAATTTAATAAATCTTTCATGCAGTCAATATCCAATCAAATTGTAAATAACATTAGAGGTATTAACAGAGTTGTTTATGATATTACATCAAAGCCACCAAGTACTATTGAATTGGAATAATAAGACTATATAAGTAAAAAACATGAAATATTTACACACAATGATTCGAGTTACAAATATCGAAGATTCGCTTAAATTCTTTTGTGATGGCTTAGGATTAAAAGAAACAAAAAGAATTGACAATGAAAAGGGAAGATATACGCTAGTTTTCCTCGCAGCTCCAAATGACGAAAATGCTGAAATTGAATTAACTTACAATTGGGATGGAGATAACTTGGGTGAAGGATCTAGAAATTTTGGACATTTAGCTTACAGAGTTGATAATATTTATGAGACATGTCAGAGACTAAAAGATATGGGATACACAATAAACAGACCCCCTAGAGACGGGCATATGGCATTTGTAAGATCTCCAGATAATATATCAGTAGAAATTCTTCAAGAAGGTAACTTGGAACCCATAGAACCTTGGAAATCAATGGAAAATATAGGCACTTGGTAGACAGGTATTTATGCTTACAAAAACAGGTAGGCTTAGCCTCAAAAAAAAAAATAATTCAAAAATTGTTTGTTTAACTGCATATTCAAAAAATATAGCAGAAGAGATTGATAAATATGCAGACTTAATACTTGTTGGCGACTCATTGGGTTCAGTTTTGTACAATTTCGATACAACAAGAAAAGTAAATCTATCAATGATGATTGAACACTCGAAGAGTGTGAGAAAGGGAGTAAAAAAAAGTTTAATGATTGTAGATATGCCTTTCAACACATACAAAAATAAATCTCAAGCACTTAAAAATTGTAAAAAAGTAATGAAAGAAACTAAATGTGATGGAATAAAATTGGAAGGAGGTAGAAAAATTATAGAAATTGTTAAACATTTAATTAAATTTAAAATTCCTGTAATGGGTCATATAGGTATAACCCCACAATCTGTAAGAGGTAGATTTATACACAAAGGTAAAACTGATATAGAAAAAAAAAATTTACTAAAAGATTCTAAATCTTTAGAAGATGCAGGAGTATTTGCAATTGTTTTAGAATGTATTGAAAGAAAAGTTTCAAAAGAAATCACAGAGTCAACTAATGTTCCAACAATAGGGATTGGCTCATCAAATTTTTGTGATGGTCAGATTTTAGTTACAGATGATTTATTGGGCTTAACAGATACTAAAATAAAATTTGTTAAAAAATATGCTGACTTGAAGAGCAATATAAGGAATGCAGTTAAAAAGTTTAATTTAGATGTTAAAAAGGGTTCATACCCATCAATTAAATATTCTTATTAAAAATATTTTTTAAATTTTTCATTAATCTTTAAAATTTCTAAATCTACAAGTCCTCCAATAATAAGCTGTATAGCAACTAAAAGAATAAATGCTAATCCAACATAGACAACCCATAAATGTTTCTGAATATAATTAGCTAAATAAGTAGCCATTGCACCAGTAAGGACTACAGATAGAATTAAACCAAAAATCATGAACCCAAAGTTGCCCTTCGAGGCTCCAACAACACCTATTACATTATCAAAACTAATTGTGATATCTGCAAAAAGTACTTTGTACATACCCTTTGTAAATGAGGGTTCTAAAGATTTTTTTGTGGGAGACTTTGATTTCTTTTGAATTTGAAAAAGATCTTTTCTCAAATCATTTACTATCCATATTAAAAGTAGTCCTCCCAAAATCTTTATAAAGTAGAATTTGAAGAGATATGTTGCAAAAACAGCAAATATTATTTTAAAAACTAATGCTCCAACTACCCCCCAAAAGATTATTTTTCTTCTATTTTTTGGCACAAAATTTGCAGCAATTAGCCCGATTATAATTGCGTTATCTGCGGCTAAGATAATATCTATAAAGATAATTTGTAATAAAATTAGGGATTCTTCGATCAAGATACTTATATAATAGTAATTATTCCTAAATTTTCAATAAAACATATTAAATTTCTTATTGATTTAATAAATAATACATAATCAGATGTGTTTTTTTAAAAATAAGGAGGATTAATGAAAAATTTAAAAACTTTAATTTCTATTTTATTTTCTGTTTTATTAACCACTAATGTAAATGCCGCTGATAAGTGGGATATGGCATTAGCTTATGGTGCTAGTAATTTTCATTCAGCTAACGCTGCAGAATTTGCTAAAAATGTAACAGAGAAAAGTGGAGGAAAATTAACAATTGTAACTCATCCGGGAGGATCTTTATTTAAGGGTGGAGCAATTTTTAGAGCAGTTAGAACTGGACAAGCTCAAATAGGTGAGAGATTTATGTCAGCTTTAGGTAAAGAAGATCCTATTCTTGAGATAGATTCACAACCATTCCTAGCTACTACATATAAAGATGCAATGAATTTATACCAAGCGTCTAAACCAGCAATTATAGAAGGTCTGGATAAAAAGGGATTGGTATTTTTGTATGCTGTGCCATGGCCAGCACAAGGACTTTATAGCAAAAATGAGATCAATAGTGTTGCAGACTTAGAAGGTTTAAAATTCAGAGCTTATAATTCGGCTACAATAAGAATGGCTGAGTTGACTGGAATGACGCCAACTAAAATTGAGGCTGCAGAAATAAGTCAAGCATTTTCAACAGGAGCAGTTGAGAGTATGATTACTTCGCCTACAACTGGTAAGAACAGCAAGATCTGGGAGAACGGTGTGAAATATTTTTATGATATCGCCGCATGGTTTCCAAAAAATATGGTTGTTGCGCATAGAGGATCTTGGAATAAGCTAGATGCAGATACTCAAACTTTAATAATGAAAGAAGCAAAGGCTGCTGAAGAAAAAGGTTGGATGCTTTCTAGAATTGGAAATGTTGAAGACAAAAAAGCTCTAGCTGCCGCAGGAATGGTAGTGGGAAAAGTTAATGCAGACTTGGAAGCTCATTTTCAAAAAGTGGGAGCTAAAATGGCAAAAGAATGGAAGAAAAAAGCTGGCAAAAGAGGAGCTAGTGTACTTGCTGCTTACAAATAAAATACTTATAATAAAAAAGGCCGTCTAAAAAACGGCCTTTTTTTATGTCAAATAAAATAAATAAATACCTTAACAATCTATATAATTTCTCAGGATATTTGGCTGCTCTATTTTTGATTTTAGTGGCTATTTTTATTTTAACAGGAATAGCCTCTAGAATTTTTGGTTTTTATATAAGAGGCTTGGCTGAGTATTCAGGATATTGCATGGCAGCATCATCATTTTTCGCCTTATCATTTACTTTTGTTGATGGTGGTCATATTAGGATTACGTTATTTCTTGAAAAAACTACTGGGTTAAAGAAGAGGTTTCTTGAATTATGGAGCTTAATAGTTGCAGCAATTTTTTCGGGATATATGGCTTTTTATTTTATTAAAATGCTCAAAATTTCTTATGAATTTCAAGAAAGAAGCGAGGGTGCTGATGAAATTTTAATTTGGATACCTCAATCTAGCTTAGCATTAGGTTCGTTACTATTCTTTGTATGTATATTTCATCACTTAATTTTAAAACTTTATAAAAATGACTGAAATATTTTTAGCAATTTTTTTTATAAGTGTTCTCTTATTTTTTTTAGGCTCAGGAATCTGGGTAGCTATAAGTATGGTTGCAGTATCCTCTATAGGTATGATTTTATTTACGACAAGACCAGTAGGAGACGCAATGGCAACAACTATCTGGGGCGCGTCTTCATCTTGGACCTTAACTGCTTTACCATTATTTGTTTGGATGGGTGAAATTTTATTTAGAACTAAGTTGTCAGAAAATTTGTTTGAAGGCTTAGCCCCGTGGTTACAAAAATTACCTGGTGGATTAATTCATGTTAATGTGGTTGGTTGTGCTCTATTCGCTGCCATATCAGGTTCTTCTGCGGCTACAGTAGCTACAGTTGGCAAAATGTCTATTCCTGAACTAAGAAAAAGAAAGTATCCTGAAAAAATTCTACTCGGCAGTTTAGCTGGCTCTGGAACATTAGGTTTATTGATTCCTCCATCAATTATTCTGATAATTTATGGAGTTACAGTGCAAGAGTCGATTGCAAAACTTTTTATAGCAGGAATAATTCCAGGAATTATGATTGCTCTAATTTTTATGGGGTATGTAATTATTTGGTCATTATTAAATAAAAATAAAATGCCATCTAATTCAGAAAAATTTTCCTTCATGGACAAGTTGCAAAGATCAAAAAAACTTTTACCTGTAATTCTTTTAATATTAGGAGTGATTGGATCTATTTATACAGGAATTGCAACGGCAACAGAGGCTGCTTCGCTCGGTGTGGTTGGAGCTTTAATTCTTTCATATTTTCAAAAAAGCTTAAATTTAAAAACATTTAAAGAATCCTTGCTTGGAGCAACTAAAACTTCTTGTATGATTGCATTTATTTTAGCTGGCGCAACCTTCTTATCCCTTGCAATGGGATTTACTGGTTTACCTAGGAATCTGGCTTTATGGATACAGAATATGGAATTATCACCTTACTTGTTAATATTTGTGTTAATGATTTTTTATATAATTCTTGGAATGTTTCTTGATGGAATTTCAGCAGTTGTTCTTACAATGGCAATAATTGAACCAATGATAAGACAGGCAGGTTTTGATATGATTTGGTTTGGGATATTTTTAGTCATTGTTGTAGAAATGGCTCAAATTACACCTCCAGTTGGTTTTAATCTGTTTGTTCTTCAAGGTATGGCAAATAAAGATATGGGTTTTATAGCAAAGAGTGCATTTCCATTGTTTTTATTAATGATACTTGCAGTTCTTTTAATTGTAGTGTTCCCACAAATTGCTCTATGGATGCCTGAGCAAATGATACAAAATATAAATTAATATTTTGAAGTTTTGGTTCCTTCGATAATTTCTTTTAACTCTTTAAACTCTTCACAATTACAGTTTTTTAAAACTTCTAACCTCTCTTTTGCTAAATCAATTCTATTTGTGACAACGTATAATTCACCTAAGTACTCATTTATACCAACATGTGTTGGATCAACTTGTAAACCTAACAAATAATATTTTTCTCCTGCTTCAAAGTCTCCAAGTTTTCTAGTTGTAAACCCCAAATAGTTTAGTGTATCTGCTTGTAAGGGTTTTTCTTTGTCGAGCTTTAATAAAATCTTTTGAGCCTTTTCGTATCTTTTTAAGGCTTTATCCATTTTATTTTTTGACTCGTATTTTTTAGCGGCTTCAATTATTTTTACGGCGTTCTTATAACTAGGTTTTTTACTCGAAGAACTTGTACCAGCCGCAAGAGCTTCAGCAGATAAAAAAAAGAATATAAAAAGGGTTAATAATTTTTTTGTCATAATTATACAAATTTACTCATTTTATTTAGTGGTTTTAATTCTAAATTATTTTTCAATAAGTTTTCTTTTACTTGTATTGCAGTTAAAAGAGAACTCTTATTATCTCCATGTATGCAAATAGAATCAATTTCACAAGGTATTTGTTTTCCACTGTGACAATTAAGAGTTTGGTTCTTAACCATATTGTAAACGTGTTCTTCAGCTCTTTCGGGATCGGTTATTAAAGCATGGTCCTTACTTCTTGAAACAAGTGTTCCGTCATCTTCATAATTTCTATCTGCAAAAATTTCACATGCAATTTTCATATTTAATTTTTTAGCTGCTATTTCCATTTTGGATCCAGTTGGTACTAAATAAATTATATCTTTATCAATATTATAAATAGTTTTTGCCAAAATTGTTGCTAGTTCAATGTCCTCACAAGCCATGTTATTTAAGGCTCCATGTGGCTTAATATGAGAAACTTTTTCATCTAACTTAATTGCAATATTTTGTAAAATTTCATATTGATCAGTAACTAGCTTTGAAATCTCGTTTGCAGTTAGATTTATTCTTTTTCTTCCAAAGTTTTCTGGATCATTGAAGGATGGATGAGCACCAATACTTACATTATTTTCCTTTGAAATTTCTACTACCTTTTTCATAGTTTCCTCATCTCCAGCGTGGTACCCACAAGCCACATTTGCAGAATTTACTATTTTAAGTAGATCAGGATCATTCCTATTAGAATGGTGCTTTGATTTTTCACCTAAATCACAATTTAAATTAATTTCCATACTTTATAGCTTAAAGTATAACATGGCATGATTAAAAATATATCAAATCTTGGTGACGCAGCTTTGTACTGTGACTTTGGAGATGATGTAAATAAAGAAATAAATAGAAATGTTATCCAATATTTTATTAACATAAAAAATAATAACTTATTAGGTATTACAAATATTACACCAAGTTATAATAAACTAGTAATTAGTTTTGATTTAAAACTAACTAATTTTGCTAAATTAAAAAAGGAAGTTGAGAATTTAGATTTAAAAAAAATTAATAATTCTGAAAACACTCTTATTAAAATACCTGTTTGTTGTGAAAAGGAATTCGCATTGGATATTACACGTTTAGAAAAACTATTAAAAATAAATGAAGCAAAAATTTACGAAACTTTTTTTTCAAAAAATTATTATTGTTATATGACAGGTTTCATTGCGGGAATGCCGTTCTTGGGTGATATTGATAAATCTCTTTTCGCAAAGCGCCTAGAAACACCAAGAGTGAAGGTTCCAAAAAATTCTATAGGTTTAACAGAGCAATTTTGTAATATTTATACTTTTGAAAGTCCTGGAGGATGGAACATAATCGGTAAAACACCGATTGATATTTTTGATAATAAAAAAAGTACTGAACCAAATATGATCAATCCAGGTAATTTTTGTAACCACGGGGCTAAGCCTTCAAACAAATTTTCTGACAACTTAGTTCTAAATAAAATTTCACCC
>JACWDO010000021.1 GCA_014654115.1 Pelagibacterales bacterium SAG-MED17 | reverse complement strand
TAGTTACAGGTGATTATTTAGAGGGTGAAAGACCTAAGGGTAGCGATTCAGAATTAACAAAGTAATGAGTGCACACATATTTATTGCAGAAGATGAGGCGCCAATTTCAACCTTATTAAAATATAATTTAGAAAAAGAAGGTCATAAGGTTTCTTCATGTGAAAATGGAGAGGACTCTTTAAAATCAATAAAACAAAAAATGCCAGACTTAATCTTATTAGATTGGATGTTGCCAGATTTATCAGGTGTCGAAATATGTAAACAGTTAAAAAGGGATAAAAAATATAATGACATTCCAATTATTATGCTTACTGCAAAAGGAGAGGAGGAAGATAAATTAAAAGCATTTGAAACTGGAGCCGATGATTACGTCACTAAACCATTTAGCCAAAAAGAATTAAATGCAAGAATTAAATCTTTGTTAAGAAGGGCTAAACCTTTGTCATCAACTGATGTTGTGGAATTTAAAGACCTTAAAATTGATAGATTGGCAAAAAGAGTTTATAGAAATGATAAGGAAATAATTTTGGGACCCACAGAATTTAAATTATTAGATTTTTTTATTAAAAATCCAAAAAGAGTTTATTCAAGAGAACAATTATTAAATAATGTTTGGGGTGAAAATATTTATGTAGAAAGTAGAACAGTTGACGTTCACATAAGAAGATTGAGGAAAGTTTTAAATCTAAGTGGATTAGAAAATTTAATTCGCACAGTGAGATCTGCAGGCTATTCGTTAGATAACTAAATCTTTAGGCCTTACAAATTCAGAAATAATTCCTTTCTCTTCAATATTTATCCAATCATTCGTATCGAAAACTATTTTAACAAATGCACAAGTTGGGAATTTATAATTTAATAGTTTAAAATTACTATTATGTTTATTTTTAGTTAATTTTATAACTAAATTTTTAAGAGCAGGTTCATGATTTATTAGCAATACTTTATTAAACTTTTTATGAATATTTTTTATATACCCTATAATTTCATTTTCATTAACTAAATATAGCTTTGAGGAACTCTTAATTTTTTTTGGTTTATTTATTTTATTTAGTATTAAATTTAGAGTTTTTTTTGTTCTTTTTGATGAAGATAAAAGCACATAATCAAAGGAATATTTTTTTTTAACAAAAAATTCACTTATAATTTTTGCACTTTTGATGCCTCTTTTATTTAGGGGTCTTTCAAAATCACTTAAATTTGGGTCTTCCCAACTAGATTTTGCATGTCTCATGACATATAATTCGCGCATTAATTCTAAATATATGACTGCATTAAAAAAACAAGACAAAGAAGAGCTTAAATCCAATTATATAAATAGAGAATTATCATGGTTAAAATTTAACGATAGAGTTCTTTTAGAGGCACAAAATATTGAAAATCCTCTTTATGAGAGAGTAAAATTTTTATCTATTGCAGGCTCTAATTTAGATGAATTTTTTATGGTTCGAGTTGCTGGATTATACAGTCAAATTAAACAAGAAGTCGACTCACTAAGTTCAGATGGACTAACACCCGAAGAACAGATGGAGATGGTTATCAATGATACAAAAAATCTATTAAATAAACAAAATACCATATTTAATAATCTATCAAATCAGCTGAAGAGAAATAATATTTTATTAACTAAGCCAGAAAACCTTAATACAAAAGAAAAAAAGAAATTATTAGAAATATTTAAGGAAGAAATTTATCCTCTACTTACACCATCAGCGATTGATCCTTCTCATCCTTTTCCATTTATTATTAATCAAGGTAGAGCTTTAGTTATGAAGCTGAAGAAAAAGAAAAAAAAGAGAATTCTTAATTCAATTATCGTAATTCCTAAAGCTTTATCAAGATTTATTGAAATAGATGGAGGAAAATCATTTAAGAAATTTTTAGTTCTAGATGATGTTATTGGTTACTTTGCCTCTGAAATTTTTCCAGATCATTTATTAGCAAAGAAAATGATATTTAGAGTAATAAGAGATAGTGATGTAGAAATTCAAGAAGAGGCTGAGGATTTAGTCAGATCATTTGAACTAGCATTAAAGCGAAGAAGAACTGGTGATATTGTTAGATTAGAAATTTTAGAAAAAAGCGACAAAGAACTTGTAAAATTTATAACAAATAAATTAGAAATTAATCCAAATTATATTTATGAAGTAGCAGGTTTAGTTGGAATCCAGGATATAGACCAAATTTGTAAAATTAAAAATTCTAAATTAAAATTTAAAAACTTTACACCAAGAGACGTAGAAAGATTAAAAGAATACAATAATAATTTTTTTGAGACAATTAAGAAAAAAGACCTAATAGTTCATCATCCATTTGAGACTTTTGATGCTGTAATTGAATTTTTAAATCAAGCTGCTATGGATAAAAAAGTAATTGCTATTAAACAAACATTGTACAGAACTACTTTAGATTCACCAATTGTTAAAGCATTAATTAGCGCTTCCGAAAATGGCAAAACAGTTACTGCTTTAATTGAAATCAAAGCTAGATTTGATGAAGAAGCAAATATACAGCTGGCAAGAAGTCTTCAAAAAGCTGGAGTTCAAATTGTTTATGGTTTTGCAAAATACAAAACACATGCTAAATCATCACTAATACATCGACGTGAGGGTGGTAAAATTCAAACATATTTCCATTTGGGCACTGGCAATTATCATCCTGTAAATGCAAAAATATACACAGACTTATCTCTATTTAGCTCTGATAAAAAAATGGCTACAGATGTAGAAAAATTCTACAATTATGTGACTGGATATTCTAAACCAAGAAATTTAAATAAAATTTCCATTTCGCCTGTAAATTTAAGAAAAACTTTAAATCAGAATATAGATAAGGAAATAAGTAATGCAAAAAAAGGGAAGCACGCTGAGATTTGGGCTAAAATGAATTCATTAGTTGATCCACAAATAATTGATAAGTTTTATGAGGCTTCTAGTGTCGGTGTAAAAGTCTTTTTATTTGTAAGAGGTGTATGTTGTTTAAGACCTGGTATTAAAAATAAATCGGAAAATATTATTGTAAAAAGTATCATTGGAAGATTTCTTGAACACTCAAGAATTTATTGTTTTGCAAATGGAAAATTTATGCCCAACAGAAATGCAAAAGTTTATATTTCATCTGCAGATTTGATGCCAAGAAATCTAGATAGAAGAGTCGAACTTCTCGTGCCAATTGAAAATCAAACTGTGCATGAACAGGTTTTAGACCAAATAATGATGGCCAATTATCTAGACACGAATCAGAGCTGGGAACTTTATCCTGATGGAAATTATCAAAAAATTAAATATAGTCGAAAAGATTCTTTTTCTGCACATGATTATTTCATGAATAATCCAAGTTTATCAGGAAGAGGAAAGGCAAAACTAAAAATTAAACCTAAAAAATTAAACTTAAGGTTGGTTAAAGATGGAACTTAAAGTAATTAAAAATAAGCAAAATTTAAAATTAAGACAATCAAAATTAGCTATTATTGATATAGGTTCAAATTCTATAAGAATGTTAATTTACGATGATTTTGCATCATCTAGAGTACCTTTTTTTAACGAAAAAGCAGTTTGTGAACTTGGTAAAAACTTAGATAAATCAAAAAAACTTCATAAATCAGGCAAGATATATGCTTTAAAAGTCTTAAAAAGATTTTCAGAAATTCTTAATGTTTCAAAAATTAATAACCTTAAAATTATTGCAACAGCTGTATTAAGAGAAGCTACAGACGCAAAGCCCTTTATTGAAGAAGTAGAATACTTATTTAAAAAAAATATAAATATTTTAACTGGTGAAGAAGAAGCCGAATCATCAGCTGAAGGAGTTAAAATTGGATTTGAGAATGTGGATGGACTTGTTGCTGATTTAGGTGGTGGAAGTTTAGAGCTTGCTAGAGTTGAAAACAATGTTGTAACAAATAAAACATCACTTCCAGTTGGTGTTTTAAGGTTAATTAACAATCCTATTGTTAAAAAAAGAAATTTACCTAAATATCTCAAAAATCTTTTAAGAGATGAAAAATGGTTATCTAAAAAAAAATTTAATAATTTATATTTGGTGGGAGGTACGTGGAGAGCTCTGTTTAAATTACACTTATTTCAAAATGAATATCCAGTCCATATTATTCATCAATACTCAATTGAAAATGAAAAACTCACAAAATTTTTAGAAAAAATTTCTTCATTTAATAAATCTAAATTGAAATCAGTTGAATACATATCAAAGTCTAGAACGCCTTATCTTCCTTATAGCTCAATAATTCTAGAAGAAATTATGAACATAGCAAATCCAAAAAATGTTATTTGCTCAATTAGCGGTATTAGAGAAGGATCTCTTGCCAAAGATTTATTTAAAAACTCAGATAGTAATTTTGTTTTTAATAAATCATTAGAGCATATTTCAAAAAAAAGAGGCGATTTAGGATCTACATATAAGAAATATTTTGATTTTATAAAACCTATATTTGAGGGAAATGAGCATTTTAATCAAAAATTGCTTCATCTATCTTGTGTACTAAGTCATATGGATTGGGGTTTGGGAGCATTCCAAAAAGCAGAGTTGGTTTTTCAAGAAACATTAAATACGCCTTTATTAAAACTTTCACATAAAGAAAGAATACAATTGGCACTTTCTTGTTACTGGAGATATTGTAGTATAAAATACAACCCAAAGATAGAATACTTAACGTTTTTAAATAACAACGAGATATATTCTTGCAAACAAGTTGGTGCAGCCTTAAGATTTGCTAATTCTCTTACATCAATATCTACAATTTTTTTAGAAGAATTTAAACTTTATAAAAGAGGAAATGCTGTTTTTTTAAAAATACCTTCGCAGCATCAAGAGATAATCTCAAAACAAGTTACGAAAAAATTCAAAGCTTTAGCAAGAGAATTATTTTTAGATCCTAGGGTAATTTATTCAAATTAATTTAATATTAATTTAAATTAGATTTAATATTTTATTAATTTATCAGTAATATTTCATCATTAATTACATTAATGAAATCATTATTCTTCTCTTATAAAAGGTGCTTACTTTGTAGGCACCTTTATAACTTTAAAAAATGAAGCCACATGAGAGGCATTACAAAATTTTTCATTTAAAATTAATTTGTTTATTTCTTCTTTAGACAGAAAATGAATTTTAATAGCTTTCTCAGGTCTTTTTTTTTTAATTATTCTATTTGAATAATAGCAGTAAATTTTAGTTGTTAACCTTCCTGGCTCACAATTAATTGTAAATAATTTTTTTGGTCTTCCTAATATTTTATATCCTGTTTCCTCATAAAATTCTCTACAAGCAGCACTTATAGAATTTTCTCCTTTATCAATCATACCAGATGGAAATTCATAGTTGATTTTATTAACTGGAATTCTTTTTTGACTAACTAGAACAAAAACGTTTTTCTTAATTTCCGCAACTACCAAAGATAAATCAGAGGTTTTTAAGAAATGATAATATTCTTTTTTTTTGAATGGCTTATTAATTAAAGTTATATTATTTGTAAGCTTAATATTTTTTAAATAATTCATAAGTTATTATATTTTAATAATATTAAAGATATTTTACAGATAAAGTAATTATATTGTTTTTTCTTTAATTAATTTAGAGACTTTGTTTATTTGATTTATTGTATCAGTATTCATTGGGTTTATATATGAAGCTTCTAAATAACTAGTGTAGGCTTTTTCGTAATCTTTCATTTCCATGTATACTTGTCCTTTTCCAATTAGAGCACCGAAATGCCTGCTTTCAAGTTTTAAGACCATATCAATATCTCTAAGTGATTTTTTATACTTACCCATAAAATATAAAGATGTTGCACGTCTATTCCAAGCTTCAGCCCAATTAGGATCTTTTTCTATAATTTTACTAAAAATCCTATATGCTCTTATATAATTTCCATTTTGAACTAGTCTTGAGCCTTCTTTTAAATCAATAGTTAATTGAAAATTAGATGGATGTGTTTCCCACAAATTCCATATGCTTTTTTCTAAAATTTTTGCTTCACTTTGTGTATTACAATCTTTTAACTTACTCAAAAGTTTGTTTAAATCTAACTCATCTGTTTTTGCTGCTGAAGTCAAACATACTGTTGAAATTATCAATAAGAAATTTAGTATTTTCAGCATATGTAATAAATCTGTAATATTTTTGTAACATTAATAAAACAACTTAAAATCAAAATAAACAGCAATAAAATCAGTATTATTATTCAATTAAAGATATGATTAATTTCAAATATTAAATTTTAATTAAAAGATTCGAAAAAAAACATATGAAAAATTCCAATATAGAAGGAATTGTATTTGATTTAGCTGGTACATTAATAGATTTTGGAAGCCTTGCGCCATCTCAAGTTCTTATAGAATTATTTGATAGGTTTGGAATTAAAATTACACGAAAACAAGCCATAGGACCAATGGGTATCGAAAAACGAGCTCATATAAAAGCATTACTAACAACAAGAAAAATTAATTCGCAGTGGAAAAAAAAATTTAAATCAAAACCAACAGATAAAGATATTGATAAATTGTTTAAACTTTTTAATCCAGAATTAAAAAAAATAATTAATAAACATTCAAAATTTATATCAGGGAGTAAAAAAACTTTAGATTTTATAAAAAACAAAAAAATAAAAATAGGAATCAATACCGGATATTCGGAAGAAATTCTAAATGTTATATTGCCAGAACTAAAAAAACAAAGATTTATACCTGATGTGTCATATAGTTCTTCATACACAAAAATTGGAAGACCCTCAGCTGAAATAATATATAAAATTTTTTCTGAATTAAATATTACCAAGGGATCAAATTGTATAAAAGTTGATGACACTATTCCTGGATTGTTAGAGGGAGTAAATGCTGGGATGTGGGTAGTGGGTGTTATATTTTCAGGTAATGAATTTGGTAAAACAGAAGTCGAATTTAATAGACTTTCTTTTAAAGATAAAACTAAATTTAGAAAAAAGATCAAGAATAAATTTAAGAAAGTAGGCGCTCACTATGTAATAGATACAATTAAAGATTTACCTAAAATTATCAAAATAATTCAAACTAGAATTAAATAAAATTACTTAATGAAAAGCATTTTTTAAGACCGTGGAAATTAAAAAAGCTTCTTTTTGTGTGTCCATGGACCTTTTTTTGTTTTAGGTAAAAATTTTTCAAGATCAAAAAGGACTTTTTCAGACAATTTTCTGTAGGTGGTAAGTTTTCCTCCATAAATATTCAATAAAGGTAATTTTTTTATAATTTTTAGATCAAAAACATAGTCTCTCGTGACTTTTGAGGCTGTTTTAAAATCTTCAATTAGAGGTCTTATCCCAGAATATGTATCTACGATGTCCTTTGATGTTATTTGTTTTTTTAAGTAATTATTTACTGAACTAATTAAATATCTAATTTCTTTTTTTGATATTCCTTTATTTTCAGGTGATTTCACCTCTTCTTCAGTTGTTCCAATTAAAGAAAACTTCCCTTTATAAGGTATTACAAATATTATTCTTTTATCATTATTTTGAAATGTGAACGCAACATTTTCTTTGTACAATTTTTTTGTAATAATATGACTTCCTTTAACCAATCTAATTTTTTTCTTAGATTTAATTTTTATATTTTTATTTAAGGTTTCATTTATCCATGGTCCAGATGCATTAATCAAAATTTTTGACTTTATTTTTTCACCATTTTCAAGACTAATAATCCATTCATTGCCAATAATTTCAGCTTTTTTAACTTTGTTGTATTCTAGTATTTTAGCGTTATTTCTTTTTGCATCTTTGGTATTTAATTTCGTTAATTTTTTATCGTCAATTTGTATGTCAAAATATTGAAAACCAGTTTTGTATTTTTCTTTAAGAATATTTGAAAATTTTTTTCTAAGATCAAATGTTTTTGATTTTGGTATATTACTTTTGCCACCTAAATTATCGTACAAAAATAAACCAATTTTAATTAACCAGGCTGGTCGAATTTTATCTGCATAAGGAATTATAAAAGGAATGGGTTTTGAAATATGTTTAGCAATTTTATAAACAATTTCTCTTTCTTTTAAAGACTCTCTAACTAATTTGAATTCATAATTTTCTAAATAACGAAGACCACCATGTATTAATTTCGTTGACCAGGATGAAGTTGCTCCACCAATCTCACCTTTGTCAGCTAAACAAACTGATAAACCTCTA
This sequence comes from Pelagibacterales bacterium SAG-MED17, assembly GCA_014654115.1. GTDB lineage: Bacteria > Pseudomonadota > Alphaproteobacteria > Pelagibacterales > Pelagibacteraceae > Pelagibacter. Next base: position 1,157 of record JACWDO010000021.1, on the reverse strand, counting down.
CCCGCAGCATCCCTTGCAATACCTGCACCGTTTATACCGCCACCTATTATGAATAAATCGAATATTTTAGACATTTAAATTATGATTTGTTTTAAAATATACAACAAATCTTATAGGTTCAATTTTTCTACGAGATAGTCTTATCTCTTGTCCTGTTATTGAAAAGCATTTTTTTAGCCACAAATACAGCAAAAAGTGCACCGATAATTTCTGCTAATATATAAACTGGAGTATACATATAATTAATTCCAGTAAAACTTTCTGTAAATGTTCTCGCTATTGCTACAGCAGGATTTGCAAATGATGTAGATGATGTAAACCAATAACCAGCAGTGATATAAAAAGCCACACATGAGGCCACTACCACACTTCCTTTCTTTAATGATCCAAAAATTATCAGTATCAATCCAAATGTTGCTACAATTTCAGATGTAAATATATTTATTCCGTCCCTTGATTTTGTTGATAATTCAAAAATTTGATGTTCGAAAAAGAAATTGGCAAGTGCTACACCTAACAAACAACCTAAAATTTGCGCAGATATATATGTGGGTAATAAATTTCCTTTTAATTTTTTTGTAAGAAACATTGCTAGACTTACAAATGGATTAAAATGTGCTCCTGAAACATCACTAAAAACAGTTATTAGCACAAAAAGTCCTGCGCCAGTTGCTATCGTATTGGCTAAAAGCATAATACCTGTGTCATTTGTAAGATTTTCAGCCATTATTCCTGAGCCAACAATAATCATTACAAGGAAACAACTACCAATAAACTCTCCAAGAAAAAACTTACTATATTTCATAATTTTTTATCCAATCATTAATTCTTGTTTCTAAATTGGAATAAGTTTTATGTATTTCTGTTGAAATCAGCTCTTCTTTATGTGGTTTATCACTCTTCTCTAACTCATTAATGATATGAACAGGATCTTCAATATCCCAATGAACTATTTTTTCAGGGGATGGCCAGACTGGACAAACTTCATTACTAGCATTGTTACATACAGTAAATACCTGATCAAAGGTTGTTTTCTCATTCAAGAATTTGTTGAAGTTTTTTGATGACAGATTTTTTGTATCAAAATTATTTTCATTTAGATACTTAATGACATATTTATTAATTATTCCAGATGGTTTGCTACCCGCACTGTAACC
>JACWDO010000020.1 GCA_014654115.1 Pelagibacterales bacterium SAG-MED17 | reverse complement strand
ATACGAAGCAAATAGACAAGTTGATTTAATAGAAGAAGGAGTAGAAATTAATCAGGAAACAAGACTTTTTGATACCAAAAAAAATGAAACAAGATCAATGAGGTCTAAAGAAGATGCTCATGATTATAGATACTTTCCAGATCCAGATTTACTTCCATTAGAAGTTACGAGTGAATTTATTGAACAATTAAAATCTGATATTCCAGAATTACCAGATGACAAGAAAAAAAGATTTATTGATGAGTTTAAAGTATCTCCTTATGAGGCAACAATATTAGTCTCTGACATTGATACCGCTAAATATTTTGAAGAAGTTGTGGCTAAAATGGGTAAGAACAGAGATATGAAATTAGCTGTAAATTGGATTACAGGAGAATTATTTGCTGTCTTAAATAATAAAAATTTAGAAATTTCCCAAAGTCCAATAAGTGCAAAAAATTTATCAAAATTAATTAATTTAATTAAGAATGGCACAATTTCAGGAAAGATTGCTAAGACAATATTCGAATTGATGATGGATGGTGATGTAGACCCCCAGCTAATTGTTGAAGAAAAAGGCTTAAAGCAAGAAAGCGATCCGAGTGCACTAGAAGCTTTGATTGATAAAATAATTAATGATAACAGAGAAAAAGCTATTGAATACAAACAAGGAAAAGTAAAACTGTTTGGTTTCTTTGTTGGTCAAGCCATGAAAGCTTCAAGTGGAAAAGCTAACCCTCAATTAATAAATGAGATTTTAAAGAAGAAACTTTAATTTTGGTGAAACAATTAGTTATTATGAACCTAGAAACACATGGGTAAAAATATTGAAATTACAGAAAAAATTGAAAAATATATAAATAATTTTAGTTTTAAGCTGAGCCCAGTCCAAAAAGAAATAATATATTATAATAATATGCTAGGAAATGAAAAGAGAATGCAAGTAGCAATATCTCAATGTCATTTCCTTCATTTAATTATAAAAATATCTAATACTAAAAATGTGCTTGAGATTGGGACTTTTACTGGTCTAAGCGCACTATCAATTGCGTTAGCATTGCCTGAAGATGGAAAACTCATAGCTCTAGATAAAGACAAAGAGAGCAATATGATTGCAGTAGATTTTTTTAAAAAAGCTAATCAAGATAATAAAATTCAAACAATTGTTAAACCTGCATTAGATAGTTTGGATGAATTAAAAAATTATAAATTTGATATGGTTTTCATTGATGCTGATAAGTTAAATTATAAAGAATATTATGAAAAATCATTAAACATAATTAAAAAAGGTGGTTTGATCATTATTGATAATGTTTTATGGCATGGTGAAGTTGTAGATGAAGATAATAATGATAAATTTACGTTAATTATTAGAGAATTAAATGATTATGTCTCAAGAGATAAAAGGGTAGAACAAATAATTTTCCCATTAGGAGATGGAATGACTGTTTGTAGAGTTTTATAATGTTTCATATTTTTGGTTTTTATAAATTTAAGAAACTTAATAATCTTAAAAAAATAAAAAAAATATTAGAAAATTACCTTCAAGTTTATGATATTAGTGGAACAATTATAATCTCATCTGAAGGTGTTAATGGAACTATTTCAGCTAAACAAGATTATCTTTTAAAGTTTAATATACTTTTTAAAAAATTATTATCTATTAAAAAGTTTAATTCTGAAAATAATTCTACAAGTAAATTTAATCCATTCCATAAGCCAAAAGTTAAAATTAAAAAGGAAGTAGTTCCTATAGGTTTTAAAGTTAAAAACTACAACAAACCAAAGAACAACCTAAATCCAAGTGAATGGAATAGAATAATAAAAAAAAAAATACAGTCTTAATTGATGCACGAAAATCTTTTGAGTATGATGTTGGTAGTTTTAAAAAATCATTAAATCCAAATATAGAAAACTTCCGTGAATTTCCCAAATATTTAAAACAATTTAAAAAAAGTGAAAATATAGCAATGTTTTGCACAGGCGGTATTAGATGTGAAAAAGCTAATATTTATTTGAAAAAAAAAGGATTTAAAAATGTTTATGTTTTAAATGGTGGAATTATTAACTATCTAAATAGTATTGATAAAAAGAATAGTGAATGGAAAGGAGAATGTTTTGTTTTTGATAATAGAGTTTCAATAAAACATGGTTTGAAGCAGGGGAGCTATTCAGTCTGTAGTGGATGCAGAAAACCTCTGTCCACAAAAGAAAAAAAATCTTCTAAATATTTAGAAGGTATTCATTGTCCAAAATGTCACGATTACTTAACAGATGATCAAAAATCGAGATTTGCAATGAGACAAAAGCAAATAATACTTGCAAAAAAAACAGGCAAGAGACATATCTTTAAAAAAGAATATTAATAAAATTTTAATCTTTATGGACTTACTAAAAGAAAACATACCTCTACTTGTAAGAAAACTTGCAATACCAGCAAGTGTAGGAACTCTTTTTCAAACTTTGTACAATATTGTTGATACGTTTTATTCTGGATTAATTTCTCCTGAAGCGTTATCTGCACTCAGTAAATCTTTTCCAATATATTTTATTATTGTTGCAACATCAATTGGAGTGACTGTTGGAGGAACTTCTTTAATAGGAAATAGTATTGGCGAAAAAAATGAAAGAAATGCTTCTTATTATTTTACCCATATTATTATCTACGGATTAATAATATCAGTTTTTATTACTTTTATAGGTTTGTATTATGCTGAAAGTGTTTTTAACATAATGGGGTCGAATGAAGAAATTACAAATTTAGGACTCCAATATACAAATATTATGTTTTATGGTTCATTTCTTTTTTTTCTTGTTGTTTCTTTAAACTCTCTATTACATGCCGAAGGAGATACAAAAACATATAGAAATGTTTTAGTTTTAAGTTTTCTATTAAATATAATTTTAAATCCTATACTAATATTTGGTTTTTTATTTATACCAGCAATGGGACTTATGGGTATAGGCTTATCAACTATTATTGCTCAATTTATTGCTTTTTTAATTATTTTATACAAGGTGTTACAGAATCCTAGAGTTAAAAAAATTACCAATGAATTTTTTAATATCAAATTAATTTTTTTAAAAAATATTTTTTTTCAATCAATGCCAATATCGATTGCTATATGCGGATATGCCGTTGCAGCTACTTTTATTTTCACTTATGTTGGCCAAACTAGTGAATTAGCAGTTGCTGGATATGGCGCAGCTACAAGAATTGAGCAAGTTGTTTTACTTCCTATATTAGGAATAAATACTGCTATAATCTCAATTATTGCTCAAAATTATGGTGCAAATTATTTTGATAGAGTTAAAGAGACTTATTATACGTCTATCAAATATGGTCTACTGTTAATGTTTTTTTCTGGAATACTAGTTTATTTCACAGCAGATGTAGTCCCAAGGTTTTTTTCAAGCGACGAAGTAGTCATAGATTATGGAAGCAGATATTTAAAAATTGCAGCATTCATTTTACCTGCATATCCAATTTTCTTTTTATCAAATGGTTTTTTCATGGGATTAAAAAAATCAAATTATGCAATGATAAATAATATGATGAGAAATGTTCTTGTTCCAATTTTCGTTTTCTACTTAGCAAAATATCTATCCGCAGACTTTGAAAGCTTCTTTTGGTTATGGTTTGTTTTTCAATGGTCGCTCTCTATACTTTTATTTGCTTTTGTGAGCTACTATATAAAAAAAAAATTAGATAAACCTAGCGCTATCCTTAATCCACAACCATAAATCTTCTGAAAAAGATCTTCTTACAAAAAGATTTATTTCATTTATTTCTGTATGATGAATAATTACATCTATGTGATTAAGCAATGTCTGCGTTACTGAGTTTTTTGTATTTCTAAAATTATTAAAGTTAAAAGGAGATCCAGATGAAAGTAAATCAAAAGTCTTTTTTCCCTTTATATTAATACAAATCCACTGATTAGAAACATCTACTATTGAGCCAAAATTTAATTTTGAAATTTCATTAAAAAGATTATCATAAACATTGTTATCCTTTTCATTAAAATATACTAACCATTCATCAGGACTTAACCATAGAGCATTAAATTGTTGATTTGAGGAACTAGTATTTGGTTCAATTGGCAAGATGATTGATAAATTTTTGCCTATTTTTGTAAAAAATTCCTTTTTTTTTCCTCTAATATTAATTTTTTTAATTGGCTCAAATAAGGACAACTCAAGATCATCTAATGACTTTTTTTCAAAGTTAGGATATTCAGTATTAAGCATTGATCCTCTTGTTTTCTTTATCTAAAAAAATAAAATCAGAAACTGTTACATTGATATTTTTATTTTCCATAGGAACAAAAAGTTTTTGGCCTTTCATTTTTTTTCCACCTTTAACAACTGCTAGAGCAATTGATTTATTTAAATTAGGGCTAAAATAGCTTGACGTTACATGTCCAATCATTTGTACAGGTTTTTGACCTAATTCAGAAACTATCTGAGCTCCTTCTTCTAATATTTCATTAGGATTATCTGTAAGTAATCCAACAAGCTGTTTTCTATCCTCTCTTATAGTATCACTTCTATAAAGTGATCTTTTGCCTATAAAATCATATTTTTTTTTGCTTACTATCCAATCCATCTGAAGATCAATTGGAGTCATGGTACCGTCCGTATCTTGACCAACAATAATAAAACCTTTTTCTGCTCTTAACAAATGCATTGTTTCTGTTCCATAAGGAGTAATTTTATACTCTTCTCCTGCTATTATACAGCTTTCCCATAATGATTTACTATATTTTGATTCAATATTAATTTCATAGCTAAGTTCTCCAGTAAAACTTATTCTCATTATCCTACATTCGGCATTGTCAATTTTTGCACTTTGATAAGACATATGAGGAAAAGCCTCATCACTAAAATCTTTATCAGGAAATAGTTTTTTTAATATTTTTTTTGAATTTGGACCACATATACTTGCTGTTGAATAGTGATCAGTAACAGAGGTTAAGTAAACATCTAACTCTGGCCATTCTGTTTGTAAATAATCTTCAAGTTTAGAAAGTACATTAGCTGCACCACCAGTTGTAGTGGTCATTAAATAATGGTTTTCACCTAATCTTGTGGTAACTCCATCGTCGTAGACCATACCATCTTCATTCAACATTAAGCCATATCGGCATTTTCCAATTCCTAATTTTGACCAAGCGTTAGTATAAACTCTGTTTAAAAATTCAGAAGCATCTGTTCCCTGTATATCTATTTTTCCAAGTGTAGAAGCATCTAAAATTCCAGCACTATCTCTCGCGGCTTTACTCTCTCTTTGAACAGCTTCGTGAAGATTTTCATCATTTAAAGGGTAATACCAGGCCCTTTTCCATTGTCCTACATTTTCAAATTTTGCATTATGTTTAATATGCCATTCATGAATTGGAGTCTTTCTTATAACTTCAAAAAATTTTCCAACATTTCTTCCTACTAATGCCCCAAAAGTTAATGGTGTAAATGGAGGTCTAAAAGTAGTAGTACCCAAAGTACCCATTTTTACTCCTGCAGTGTCAGCAATAATACCTAAAGCATGCATATTAGATAATTTGCCTTGATCTGTAGCCATACCAGTAGTTGTATATCTTTTTACATGTTCAATGGATTTGAAACCTTCTCTCAGTGCTAGTTTTATATCTTTTGCCGTAGAATCGTTTTGAAAATCTATAAAAGATTTAGTTTTGCCCTCTGAAATAGTATTTGGTAATAGCCATATATTTTTTTTCTCAAATTCTTTTGAACCTAAAACTGATAATCTATCAAAATCTGTTTCATTAACATTTAGAAATTTTTTAATTTTATTATTTGTATTTTTAATTATTTCTTCCAATTCAAATTCACCATTGCACGATCCAACATTAATTTGATTTTCATTTTTTTCATTTGGAACAAATACTTGATCTATTTCTCTAAAATCTAATTTTCCACCTGATTGGGTATGCATATGGACCATTGGTGTCCAACCCCCACTTATCGCTAAGCAATCACATTCAATTTTAATAATATTTCCTTTAACATTTGATCCATCTTCTGATAAATGCATTATTTCTAACGAGTTTACCTTTTTATAACCAAACGTATTTACCACTGTGGAGTTCCAATATATTTGAATTCCTAGCTCTTCAGCATTTTTAACAATATTCGATGTAGATTTTTTTCTAATATCAATAATTTTTACTGATATTCCTTTTTCAAACAAAGAAAGTGCAGTTTCATATGCGCTATCATTATTTGTAAAAATAATATTTTTTAATCCACTGGATACACCATAAAAATCTAAATATTTTTTAACAGAGTTGGCAAGTATTATTCCAGGTCTATCATTGTTGTTAAATACAAGCGGTCTTTCTATTGCTCCTGCGGCTACAATTACTTTATCTGCTCTTATTTTCCATAATCTTTGTCTTATACTGTCATTTTTTTTATCCAATGGTAAATGATCTGATATATTTTCTTTTGCCAAAAGGTAATTATAACTATGATAAGCAGCCAAACTTGTTCTTGTTTTTATTGTTAAATTTTTTATTTCTTCTAATTCAGCGATTTCCTTCATTAACCATTCGCTTGATTTTTTATTGTCTATGAGAAAATTCTTATTATTTTGATAAATTGTTGATCCACCCAGTACATTTTTATCGTCAATCAATATTGTCTTTAGATTATTTTTAGCAGCTATTTTTGCTGAGATAATTCCAGAAATTCCACCTCCTATAACTAACACGTCGCAATGTTCATGCTTATGATCATATATATCTGGATCTGGTAGAGTAGGTGACTTTCCAAGGCCAGCAGACATTCTTATTAATGGTTCATAAATTTTCTTCCAAAAACTTTTAGGCCACATAAAAGTTTTATAATAAAAGCCTGCTGGTATAAATGGTGATATAAAATTATTAATGCCCCCTATATCAAAGTTAAGACTTGGCCAACAATTTTGACTAGATGCTTTCAATCCTTCATAAAGCTCTATTTCTGTAGCTCTTACATTAGGTTCGGTTAAATCAGTATTATCATTTATTTGGCATATTGCATTTGGTTCCTCAGAGCCACACGACATTATTCCTCTAGGACGGTGATACTTAAAACTTCTACCAACTAAATGAATGCCATTTGAAAGAAGTGCAGAGGCTAGAGTGTCACCTTCAAAACCATGATATAATTTTCCATCAAAAGTAAAAGAAACAGTTTTTGTTTGATCAACAAATCTTGTTTTACTAATTCTATATTTTGTCATTTAAATTACAGGAGGTTTTTCACCCATTTTATAAACTGCATGTATTTTGTCATTTGATGTGTCCCTAATCATATTAAACCATTTTCTACATCCATGAATATGGTTCCACCTTTCAAACTGAACACCTTTAATATTTTTTCTCATAAATAAATATTCTGCCCACTCATCATCACTTAACTCCGTAGGTTGTTTGGGTCTTACAATGTGTGCTTCACCACCACACGAAAACTCACTTTGGTCTCTTTCTCCACAATATGGGCAATTTATTATAAACATTAGTGTGCTACAGCTGCTGCGCCATGTTCATCAACAAGATCTCCACTTATAAATCTGTTTAGATTAAATGCTGCATTTAATTTATGTGGCTCATCATTAGCAATTGTGTGAGCAAATAAATCGCCAGATCCAGGTGTTGCTTTAAAACCTCCTGTACCCCAACCACAGTTAAAATATAGACCTTTTATGTTAGTTTTACTAATGACGGGACTTGCGTCCGGGCAAATGTCAACAATACCACCCCATTGTCTTAACATCTTCATTCTACTAAAAATAGGGTACAGCTCTAATATAGCTTTTAAAGTGCCTTCTACTACATCATGACTTCCTCTTTGCGTATAAGATATGTAAGCATCTGTTCCAGCTCCAATTACTAATTCTCCTTTATCGGATTGACTAACATAAGCATGAACAGCATTAGACATAACAACCGTGTCTATTATTGGCTTAACTGGTTCTGAGACCAATGCTTGCAATGGTTTACTTTCAAGGGGTAATTTCAATCCAGCCATATTTGCAATTACACTTGAATGACCTGCGGCTACTACGCCAATTTTTTTTGTTTTGATAAATCCTTTTGTAGTTTCAAGCCCTTCGACCTGGTCTCCATTTCTTTTTATTCCTTTAACTTCACAATTCTGAATTATGTCTACCCCCATTTCATCCGCACCTCTTGCATAACCCCATGCAACAGCATCATGTCTTGCAGTTCCAGCTCTTTTTTGTAAAGTTCCACCAAGTACAGGATATCTTATATCTGGAGAGGTATTTATTATTGGACAAAATTCTTTAACTTCCTTTGTATCTAACCAAACAGCATCTATTCCATTTAACCTATTTGCATGAGTTCTTCTCTTTAAATCCCTAACGTCTTGCAGATTATGTGCTAAATTCATAACTCCACGTTGACTAAACATTATGTTATAATTTAATTCTTGAGATAAATTTTCCCAAAGTTTTAAAGCATGGTCATACAATCCAGCACTAGCATCCCATAAATAATTTGATCTTATGATTGTTGTATTTCTCCCAGTATTACCTCCGCCAATCCAACCTTTTTCTAAAACTGCGATATTTTTCATGTTATGTTTTTTTGCAAGATAATATGCTGTGGCTAACCCATGCCCACCACCTCCGACAATTACTGCATCATATTCTTTTTTAGGTTCAGGATTGCCCCAAGCTTGTTTCCAGTTTTGATGCTGCGAAAAAGCATTTTTTATCAGTGAAAAAATAGAGTATTTGTTTTTCATATTTGCAAGAAATTACTTGATTAATATTGAATATTCAATGATTTCAAGTTACACATGTATCAACGGAAGAGTGGGTGAGTTGGCTTAAACCAGCAGTTTGCTAAATTGCCGAAGGAGCAATCCTTCCAAGGGTTCGAATCCCTTCTCTTCCGCCATTAATACAGGTTTTGATTTTTGAAGAAATCTTTTAGATAAATTGGCTTTTGAGACAAAATGTACCTATACACGTTGTAATTTTCTAAAACTCTTTGCACGTAATTTCTAGTTTCTTTAAATTTAATAAGCTCAACCCAATCAACATAATCAATCTGTTTTTTTTGAGGATCCTTATTAATTTTTTTCCAATACTTTACTCTCTTAGGTCCGGCATTGTATGCAGCAGTCGCAAATGGGTAGGACCCTTTATACTGATTAATTAAACCCGCAATATAATGTGATCCTAAATTAATATTATATTCAGGATCAGTTGTTAATTTAGACTTCGAGTATCCCAACTTTGCTTGTTTTGATACAGTCTTTGCCGTATAAGGCATAAGTTGCATTAATCCTTGAGCACCAACTCTACTCCTAGCAGAGGTATCAAATTCACTTTCTTGTCTGATAATAGATAAAATTAATGCTGGATCAGGAATCTTTCTTCCACCAAC
>JACWDO010000002.1 GCA_014654115.1 Pelagibacterales bacterium SAG-MED17 | reverse complement strand
ATAGTTGGATTAATAAGTGCTTGAATATTTTTTATTTCACTACTTGTGGATGGATGATGTGGAATTGGTTAATGACTTTTTTAGCATCAAAAGCATCTATTGTCCTCTTTGATGGTTTTCCAATGCATAAAAGAAATGATTTATTATTCAAAATAGCAGAGAAAGAAAAAATTTCTCTATTTGGTATAAGCGCTAAGTACATAGACCAATTAAAAAAGCTTAACATAAAGATTAAAAATAAATATAAACTAAAGTATCTAAAAACTATTTGTTCTACTGGATCACCCTTATCCTCTGATGGTTTTGATTATGTTTATAAAAATATAAAAAAAAATGTTCATTTAGCATCCATTGCAGGTGGAACAGATTTGGTATCATGTTTTGTATTAGGAAATATATATTCACCAGTTTATAGAGGTCAAATTCAGAATAATGGATTAGGAATGAATACGGACGTTTTTTCCGATAAGGGAAAATCCTTAATAAACAAAAAAGGTGAATTAGTCTGTAAATCACCATTCCCATCGATGCCAATTTACTTTTGGAACGATAAAAATAATAAAAAATATAAGTCTGCTTATTTTGAAAAATACAAAAATGTTTGGCATCATGGAGATTATGCAGAAAGAAAATCTAATGGTGGATATATAATTTATGGTAGATCAGACGCTACTCTCAATCCTGGAGGGGCTAGATTAGGCACTGCGGAGATATATTCCGTTGTTGATAAGTTTAAAGAGGTAAAAGAATCTATAGTTGTAGGACAGCAATGGGACAATGATGTGAGAATTATATTATTTATAGTACTTAAGAAGCTCAAAACATTAAACGAAGACCTAGTGTCAAGACTCAAAAAAGCTATTCGTTTAAATGCATCTCCTCGTCACGTACCAAAAAAAATAATTGAAGTATCAGATATTCCAAGAACAAAAAATGGAAAAATAGTTGAGATTGCAGTTAGAAACACTATAGAGGGTAGTAAAATAAAAAATATTCAAGCACTTATTAATCCAACTATTTTAAATGAATTTAAAAATTTGGATGAACTTAGAAAACCATAAATACTTCTAAATTTATATAGACAATAATAATTGATTACTATTAAATAGTATCAATAACTAATAAATTGGAGAGAAAATGATAAAAAACTTATTTAAAAGTTCTCTAATGATATTACTTCTGACACTTGGTTTGTCAGGTAAATCGTTTGCTCAAGAACTAAAATTTTTTACAATTGGTACAGGAGGAACAGCTTATACTTACTATCCAGTTGGTGGAATGATAGCTAACGCAATTTCTAAACCGCCAGGATCAAGAGAATGTGGCAAAGGTGGAAGTTGTGGAGTTCCAAACTTAATTGCATCTGCTGTTTCATCAAGAGGATCAGTAGATAATGTAAATGCAATTATCTCAGGTTTAAGAAATTCAGGATTTGCACAGTCTGATGTAGCTTATTGGGCTTACACTGGTACCGGGACTATGGAAGGAAAAGAACCAGCGAAAGAATTAAGAACTATTGCAGCACTTTTCCAAGAACACATTCATTTAGTTGCTCTTAAAAAAAGTAATATTAATTCTGTCAAAGATTTAAAAGGTAAAAGAGTTTCACTCGATGAGCCTGGGTCTGGTACATATGTTGACGCTAAATTAATTTTAGAATCAAATGGCTTAAGTACTAGCGATGTAAAAGCTGAAGCTTTAAAAGGTAAAGCAGCTACAGATGCACTGAGAAATGGTAAAGTTGATGCAATTTTTGTTGTAGCAGGTTTTCCAACAGGAGCGATTGTTGAATTAGCATCTGCAGTTGATGTAAAATTAGTTCCTATCGATGGAGCAGGAGCTAAAGCATTGACTTCAAAATACGGTTTTTTCTCGCAGAGTCCAATTCCTTCAGGAACTTACGAAGGTGTTGATGAAGTAAATACTGTAGCAGTAGGCGCTCAATGGTTTACTTCTGCAAAAGAAGATAATGAACTTATCTACCAAATTACTAAAGCTTTGTGGAATAAAGAGTCTAGAAAGTTGATGGATGTTGGTCATGCCAAAGGTAAAACAATAACACCTGAATCAGCTCTTTCTGGAGTAGGAGTGCCGTTACATCCTGGTGCAGAAAAGTTCTATAAAGAAGCAGGACTTATAAATTAATTTTATAAGTATACTATATATATCATGCCCTAGATATAAAGATCTAGGGCATTATTATGTCTCAATTTAATATTTCCCCTGAAGAGGTTTCAAAACTTGAAGAAAAGTTTGAAATAAAAAGCAACGAAAGAAAACTAAAAAATTTTCTTAAATCATTGACGTTTGTTGCATTAGTTGCAATGTCAATTTATCATTTTTATGCTTCAGGATTTGGAACAATTAGAGATATTCTTCATAGAGGTATTCATATTTCTTTTGTAGTTGGTCTAGTATTCCTATTTTATAATTGGAAAAGTTTTTCTGATGACAAATCAAAAAGAAAAGTTCCAATAATAGATATTATTTTTTCAATTTTAGTTGTCATAACCGCACTTTATTTGCCCTTATTACCTCCTGAAATATTAGCCAGCAGAGTAGGAAATCCATCAAGCACGGAAGTTATCATGGGATCAATTCTTATAATTTTAACCCTTGAGGCAGCAAGAAGATCTATTGGATACACATTGCCATTAATATGCGTAATATTTATGATTTTTGCACTTTATGGTCCTATTTTTCCTGGAGCTTTAAAACATGGAGGCAGTAGCTGGGCCGGTTTTGTAAATCATATTTATATAACCAATCAAGGTATCTATGGGATTGCTGTTGGAGTTATGGCTCAATATGTTTTTTTATTTATTTTATTTGGTGTGCTTGCAACACGTATAGGATTGGGACAATTATTTATTGACTTAGCGATGGTAATAGCTGGAAGATATTCAGGCGGTCCAGCAAAAGTAGCAATTTTTTCTTCAGCATTTCTTGGGACTATATCAGGATCTTCAATTGCAAATACAGTAACAACTGGATCTTTAACAATTCCTGCAATGAAAAAAGTTGGATATCCCCCACATTTTTCTGGAGCTGTAGAAGCAACAGCATCTACTGGTGGACAAATAACCCCACCTATTCTAGGGGCTGCTGCTTTTATAATGGTAGAATATTTAGAATTACCTTTAAGAGATATTTTAGCGGCTGCGTTAATTCCAGCATTGCTTCATTATTTTGGAATATTTGTAATGGTTCATTTGGAAGCAAAAAAATTAGGACTTAGAGGTTTAAATGAAAGTGAAGTTCCTAAATTTTTAAAAATTATACAAGACAATTGGCTTGCAATAGTTCCATTATTTATTTTGGTATATTTAATTTTAATTGGTCGTACTCCAGATTATGCGGCAGTAAATGGAATAATTGCATGTATCGTTATTGGTTTTATTAGAAAAAAAAATAGACTTACTTTTAATGATTTGTTTGATTGTCTTGCTAGAGGTGCAAAGAATACTTTAGCTGTTGGAGCAGCCGCAACATCAATAGGAATTATAGTTGGTGTAGTTACACTAACTGGTGTTGGTTTTAGATTAGGTTATGTGGTAATTCAAACGGCTGGTGATATTGGAGGTTTCTTTTTAAACTTTTTACCTTTTGATTATTTTTCTTTAGCTGATCTAACATTATTTTTTTCGCTTATTTTAATTGCAATTTCCTGCATATTTATGGGGACAGGTGTGCCAACTACCGCAACATATATCATACTAGTTGCTGTTGCCGCTCCTGCTCTTACTCAATTACAAATAGAGCCTATTGTTTCACACTTTTTTGTATTTTATTATGGTGTATTAGCAGACATAACCCCACCTGTTGCCCTGGCAGCATATGCTGCTGCTGGAATAGCTGGATCAAATCCTTTTACTACTGGCAATACAGCTTTTAGGCTAGGCATTGCAAAAGCTCTTGTGCCTTTTGTATTCGTTTATTCCCCATCATTGTTATTAGTTGCTCAAGGTTTTAATTTTTATGATTTTTTTGTAACATTAATATCTGCAATGGTTGGAATTGGGTTAATTGGAATTGGATTTACAGGCTATCTATTTAAATCAGTGCCTACGTTTCAAAGATGGTATTTAGGAATTATTTCATTATTATTTATTGCACCTGGTTTAGGCTCGTCAATTATTGGTTTAGTTTTAGTTCTTCCAATATTTGTCGTTCAATTAAGAAAATAAAATCTATCCACCTAACCCAGCATTTGGAAGTGGTCTTCTTAAAATTTTCCAAATTCCAACTGCACTTGCAATTAATTTATTTTTACACTTAAGTTTGCAATTAATAAATACCATTGATTTTGTAACTTTTTGAATTTCAACTGTTCCTAATAATTCGTCTCCAAGGTTTGAGGGAGCTATAAATTTTATATCCAATGAAATAGTTACACATGGTTTATTACCACTTGCATGATGGCAAGAAGTTCCTGCACCAGCATCAATGATTGTACAAATATAACCACCATGAGTTATCCCAGCTTTGTTTAGGTGTGTTTTTATAATCTTAGTTTTAAACTCAAATTTTTTCTTTGTAATAGATCTGAATAACAAACCACCATTATGCTTCATGTAGCTTGGCTTATTGCTTAGTTGTTCAAATTTTTTTTTCATTAAAGAATTATTGTTATAATTAGTATAAATAATAAAACTAAACAAAAGAAATATATTACAGATTTTTCAAGTGATATTTTCATTTATCCTTTCATTTTGGTGCGCCTGCTAGGAGTTGAACCCAGAACCTCCTGGTCCGTAGCCAAGCGCTCTATCCAATTGAGCTACAGGCGCAATTTGTACAGTTTTTATACATAATTAATAATGTAAATTATTTTTTTAGCAAATATTGATATATATATATTACAAAAATGAATCTAGATTTATTAGTTCCTGATATAGGAGATTTTGAAAACGTTGAAATAATCGAAGTACTTGTAAAAAAAGGCGATAAAATCAGTAAAAATGACCCTGTCGTAACTTTAGAAAGTGATAAATCAAGTGTTGAAGTACCATCTAATTATGAAGGCATAGTAGATAATATAAAAGTAAAAATAGGTGATAAAGTTTCAAAAGGTGATTTGATACTCACTCTATCTTCAGACAAAAAAGATGAAAATGAGGAAATCACTAAAACTTTAGATGAAAAAATTCCTCCATCAACAGAGAAATTAATAGAAGAAGCAGAAACTGCTACCAAAACCGATACAAAATTTGAAACAAAAGTTATAGAACCTAAACAAATTAAGCAAACAAGATTGACTAATGAAGTTAAAATGGTCAATAGTGATGATGATATCGACCCTATTGAAACCAAAGAGTGGTTGGACTCCTTAAGTGCAGTATTACAAAATGATGGTTCGGAAAGAGCTCATTTTTTAATAAAACAATTGATTGATCAATCTTATAAAGCTGGATCAAAAATTCCACATACTCAGACTAGTCCATATGTAAATACTATACCTCCTGAAGAAGAAAAAAGATCTCCGGGAGATCAAAATATAGAACGTAAATTAAGATCACTTATTAGATGGAATGCTGCTGCAATGGTAGTTAGAGCAAATAAAAAGTATCCTGAGCTTGGTGGTCACATAGGAACATTTGCATCAGCCGCAACTTTGTATGATGTTGGGATGAATCATTTTTGGCGAGCAAAAAATAATAAATTTGGAGGTGATTTAGTTTATTTTCAAGGACATAGTGCACCTGGCATGTATGCAAGAGCTTTTCTTGAAGGAAGATTGAATGAAAAGCAGTTAGATAGATTTCGACAAGAAGTACAGACTGGTGGACTTTCATCATATCCTCATCCTTGGCTAATGCCAAATTTTTGGCAATTTCCAACAGTATCAATGGGTATCGGTCCAATGCTAGCAATATATCAAGCAAGGTTTATGAAATACCTTATTAATAGAGGATTAATTAAAGATGAAGGAAGAAAAGTCTGGGCTTTTCTTGGAGATGGAGAAATGGATGAGCCCGAGTCGCTTGGTGCAATTGGTTTGGCGGCGCGTGAAAATTTAGATAATTTAATATTCGTTGTTAATTGCAACTTACAACGATTAGATGGTCCAGTAAGAGGAAATGGAAAAATAATTCAAGAATTAGAGGGTATTTTCAGAGGTGGTGGTTGGAACGTTTTAAAAGTTATTTGGGGATCTTATTGGGATTCACTTTTAGCAAATGACAAGACTGGGCATTTGGTAAAAATAATGAATGAGACTGTAGATGGCGAATATCAAGCATTTAAAGCAAGAAATGGATTATATGTAAGAGAAAAGTTTTTTGGTAAATATCCCGAAACTGCAGAATTAGTTTCATCAATGTCAGATACTGACATTTGGCGGTTGAATAGAGGAGGTCATGATCCTCATAAAGTTTATGCTGCTTATGATAAAGCAGTTAATCACAAAGGAAGCCCGACAGTTATAATAGCTAAAACCATAAAAGGTTATGGCATGGGAAAAAGTGGTGAGAGTGTAAATACTACTCATCAACAAAAAAAATTAGATGTAGATGATTTGATGTATTACAGGGATAGATTTGATGTTCCTTTAACAGATTCCCAAGTTAAAAATATCGAATATTTTAAACCAGATGAAAATTCTGAAGAAATTAAATACCTAAAAAAAAGGAGGTTAGAACTAGGTGGTTTCATTCCAGAGAGAACATCCTACTCAAAACCAATTAAAGCTCCAAGTAAAGATATTTTTGATTTTATGAAGAAATCAACAGGAGAAAAAGAAATGTCAACAACAATGGCATTAGTTAGAATGTTGACTAATCTTTTAAGAGATAAAAACGTAGCACCAAAATTGGTTCCGATTATTCCTGATGAGGCTAGAACATTTGGAATGGAGGGTTTTTTCCAAAAAATAGGTATATATGCTCATGAAGGTCAAAAATATGAGCCAGAAGATTCCGCACAACTTTCATCTTACAGAGAAGAAAAAAGTGGTCAAGTATTAGAAGAAGGAATTACAGAGTCTGGTTCTATGTCTTCTTGGATAGCAGCAGGAACAGCATACACAAATCATGATATTGAAATGATACCAATTTACCTTTTTTATTCTATGTTTGGTTTTCAAAGAATAGGAGATTTTGCTTGGGCAGCAGGAGACAGCCAAGCAAGAGGTTTTTTAATTGGTGCGACAGCAGGAAGAACAACACTTGCAGGAGAAGGTCTTCAACACCAAGATGGGCATAGTCATTTATTGGCATCAACAATTCCTAACTGCATTTCTTATGATCCAACATTTCATTATGAATTAGCTGTGATCTTTAGAGAAGGTCTAAGAAGGATGCATGAAAAAAATGAAAATATTTTTTATTATATTACAACAATGAATGAAAATTATTCTCATCCTGATATGCCTAAAGATTGTGAGGATGGAATTTTAAAGGGGATGTATAAAATTAAAGATACATCAGGTTCTAAAGATGCAAAAATTCAATTATTAGGATCAGGAACAATACTTAGAGAAATGATGGCTGCATCAGATATCCTTAAAAAAGAATATCAAGTAGATAGTGAAGTTTGGAGTGTTACTAGTTTTAATGAGTTAAGAAAAAATGGAATGGAAGTTGAAAGATTAAACCTTCTAAACCCCGCTGAAACAAATAAAAAATCATATGTAGAGGAATGTTTAAGCAAACAACAAGGTCCTATCCTTGCAGCTACTGATTATATGAGAATAAATGCTGATCAAATAAGACCTTTCACAAAAAAGAGTTTTTATTCATTAGGTACTGATGGGTATGGAAGAAGTGATACAAGAAAAAATCTAAGAAATTTTTTTGAAGTAGATAAAGAACATATAGTTGCTTATAGCCTTAGTGTTTTAGCTAATGAACAACTTGTTACATCAAAGTATGCTGAAGATGCAATTAAAAAGTATAAAATTGATAAAAACAAACCTATGCCAACAAAAATGTAAATGTCTGATCAATCCAACAAAATATCTGCAAGTCCAAATATAAGAAAATTTGCTAGAGAACTAGGAGTAGACATAAATAAAGTTAAAGGAACAGAGAGATCAGGTAGGGTTGTTGAAAAAGACTTAAAAGATTTTGTCTCATCTAAAATTAATCAGTCTCAGAACACTGGTGAAATACAAAACAAAAAAATTATTAAAAGTGAATACCAACATTCAGATTTTGGAGAAGTTGAAATTAAAGATATTCCTAGAGTAAAAAAAATAGCAGCTCCGCATCTAGTAAATTCGTGGACAAACATTCCACATGTAACCAACCATGATGAGGCTGATATTACAGAAATGGAAGAATTCAGAAGTTCAATAAAAGATAACTATACAGGAGAAAAAATAAAAATTACTCCTCTTGTATTTATTATTAAAGCATTGGTAATTTCGCTACAAAAATTTCCATCATTTAATTCATCAATTGACGATATAGATAACGGAAAGATTACTTTTAAAAATTATTTTCATATAGGTATCGCAGTTGATACTCAACATGGACTTATGGTCCCTAAAATTAGAAACGCCAATCAAAAAGATATCAATGATCTAAGCGAAGAGTTAAAAAAAATAAGTGATGATTGTAGAAATCTTAAAATTGATAAAAAAGAGTTCTTTGGTGGATCAATGACTATAACAAGTTTAGGTGGTATAGGTGGTTCATTTTTTACACCAATAATTAACTTCCCTGAAGTTGCTATACTTGGTGTTGGTAGAAGTTACAAGAAACAGGTATTCCTTGATGGTAAATTTGTTCCAAGGACCATGCTTCCATTATCACTCTCATATGATCATAGAATCATAGATGGTGCTGAGGCTGCCAAATTTAACAACGAATTAAAAAATAATCTTGGATCTAATTTCGCATATAACTTAAGTAAATGATTACTAAAATTGAAATATTAGCAGATGATGTGCACGTTCACTTTAATGGAGAAAATTCCGAAATTTTTCCTAATATTTGGCTAAGAGATCATGCAAAAGATGAGCAAAATTGGGATAAAAGGTCCAGTCAAAGAAAAACATACACTGCAGCATTAGATATAAAATTAAAAATAAAAAATGCTGAAATAATTGAAAATGGAAAATATTTGAGTGTTTCATGGCCCGACTTAGAAAAACCAGTAAAATATTCATCTGAATTTCTAATTAATAATAAAATAAACCAAAAAAAAGAAGCTAGATCTAATTTAAAAATCTGGAAATCTAGTGAAATAAAAGAAGAAATTTTTATAGATTATAATTCAATTTTATCTAATGAAGGATTTAGAAATTTCCTAAAAAATCTTCATGATTATGGATTTTTAGTAATTAAAAACTGTGATACAAATTTAAAAACTGTTGAAACAATTGCTAATAAGATTGGTTACGTACGAAATTCAATATTTGGAGGATTGTGGAGCTTTGAGTCTGATGAAAACAAAGCTGATAGCGCATATACCCAAGAAGAGCTAAGGCCTCATACAGACTCAACCTATAGCAATGATGCCCCAGGATTACAATTATTGCTATGTTGCGATTATGATGCAAAGGGCGGTGAATCAATAATGGTTGATGGATTAAAAATTGCAGAAATAATTAAAAAAGAAAATCAGTTAATGTACGACTTTATGACAAAAATAAATGTTAAGGGAAATTATATTGGTGATGGAGTTTATCTTGAAGCTGAAAGACCAATATTTAAATTAAATGAAAAAAATGAAATTGTTCAAGTTAGTTTTAATAACTATGATCGAGCCCCATTTAGATTTGAAAAAGAATTAACATTAAAGTTTTATGAAGCAATAAAAACATTTGATCTTATTGCTAACAATAGAGACTACCAGTGGCGACATATACTAAAACCTGGAGAACTTTTGATATTTAATAACTGGCGAATACTCCATGGCAGAGGATCGTTTAATGGAGTGAGGAGAATGTCTGGATGTTATATTAACAAAGAGGATTTTGATAGCTCTTGTAAGATAAACGGAATAAATTAATAAAATAAAACTATCTTAATAAATAAAATGACAAAATCTCTTTCAATGATCTGTGCTCTAGTTACAACTTTTATTTGGGGAACGGCCTTCATTGCACAAGATACCGGTATGGATAATATTGGTCCATTGACTTTTAATGCAGCACGATTTGTTATAGGGTTTTTAACGATCTTACCGCTTGCCCTAATTTTTGAAAGAAAAAAAATTAAACTAGAGATACTCTCAAAATCAAAACTTTTCATGAAATATTTAGTTTTCATGGGAGTGTCACTTTTTTTAGGAACATTTTTGCAGCAAACTGCTCTTCAGTACACAAACATTGCAAATGCTGCTTTTTTTACAGTATTTTATGTTCCTATAGTTCCAATTTTACTATTCTTTATTTATTCCAAAAAAGTTCACTGGAGTATATGGCCTGCAATTGGTCTTTGTATTTTTGGTGTATACCTTTTGAGTGATTTTTCTAACTCAGAAATAATGTTAGGTGATGGTTTGGTTATATTGTGCTCCTTATTTTGGGCTTTGCACATAATTTTTGCAGGTAAGTTTATGGAAGAATTTGATATCCCCATGTTTTACGCTTCACTTCAAGCTTTATTTGTTGCGCTACTTTCAATAATTTTTTCTTATATTTTTGAAGAAATAAATATTTCAAAAATATTAATGGAAAGTAGTTCAATTCTATATGCAGGAGCATTATCAGGTGGCATAGCCTTTACATTACAAATGTTTGCACAAAAAAATATAGAAGAGGCACCAGCAGCAATTATTTATTCATTAGAGGGAGTATTTGCTGCTATAGCAGGATGGATTATTCTTAATCAATTTTTAACTACAAATAATATGATTGGTTGTTTATTAATATTGATTGCAGTAATTTCTTCTCAAATTTCACCTAGTACTAAAAATTAGCTATAAGCAATTAAAAATAGAATAAAAGCAAGAAAGGTTCTATAATATACAAAAATATTTAAGTTAAAATTTTTTACATAAATTAAAAAATATTTAATTGTAAAATATGAAATTAAAAATGAAAAAATAATTGAATAAATAAAAATGAAATTTAAATCTAAATTTGAATTCATAACATCTTTTATACTTAATACACTTGCAGCTGCTAAAGCAGGTATAGATAAGTAGAAAGAAATCTTAGATGAGTCAACTCTATCAAATTTTAAAAACCTCGAAATTGTAATTATTATACCAGACCTACTTACTCCAGGAATAATTGCTAAAATTTGAAAAATACCGATGATTAAAATATTCCTAATATTTAAATTATTATCAATTGTATTTTTAACTTTTGTTCTATCTGCAAGAAACAATAGAATTCCAAATAACAATGTTGTCCATGCAATTACCTTTAAATTTCTAAGATGATCTACTAAGCCTGTTGAGTAGAATATAAATCCAAATATCACCAATGGTAGTGAGCCTAATATAATTAGCAATAATAATGACTTGTTGTTAAGAAGATTTAATAAATCTCTTCTAAAATAAAAAACTATCGCCAAAAGTGACCCTAGATGCAGACTAATATCTAGTTGCAGTGAGCTAATACTAAAGTTTGATAGTTTAGAAATTATAATTAAATGTGCTGATGAGCTAACAGGAATAAATTCTGAAAATCCTTGAACAAGCGCTAAAATAGTGGCTTCAATATATTTAGAAATCATTTTTGATTTATATAAATAGACAAAACAATGTCCAAATAAAGCAATTTAAAATATGCATATCTAATGTGTCAAAATTAAAAAGAACACTAAATAAATGGTTTTTTTAAATATATGTCAGTATATATTACCTAGTAATACTTTATTGATTATTAAATATAGGTTATAAGCTCAACGTTATGACAAATAAAATGCTCAAATTTGTAGATATAGGTCAACAAAATCCACCTAAAAGAGATAAAATTGAGAGAAAAGAAGATTTTGGTGAAATTTATAACGAATTTATTCATGAAAAAGCTAAAGAGCAATCAAGCCGTTGTTCCCAATGTGGAGTTCCTTTTTGCCAAGTACATTGCCCTTTAAGCAATAATATTCCAGATTGGCTAAAGCTGACCGCCGAGGGAAGATATGAGGAGGCTTATCATTTATCTCAAAGCACAAATAATATGCCTGAAGTATGTGGAAGAATATGTCCACAGGACAGGTTATGCGAAGGAAATTGCGTAATTGAACAGTCTGGTCACGGAACTGTTACTATTGGTTCAGTTGAAAAATATATCACTGAAAAGGCATGGGAAAATGGGTGGGTAAAACCTATAAATATTATTAACGAAAGTAATCAAAGTATTGGAATAGTTGGAGCTGGTCCTGCTGGATTAGCCTGTGGTGAGGAACTTAGAAAAAAAGGATATCAAGTAACAATTTATGACCGTTATGACAGAGCTGGTGGTTTACTTATATATGGAATTCCAAATTTTAAATTAGAAAAACATGTTGTTGAAAGAAGAATTAAACTTCTAAAAGAAGGTGGAATAAAATTTGTTCAAAATTTTGAGGTTGGAAAAGATTCGACTCTTGAAGAGATACGAGAAAAACACGACGCAGTTTTAATATCTACTGGAGTTTATAAACCTAGAGAAGTAAATTTACCTGGAAATGATTTAAGCAACATTTTCCCAGCAATGGAATTTTTAACTGCATCTAATAGAAAAGGATTAGGTGATAAAGTTGAAATGTTTGATAATGGAACTCTTAATGCTGAAGGAAAAGATGTGGTTGTAATAGGAGGTGGGGATACAGCAATGGATTGTGTCAGAACCTCTATTAGACAAAAAGCTAAATCGGTCAAATGTTTATATAGAAGAGACAAAGAAAATATGCCTGGCTCTGCACGGGAGGTAGGTAACGCAGAAGAAGAAGGAGTTGAATTTATTTGGTTGAGTAATCCAAAGGAATTTAAAGGAACTAATAAAGTAAATAGTTTATTAGTTGATAAAATGAAATTAACAGAGCCAGATGAAAGTGGTCGAAGAAGACCGGTAGCTCAAGAGAATGCAGAATTTGAAATTAATGCTGATTTAGTAATTAAAGCTTTAGGGTTTGATCCAGAGGATTTGCCAGTTTTATTTCAAGAACCAAAACTTCAGGTTTCTCAGTGGGGAACAATAAAAACTGACTTTGATACTATGGAAACAAGTATACCTGGTGTCTTTGCAGCAGGTGACATTGTTAGAGGTGCTTCTTTAGTTGTATGGGCAATTAAAGATGGAAGAGATGCAGCAACTTCAATTGATAGTTTTTTGCAATCAAAACAAAAAATGAAGGTTGCATAATGGATATTTATAAAAAAAATCGTGAACTCTTAAAGAAAAATCATGTTTATAACGAACAAATGGAACATGATGCATGTGGGGTAGGTCTTGTAGCATCAACTGAAGGGCTTAAATCAAGAAAAGTAGTTGAATATGGAATTCAAGCCTTAAAGGCTGTATGGCATAGAGGCGCAATAGATGCTGATGGAAAGACAGGTGATGGAGCTGGAATTCATATAGAAATTCCAAAAGATTTCTTTGAGGAAAAAATTGAAATAACTGGACACAAACATGACAACTCAGATTTATGTGTTGGAATGATTTTTTTACCAAGAAATGACTTTAGTGGACAAGAACAATGTCGAACTATTGTAGAAAGTGAACTAACAAAAAAAAATTTTAATATATATGGATGGCGACAAGTTCCAGTTGATCCATCTGTCTTAGGTGAAAAAGCAGAATTAACTAGACCAGAAATTACACAAGTTCTTTTTACAAATAATGACAAGTCTATTACTGGAAAAAATTTAGAAAGATTATTGTACGAAACAAGAAGAAAGATTGAAAAAGAGGCTCTTAAAAATCAATTAAACAATTTCTATATATGTTCATTTAGTTCTAAATCTATAATTTATAAAGGTATGTTTCTAGCAGAGTCGCTCTCTGATTTTTATTTAGATTTGAAAGACAAAAGGTTCATTTCAAGATATGCAATATTTCATCAAAGATTTTCAACTAATACTGCACCAAGTTGGGACCTTGCACAACCATTTAGATCCTTAGCGCATAATGGAGAAATAAATACTTTAAAAGGAAATATTAATTGGATGAAAATTCATGAGCAAGAAATGTCTAGCCCATTATTTGAAGATATAGAAAATTTAAAACCTGTAATTCCAGCTGGCAATTCTGATTCTGCTTCTTTAGATAATGTTTTTGAACTTCTAAATATTTCTGGACATTCTGCACCTTTGGCCAAACTCATGTTGTTGCCTGATGCATGGTCGAAGAAAAGTAAAATTCTCTCAAAGGATCATCAACAATTATTTAATTTTTTAAATAGTACAATGGAGCCTTGGGATGGTCCTGCAGCTATAGCTGCTACAGATAATGAGTGGGTTATAGTAGGGAGTGACAGAAATGGACTAAGGCCCTTAAGATATACTATTACAAGGGATAAACTATTATTTGCAGGTTCAGAGACAGGGATGATTGATTTGAATGAGAAAAAAATTGTTTCTAAAGGAAGATTGGGCCCAGGAGAAGTGCTTGGAGTTAGAATTGAAAAAGGCAAAGTTTTTACAAATGATGAAATAAAAAATTATTTATCTAGAGAATATAAAAAATTTAATAATCAAATAATTGATCTTGATAAGAAATTTTTAGTTAAAAATGAAAAAAGTGAGTTCTCTGGATCTGATTTAAAAAAAATTCAACACTGTTTTGGTTATAGTTTGGAAGATTTAGAATTAATTCTTCACCCTATGGCTGAAGATGCAAAAGAAGCAACAGGATCTATGGGAGATGATACTCCTCTAGCAGTACTATCTGATAAATATAGACCGCTTTATCACTTTTTTAGACAAAATTTTAGTCAAGTAACCAATCCTCCTATCGATTCTTTGAGGGAAAACAAAGTAATGAGTTTAAAAACGAGACTTGGAAACCTTGGAAATATACTTGATTTCACTGATCTTACTGAGGAAAACATATATGTCTTAGATAGTCCAATCTTATCAAATTCACAATTTGAAAATTTTCTAACCTATTTTGGAGGAAATTTTAAAGTTCTAAATTGTACTTTTGATGAAAATAAAACTTTAGAGGAGTCTATTGAGACTTTAAAAAGTGATGCTGAAAAGGCAGTAAGAGAAGGTATTACACAAATAATTTTATCAGATAAAATGATATCTGAAACAAGATTACCAATGCCAATGCTATTATGTATTGGAGCAATAAATACACATTTAATCAAATTAGGCTTAAGAGGCTATATATCAATTAATGTTCAAACTGGAGATGCATTAGACACACATTCCTTTGCAACATTAATCGGTGTAGGTGCCACAACAGTCAATCCTTACCTTGCATTCGATAGTTTATTTCAAAGACATTCAAAAAGACTTTTTGGAAAATTTTCTTTTGACGAGTGTGTTTCTAGATATATCAAATCAGTAAATTTTGGCCTATTAAAAATAATGTCTAAAATGGGAATATCAGTTTTAAGTTCTTATAGAGGAGGTTGTAATTTTGAAACAGTTGGATTGAGTAGAACAATTGTAAAAGATTATTTTCCTGGAGTAGTATCAAAAATTTCTGGGATAGGCCTAACAGGAATTGAAAAAAAAATAAGAGCTATTCATAAAGATGCTTTTGACATTCAGTCAAATATTTTACCTATTGGAGGTATATATAGATATAGAAAAAATGGAGAGACACACCAATATCAAGGAAAATTAATTCATCTACTGCAATCTGCTGTGGGAGCTAATTCATACGATGCTTACAAAAAATATACCAAAGGTATTTATAGTTTAAAACCAATTAGCCTTAGGGATTTAATAGATTTTAAATCTCAAGAATCAATTGATATTGATCAGGTAGAACCCATTACTCAAATTATGAAAAGGTTTGGAAGTGGAAGTATGTCTCATGGAGCTTTATCTAAAGAAGCACATGAAACTCTTGCAATGGGTATGAATAGAATAAAAGGAGCCTCGTGTAGTGGCGAAGGTGGAGAAGATGAAAAAAGATTTAAGATACTTGATAATGGTGATAGCGCGAACTCTAGGGTTAAACAAATTGCTTCAGCAAGATTTGGTGTCACTATAAATTATCTGAATAATTGTAATGAGATTGAAATAAAAATGGCTCAAGGTGCAAAGCCAGGTGAAGGCGGACAACTCCCTGGATTTAAAGTAACTGATGAAATTGCTAAATTAAGACATTCTACTCCAGGTGTGACGTTGATTTCACCACCCCCTCATCATGATATTTACTCTATAGAAGACTTAGCCCAACTTATTTATGATCTAAAACAAATTAATCCAAATGCTAGAGTGGGTGTAAAGCTTGTTGCTTCATCAGGTATTGGAACAATAGCTGCAGGAGTTGCAAAAGCTAAAGCAGATATAATTTTAATTTCAGGACACTCAGGTGGAACCGGTGCTACACCTCAAACTAGTGTAAAATATGTGGGTATTCCATGGGAGATGGGGCTTACAGAAGCTAATCAAGTGCTTACTTTAAATAAACTTAGACACTCAGTTACTCTTAGAACTGATGGTGGAATTAAAACTGGTAGAGATGTTGTTATTGCAGCAATGATGGGAGCAGAGGAATTTGGAGTTGCTACGACTGCTTTAGTAGCAATGGGATGTATCATGGTAAGACAGTGTCATTCAAATACTTGCCCAGTAGGTGTATGTACACAGGATGAAGAATTGAGAAAGAAATTTACTGGAACACCAGATAAAATAGTAAACCTATTTTCTTTTATCGCTCAGGAAGTTAGAGAAATTTTAGCATCTCTTGGATTTAAAAACCTAAATGATGTAATTGGTAGAACAGACTTATTAAGACAGGTAAGCAAAGGTTCACCAAATTTAGATGACTTAGATTTAAACCCATTATTTGTACAAGCTGATCCAGGAAAAAATAAAAGATATTGCGAAAAACCAATTATAAATGAAGTCCCTGATACTTTAGACCAAAAGATCTGGCCTGAAATCGAAAGTTTAATAAATAGAAAATTACCATTGGATAAAGTTTACCAAATTGAGAATACTGATAGAGCAGTTGGAACAAGAATTTCTTACAATTTATACAAAAAATATGGAAATAATAAATTAGATGAAAACAAGTTTTCTCTTAATTTTAAAGGATCAGCAGGCCAATCTTTTGGCGCATTTGGAATAAAAGGACTTAAATTAATTTTAAAAGGTGATGCCAATGATTATGTAGCTAAAGGTCTATCTGGCGCAACGATTGTGATTAAACTTCAAGATGAAAGTAATTTGATATCAAATGAAAATACAATTATTGGAAATACCGTACTTTATGGAGCAACTTCGGGATATCTTTTTGCATCTGGACAAGCTGGAGAACGATTTGCAGTAAGGAACTCTGGAGCTACTGCCGTTATTGAAGGATGTGACTCTAATGGATGTGAATATATGACTGGAGGCTCAATTATAATATTAGGAGATGTGGGAGATAACTTTGGAGCTGGAATGACAGGTGGAATGGCTTTTGTATATGATCCTCAAAACCAATTTGCAAAAAAAGCCAATCCAGAGTCAATTGTTTGGCAAATACCTGAAACTGAATACTGGAAGAATTATTTAAAAAGTTTAATCCAAAAACATACAGAGGAGACTGGTTCACTTTTATCAGAAAATATTATTAAAAATTTTGATAATGAAATAAATAACTTTCTACAGGTTTGCCCTAAAGAAATGTTAGATAAGCTTGAAAATCCTATTTCACACAAAAGTATAGTTGGAAAAGCTAGTTAATCTCTTTAATTATTTCTTTAAGCTCCCTGCAAATAATATTTAAATTTTTTTTTGAGGATAGGCTATGATCACCATTCTTAATTATTGTAAGTTTTCTTTTAGCTTTTGGAAAATTTTTTAAAACCATTCTTGAGTATTTAACTGGCACCACTTCATCTTTTTGCCCATGAACCATAGTAATTGGAATAATATTATGAAGTTTTTTGTTGAGCACCTTATTTTTTGTCCTTTTCCCATCTAAAATAAGTTGCTTTGTTATTAAATATTCGTATTCACCATTTTGAATTTTTGCAATTCCTTTTCTGAGGATTTCATCTCTTGTTTTTTTTGGGAATTTTTTCCACATTATTCTCGTAAGAAATTCTGGAGCAGATCCAATTCCTAAAAATCCTTTAATTTGATTGTTAAAATATCTATACATTAACATTGAAATCCACCCACCCATACTAGATCCAATTAATACAAAATCGTTGTTTTTAACAATTTTTTTAATAGTAATTCTTGCATCGTTGGACCATTTAGTGATGTTACCTCTTGTAAATTCTCCTGATGACCTTCCATGACCAAAGTATTCCAAAGCTAAAAATCCAAGTTTATTTTGAATGGCAAATTTTAAAAATTTCTTTGGTTTATCTCCATCAATATCGGATGCAAAACCAGGTAAAAAAACTATGTAAAGATTTTTTTTATAATTATTTGCTATATATCTTAGTTTTTTATATTTAGAAATTCTTAGAAATTTATATTTTTTCATATAAAGTAATTATGTTGACCAAGTATATAATATTATTACCACATGCAGTCTAAATTAAAAGTCCTTCAAGTAATTCCTAAACTAGGTTACGGAGGGGCTGAAACTGGTTGTTATGATATTGCACATTATTTACCAGAAAATAATGTTGGATCGTATTTGATAACAAGCGGTGGAGAATTATTAAAGTTTATTGATAAAAAAAAAGTTAAAGTTATCAGACTCCCAGTCCAATCCAAAAATCCAATACTTATTCTTCTCAACTCTATAATTATTTCAATTATTATTTTAGTAAATGGTATAAATATTGTTCATGCCAGAAGTAGAGCCCCAGCCTGGTCATGTTTAATTGCAACAAAAATCACAAGAAGAAAATTTGTTACAACATTCCATGGAACTTATAATTTCAAAAGTAAACTTAAAAAATTCTACAACTCTGTGATGGTAAGATCTGATTTAATAATTGCTGGATCAAATTTTATATTTTCACATATCAAAGAAAACTATTCAGAATATTTATCTGATAAAAAAAAATTACTTTCAATATTTAGAGGTATTAACACAGATTATTATGATAATACTACTACTCTTGAAACAGATGAAGACAATCTGTTTAAATCTTGGGAATTGATTGTTGGTAAAAAAATAATTTTATTACCCGGACGGCTTACTGCTTGGAAGGGCCAAGAAATGTTTTTAGAAGCTTTAAACAAAATAAATATTCACTTAGGTAATGACTCTTTCATTGCAGTTATTCTTGGTAATGATCAGGGGCGGGACCTTTATAAAAAAAAACTAATTAGACTTGTTGAACAATACCGGCTTACAAAACAAATAAGATTTATAGACCATTGCAAAAATATGCCACTAGCCTATAAAATTTCTGATATAGTCATTTCTGCATCAATAGAGCCTGAAGCATTTGGCAGAGTATCAGTCGAAGCACAATCTATGCAAAAAATGATTATTGCAAGTAACTTAGGTGGATCTAATGAAACTGTAATAGATGGAAAAACTGGCGTTTTATTTGAAGCAGGAAACTCAGAAGACTTATCTGAAAAAATTATAAAAGTCATGAATATGGATCCAAATGAACTGTATAAAATGGGTATTTTAGGAAGAGAAAACGCAGTAAAAAAATTTAATGTTGAAAAAATGTGTTTTTCTACTTATTCAGAATACAAAAAACTATTTAATTAATGCCAAATATAACATTACCAGACGGAAAAAAAATTAATTTTGAAAAAAATATTTCAGGCTTTGAGGTTGCAGAAAAAATTAGTAAATCTCTTTCTAAGCAGGCTTTACTAATCAGTGTCGACGGAGAATTAAAAGATCTTAACCACAATATTTCAAAAGATTCTTCAATTAAGATATTTACATCAAAAGATAAAGAGGGATTAGAGACTATTAGACATGATACTGCTCACATACTCGCTATGGCTGTTCAAGAATTATTTCCAAAAACACAAGTTACAATAGGACCAGTTATTGAAGATGGTTTTTATTATGATTTTGCAAGGAAAGAACCATTCACAACAGAAGATTTAGAAAAAATTGAGAATAAAATGAGAGAAATTGTAGATCGAGATGAAAAAACTTATAGAGAGGTTTGGAAAAGAAATGATGCAATTAAACACTTTAAGCAAAAAGGAGAAATCTATAAGGCTGAGATAATAGAGAGTATTCCTGAGGGACAAGAAGTGTCTTTATATTTTCATGGAGATTGGCATGACCTATGTCGAGGTCCTCATTTAAGCTCAACTGGTAAAATTGGTAAATATTTTAAATTAACAAAAGTCTCCGGTGCTTACTGGAGAGGAGATTCTAAAAATGAGATGTTGCAAAGAATTTATGGTACTAGCTGGTCTACTCAAAAAGAATTAGATGATTATTTAAATAGAATTGAAGAAGCAGAAAAGAGAGATCATAGAAAAATTGGAAAAGAGATGAATTTATTTCATTTCAGAGAAGAAAGCCCAGGATCTGTATTTTGGCATCAAAAAGGATGGAACTTATTCCAAAAACTTATTTCCTATATGAGAATGAAACAAGAAACAGCAGGATACCAAGAAATAAATACTCCAGAAATATTGGATCGATCACTGTGGGAGAAATCTGGACACTGGGAAAAATTTGGTGCAAATATGTATACATCTACAACACCAGATGAAAAAGTCTTTGCTATAAAGCCAATGAATTGTCCAGGTTGCGTTCAGGTTTTTAATCAAGGCTTAAAAAGTTATCGTGATCTACCACTAAAAATGTCAGAATTTGGTAAGGTTCATAGGTACGAACCATCTGGAGCTCTTCATGGGCTGTTGAGAGTTAGAGCTTTTACTCAAGATGATGCACATATTTTTTGCACTGAGGAACAAATTACCGAGGAGTGTTTGACTGTAACTAATCTAATTTTAGAAATTTACAAAGATTTAGGCTTTGAAGACGTAATTTTAAAATATTCTGACCGACCAGAGTTAAGAGTTGGTGATGATCAAGTTTGGGATAAATCAGAGGCAGCTTTACTAGAAGCAATTAAAGCAACAAAATTAGAATATTCTATTAATAAGGGCGAGGGTGCTTTCTACGGTCCTAAAATAGAATTTGTTTTAAGAGATGCCATTGGAAGAGATTGGCAATGTGGAACTTTACAAGTTGATCTTAATTTGCCTGGAAGATTAGGTGCTTCATTTGTTGATAGTGATGGAAATAAAAAAGTTCCTGTTATGCTTCACAGAGCATTATTTGGATCTTTAGAGAGATTTATTGGAATTTTAATTGAAAATTATTCTGGAAAATTACCTTTTTGGCTTTGCCCAATTCAAACAATAGTAATACCTATCTCAAGTGATTTTGATGATTATGCAAAACAAGTTAACATTCAGTTAAAAAAAATAGGACTAACTTCTGAAGTAGATTTAAAAAACCACAATCTAAATTATAAAATTAGAGAACATTCATTAACTAAAGTACCAATGCTACTAATATGTGGAAAAAAAGAAGTTGACAGTAACACAGTAACTATTAGAAGATTGGATTCTAATAAACAAGAAACTATGGATTTAAAAGAATTCTTAATAAAATATTCTGCTCTTAACAAGGCACCTTCAATTTAGTGGCAGATTTTAAACAAAACTATTTCCAGAGAAGAACAAAAGCAAGAGGTCCAAGAACAAATCATAGAATCACTTCGCAAGATGTTCAAGTTATTGCAAGTGATGGTGATAACCTAGGAATTTTAAATTTAAACGATGCTATCGATAGAGCTAAAGAGCAAGGTTTAGACTTAATTGAAATTGCTCCGAATGCGAAACCACCTGTATGCAAAATTATGGATATGGGAAAATATAAATATGATGCCCAAAAAAAAGCAAATAAAGCTAAAAAGAAACAAAAAAAGGTAGAACTTAAAGAAATTAAATTAAGACCAGTTACTGAAGTTCACGATTATTCTTTTAAAATAAAAAATGCTCAAAAATTTATCGCAAAAGGTGATAAAGTAAAATTTACAATAAGATTTAAAGGTAGAGAGCTTCAGCATTCTAGTTTAGGACGTGAATTAATGGACAAGATAAAAATAGATATGGAGACTGTAGGCCGGGTTGAACTACAACCAAAGTTTGATGGCAAGCAAATGATCATGGTTATCCAGCCTTTATAAGCTTTATTTCTAGTTGTAAATTAATAACAATATTTGTATAACCCCTCAAAAATTATGCCTAAATTAAAAACAAAAAGTTCTGCAAAAAAAAGATTCAAAATTTCTGCTAGAGGAAAGGTTATAACTGCCCAAGCAGGTAAAAGACACGGTATGATAAAGAGAACTAATTCACAGATAAGAAAACAAAGAGGAACTACGGTGCTATCAAAACAAGATAGCAAGATTGTAAAATCTTATATGCCGTACAACCTAAGAGGATAATATGGCAAGAGTAAAAAGAGGCGTAACAAGTAGAGCAAAACATAAAAAAGTATTGAAAGCTGTTAAAGGTCAATGGGGAAGAAGAAAAAACACCATTAGAGCTGCAAG
Source organism: Pelagibacterales bacterium SAG-MED17 (assembly GCA_014654115.1). Taxonomy (GTDB): domain Bacteria; phylum Pseudomonadota; class Alphaproteobacteria; order Pelagibacterales; family Pelagibacteraceae; genus Pelagibacter. Next base: position 63,076 of record JACWDO010000002.1, on the reverse strand, counting down.
ACAAGCAATGGAAAAAGCCATGCAATATGCCTACAGAGATAGACGAAATAAAAAAAGAGATTTTAAATCACTATGGATTACAAGAATAAACGCTGGGGTAAGATTAGAGGGTATGACTTATTCTAAGTTTGTAAATGGTTTAAGCAAATCAGGTATTAAAATTGACAGAAAAATACTTGCTGAAATTGCCTATGATAATCCTGAAGCATTTAAAACTATAGTTAAAAAAGCTCAAGCAGCATTGAATTAATATTCATTCTTGTTTTTCTAGAGTTAACAAATAATCTACAAACATGTCCGATATTAAAAAAATTAAAGACGAGTATTTGAAAAAATTAGACGGTGATTTAAATATTGAAAGTGTAAATCAAATAAAAACAGACTTATTCGGTAAAAATGGTAAAATTTCTAATTCTTTTAAAACATTAGGATCTTTGCCAACTCATGAAAGAAAAAAATTTGCATCTGACTTAAATTCAATAAAAGATGAGCTACAAGAAAAAATAGATTCTAAACTTCAAGAAATTGACAAAAAAGAGATTAACTCTAAACTTGAGAATGAAAAAGTAGATGTAACCTTACCTGAAAGAGAATTTAATCAAGGAAAAATACATCCTGTTTCACAAGTAATTGACGAGATATCATCAATATTTTCAGAAATTGGATTTAGTGTTGAAGAAGGGCCAGATATAGAGAATGAGCATTATAATTTTACTGCATTAAATACGCCTGACAATCATCCAGCGAGAGATATGCATGACACTTTTTATTTAGATAATAACAAAGAACTATTATTAAGAACCCACACTTCTCCGGTACAGGTTAGAACAATGTTAAATGGAAATCCTCCCTTTAAGATTATAGCACCAGGCAGAACATATAGATCTGATAGTGATCAAACCCATTCTCCGATGTTTCATCAAGTTGAAGGCCTTCACATTGATAAAAATATCAATATGGGTCATCTAAAGGGGTGCTTGAATTATTTTATAAAATCATTTTTTGAAGTGGATAAAATTAAAATGAGATTTAGACCTAGTCACTTTCCTTTCACTGAGCCATCTGCAGAAGTGGATATTGGTTATGAGATGAAAGATGGAAAAATAGTGATTGGTGAGGGAGACAAGTGGTTAGAAATTCTAGGTTGTGGCATGGTGCATCCAAATGTACTTAAAAATGTTAAAGTAGATCCAGATAAATACCAAGGTTACGCTTTTGGGATTGGCATAGATAGACTTGGAATGCTCAAGTATGGTATAAACGATTTAAGAGCTTTTTTTGAGACTGATTATAGATGGCTTAATCATTTCGGTTTTGATCCATTAGATGTACCATCAAATTATAGAGGCCTGAGCAGATGAAATTTACAGTAGGTTGGCTAAAGGACCATCTTGATACAAAAAAAAAAGATAATGAGTTAATTGAAAAATTAACAGATGTTGGTCTTGAAGTTGAGAGTTTTGATAACTTAAGTTCAGATTTAGACAATTTTAAAGTAGCAAAAATTGTTAATGCTCAACAGCATCCAAATGCAGACAGACTTAGAGTATGTGATGTTGATATTGGTGGGCAAAATACAATTAAAGTTGTATGTGGAGCACCAAATGCAAAAAAAGATCTTTTGACTGTTTATGCTGGTCCTGGATCTATAATTCCAAAAAATAATATGAAACTTACAGTTAGCAAAATTAGAGGAGTAACTTCTTACGGAATGCTATGCTCTGAGTCTGAGTTGAATTTATCAGAAGAAAGTGAGGGAATAACAGAACTAAAATCAAGCAATTATTCAGATAAAATAGGTAAAAATTTTTTTAATAATAATAACGAAAAAGTTGTTGATTTGTCTATAACACCTAATCGTCCTGATTGTCTTGGGGTAAGAGGTGTAGCTAGAGATCTTGCTGCTGCTGGAGCTGGCAGATTAAAAAAAATTTCACTTAAAAACATCAAAAAAAATGGATCTCAAAAAATTAAAGTTTCAATTACAAAAGATAAAAATCAAGGTTGTACTATATTTGGTAGTTGTTTAATTGAAGGGGTTATAAATCAAGAAAGCCCACAATGGCTGAAAGAAAAAATTTTATCACTTGGTCAAAAACCAATTTCAGCAATTGTTGATATCACAAATTATGTGATGTTGGATTTAAATAGGCCTCTACATGCATACGATGCAGATAAAATTGATAAAGAAATTATAGTAAGAAATTCGAAAAAAGGTGAAACTTTTGAAGCCCTTGATAGTAAGGAATATAAATTGGAGGATGATATGTGTGTTATTTCTGATAAGTCTGGAGTTTTGGGCTTAGGAGGAATAATTGGAGGTACACGTTCTGGTACTGAAATTAATACTAAAAATATTTTATTAGAATCTGCATATTTTCTACCAAGATCTATCAGAAAAACTTCAAAACTTCTAAATATTGATACAGATGCAAAATTTAGATTTGAAAGGGGGATCGATCCTCAATCAATCGAATTAGGCTTAACAAAAGCTGCTCAACTTATTTCAGAGATTTGTGGAGGCAAAATAAGTAAATTTGATATTAAAAAAATAGGTAAGTATGAACAAAATAAAATTAAGTTCAAAATTTCTTTATTTGAAAAAATAACTGGTTTTAAAGTAAAGGATAGTGAAATAATTGAAATTTTAACTGATTTAGGATTTGAAGTTTCTAAGAATAAATTAGAATTAGATTTAAAAATACCTACTTGGAGACCAGATATAATTCAACCAATTGATATAGTTGAGGAAATAGTAAGAATTAAAGGATATGAAAATATAGAAACATTAGAGCCTGAAAAAAAAAGAATAAAAGATACATTAAATAAACAGCAGAAACTCTTTCATTTTCTACAACGCTCTGTAGCATCAAAAGGTTATTTTGAAACTGTAACCTGGTCATTTACAGATTCGAAAATAAATAATCTTTTCAAAGAAAATTTAAAAGAAATTAAAATAGTAAATCCAATAAGTTCAGATTTAGATGTTTTGCGAAATTCAATTTTTCCAAATTTGACTTTTTACTTAAAGAAAAATTTAGATAGAGGTTTTAAAGATATTTCACTTTTCGAAATTGGCCCAATTTTTAAAGATAGTGAGCCAGGGCAGCAACTGACAGTAATTGGTGCAATAAAATCAGGAAAAATATCAAGATTAAACTGGAACGAAAAAGAAAGACCAGTTGATGTCTTTGATATAAAAAAGGACGTTATTCAGACACTAGTAGAAGCTGGATATGACAGACAAAGTATTTTAATACGAGATAAATCTCCTTCTTATTATCACCCAGGTAAATCTGGCTCTGTCTATCTTGACAAGGATGATACTGACCCAGTTGCTTATTTTGGAGACATACATCCAAGTATTATTAAAAAGCTTGATATAAAAACTGAAGGATTAGTTGGTTTTGAAATTTATCTGGATAATTTAAAAGACAATAAAGTGAAACTTAAAGATCAAAAATCTAATTTTGAGTACTCTGACTATCAAAAATCAGAGAGAGATTTTGCCTTTGTAGTAGATAAAAGTTTTAAAGCACAAGACTTAATAGAAATTATATCATTAATTGACAAAAATTTAATAAGATCAATTAAAATTTTTGATATTTATGAAGGTGAAAATATTCCAGATGGTAAAAAGTCGATAGCTCTTAATGTAATAATTCAATCATCTGAAAAAACATTAGAAGAGGGTGATCTTGAAAAAATTAATAAATTAATTATTTCAACTGTTGAGACTAAATCTGGGGCAAAAATAAGATCTTAAATGTCTACTGAAATAGATAATATTAGAAATTTTGCAATCATTGCTCACATTGACCATGGTAAGTCCACTATTGCTGATAGAATTATTCATAAATGTGGTGGTTTAACAGATAGAGAAATGAAAGCTCAAGTTTTAGATTCAATGGATATTGAAAGAGAAAGAGGGATAACAATAAAAGCCCAAACAGTAAAATTAAATTATAAATCTAAAAATGGAAAAAATTATATTTTAAATATTATAGATACTCCAGGTCATGTTGATTTTAGTTATGAAGTAAGTAGATCCCTATATGCATGTGAAGGTTCAATATTAATTGTAGATAGTACCCAAGGTGTTGAAGCCCAAACATTAGCAAATGTATACCAGGCGCTCGATATTAACCACGAAATCATTCCAGTACTAAATAAAATTGACTTACCAGCATCTGATATAGATAGAACGAATAAACAAATTGAAGATGTAATAGGTATTGATACATTTAATGCTGTACCATGTTCTGGAAAGACAGGTGAAGGTATAGATGAAATTTTAGAACAAATAATTCAAGTTTTACCAGGACCAAAAGGTGAAAAAGATGAAAAACTAAAGTGTTTATTGGTGGATAGTTGGTATGACACTTACCTAGGTGTAGTCATTTTAGTCAGAGTAATTGATGGCAAAATTAGAAAAAATATGAAAATTAAGATGATGTCTACAAATCAGGAATATTTTGTAGAAAAAGTTGGGGTTTTTACACCTAAACCCAAGGACATTGATGATCTTAACTCAGGAGAAATCGGGTTTATAACAACAGGAATTAAAGTTTTATCAGAAACAAAAGTTGGAGATACAATCTGCGATGCATCTAAACCTTTAACAGAAACGCTGCCTGGTTTTAAGCCAAGTAAACCTGTGGTTTTCTGTGGATTGTTTCCTGTGGATAGTTCTGAATATCAAAAACTAAAAGATGGACTAGCTAAACTAAAATTAAATGATGCTAGCTTTTCTTTTGAACCTGAATCTTCTTCAGCTTTAGGACTTGGTTTTAGATGTGGATTTTTAGGTTTATTACATTTAGAAATTGTTACAGAAAGGCTTGAAAGAGAATTTGATATAAATCTATTAACTACAACTCCTGGCGTTGTATATAAGATCCATATGAACAATGGTGAGATAAAAGATTTACAAAACCCATCAAGTTTACCAGATCCAACTTTGATTAAATTTATTGAGGAACCATGGATTAAAGCTACAATTATTACTCCTGACCAGTATCTTGGACCTATAATGAAAATATGCCAAGATAAAAGAGGAATCCAAACAAACTTAAGTTACTCTGGAAGTAGAGCAGTTGTAAATTATGAATTACCATTAAATGAAATAGTATTTGATTTTAATGATCGTTTAAAATCTATGACAAGTGGATATGCTAGTTTTGATTATGAAATTATAGACCATAGAGAGGGTGATCTTGTCAAAATGGGTATTTTAGTAAATACAGAACCAGTAGATGCTTTAGCTATGATGATACATAAAGATTTTGCTCAAAAAACTGGGAGAGAAGTTTGTGAAAAATTAAAAGACTTAATTCCAAGACACAACTTTATGATACCAGTTCAAGCAGCAATTGGTGGAAAGATTATTGCAAGAGAGACAATTAAAGGTTTTAAAAAAGATGTTTTAACGAAAATTCATGGCGGAGGAGCTACCGATAGAAAAAGAAAATTACTTGAAAAACAAAAAAAAGGAAAAGCAAGATCTAAACAGTTTGGAAAAGTTGAAATCCCCCAGGAAGCATTTATTGGAGTACTTAAAATATCAAAAGAAAAATGACAAAAATTTTAATATTTTCTTTATTTTTTTTGAATTTAATACTTTTTTATTTTTTAAATAAAAAAAAAATTAAAAATTTTTTTTATAAAAGTAAAATACAATCAGTAGAATTAGATCATGTAGATCAAATTTTTTTAAATAATCAAATTGATAAAAAATTATATGGACCTAAATCAGAAGTAATTGTAAAAAATTTTTGTATTCAGGGAAACAACAATATTGTTGGAATGACATCAGACTATGAAGCGTGGATTATTTCATCTTTAAGTAAAATTAGTAATAATATATTCGAATTTGGAACCTGTAGTGGAAAAACCACATATTTAATGGCTTTAAACTCTCCAGATAATGCTAAAATAACTACTTTAACTTTAAACCCACAAGATCTTAAGAAAATTGAAAGAAATAAATTTGATAACAAAGTTTCATACAGAAATATAATAAATGAAAGTATTTATGATAAATTTCTTTTTTCTAAAACAAAGTATGAAAATAAAATCGAAGTAATCTTCCAAAATTCACTCGATTTTAATGAAAAATTATTTCTTAACAAATATGATTTAATATTTATTGATGGTGGTCATACTTTCTCAATTGTTAAAAGTGACTCAGAAAAATCATTTGAAATGCTGAAGTCTAGAGGAATTATTTTGTGGCACGATTTCGTTCCTGGTAAAGAGTCAGCAAAAAATGTTGTAAATTATATAAATACTATCTCAAAAGAAAAAAAAATATTTCATATTAATAATACGTCACTTTGCTATTATAGAAAAAGTTAATCAAGGAGAGGTGGCCGAGCGGTTGAAGGCGCACGCTTGGAAAGCGTGTATAGGGGAAACTCTATCATGGGTTCGAATCCCATTCTCTCCGCCATTTTCAGGGGTTTTCATCAAGATAAATAAACGTTAAGATTAGTTTTGACGCCATATGGACGCCAATAGATATGAAAAAACTTTTAGGCATCGTGGTTCTAAGTTTATTGTTGAGCAGTAACACTGTTTTTGTAGAAGGAATAAAAGAGCTCGTCTTAATATTCTCTTAAAATTTAAAGTCATCTAATTTAATAATAATATTTATATATTTATCAAATTTATATTGATTTTGCTTGTCTTTTTGGGATTTTTATTTAATTGTGATAATTATAAATAACCTTTTTTAATTAAAAAATGTTATAATTAATTTTTTCCTAAAACTAAAAAAATGACAAATAAAAATACATATCAAGCAGATTCAATTAAAGTTTTAAAAGGTCTTGAAGCTGTAAGAAAAAGACCTGGTATGTATATCGGTGACACAGATGATGGAACCGGTTTGCACCATATGGTCTATGAAGTTGTCGATAATTCAATTGATGAGGCGCTAGCAGGTCATTGTAAAAAAATTGAGGTAAGTATAAATTCAGATGGATCTATTACGGTTGCAGATGATGGTAGAGGAATACCAGTTGATTTTCACAAGGAAGAAAAAAAATCTGCTGCTGAGGTAATAATGACACAACTTCATGCAGGTGGTAAATTTGATCATGATTCTTATAAAGTTTCAGGAGGCTTACATGGTGTTGGAGTGTCAGTAGTTAATGCTCTTTCACAAAAACTAGAATTATATGTTGAAAGAGATGGAAAAGAACATTTTGTCGAGTTTGAAGATGGCGATACTAAAACACCTTTAAAAGTAATAGGTAAGTCAAAAAAAACAGGTACAAGAATTAATTTCTTGCCTTCTAAAAATATTTTTACATCAACAAAGTTTAGTTTTTCTATTATTCAAAAAAGAATGCGAGAATTAGCTTTTTTAAATAAAGGAATTAAAATTATACTTAATGATTTAACGCAAAAAAAAATTAAGTCTCTAGAATTTAAATTTGAAGGAGGGATTAATGAATTTGTGGAATTTTTAGATGAAAACAGAGAAAATTTAAAAAATAAAAATGATAATGATTTATTTAGAAAGCCAATTTATCTTGAGGGAATAAAGAGTAATATAGATATACAATGTGCGTTAAAATGGAACGCAGGATATAATGAAGATGTATATCCTTATACAAATAATATTTACCAAAAAGATGGAGGAACACACCTTTTAGGTTTTAGAAGTGCATTAACACGCGTTATAAATAAATATGCTTCCGAGCAAAATTTATTAAAAAAAAATAAAGTCCTTTTGTCTGGTGATGATGTAAAAGAAGGTTTAACTTGCGTATTATCTGTAAAAATTCCAGATCCTAAATTTTCTTCTCAAACAAAAGATAAATTAGTTTCTTCAGAGGTAAGAAATATAGTTGAAGGTATTGTAAGTGAAAAATTATCAATTTGGTTCGACCAAAATCCCTCAGTTTCTAAAATTATTTTGACAAAAATAATTCAGGCTGCGGTAGCAAGAGACGTTGCTAAAAGAGCAAGAGAAAATGTAAGAAGAAAGGGGGCTTTAGAGCTCACTGGATTACCTGGAAAATTGGCAGACTGCCAAAACTCTAAACAAGAGGGAACCGAATTATTTATAGTAGAGGGAGATTCAGCTGGAGGATCAGCCAAACAGGGAAGAAATAGAGAATATCAAGCTGTATTACCTTTAAGAGGAAAAATATTAAATACATTTACTGAGATAAATGGAGCCAAAAAGAATGGTAATCAAAATGAATTAAGAACAAAGTCATTATCAAAGATGATTTCTTCAAATGAAGTAGTTACATTGATAAATGCTCTTGGACTAGATCCCAAAACAGAAGAGATAGACTTAGAAGATTTAAGATATGGAAAAATTATAATTATGACCGATGCAGATGTTGATGGTTCACATATTAGAGCGCTACTTTTAACCTTCTTTAATAATATTCCTTTTAATAAATTAATAGAACAAGGCCATGTATATTTAGCACAACCACCTCTATTTAAAATTAATAAAGGCTCCAAGGGTATTTACATAAAAGATGAGAAAGATCTCGAAAATTATATAATTAAAAATTCCAAGGATCTAAAAAAAATCAAGAGAAATTCAAAAGAGTTTGAAAAAACTATTCAATTAGAAAAATCTAAGTTGAATATTCAGAGATTTAAAGGACTTGGGGAGATGAATCCTGAGGAATTATGGAATACTACTTTAAATCCAGAAACAAGGAACCTACTTCAAGTTCAATACTCAAAAAATTTACAAAAGGATCAAAACCTAATACAAACTTTAATGGGTAGTGATGTTGCTTCTAGAAAAGATTTTATTGTAGATAATGCTATAAACGTAGTTAATTTAGATATTTAATTAATGGAGTTAAGCTCAAATTCCAAATCTTCCTATTTAAATAAAATTACCTACGTAAATTTAAGATGGATAGGTATAATAGGTCAATTTATTACAATCAATTCTGTTGCTTTCATATTCAAATTTGAGTTTAATTTTTTTCTAGCAAATATTGTAGTTTTACTTGGCGTTTTAAGTAATATTTTTCTATTTTATTTTTTCAAAAAAAATCAATTACAAGAAAAAATATCATTAAATTTCCTTACACTTGATATTATACAATTAAGTTTTTTACTTTATTTAACTGGAGGTACTATTAATCCTTTCTCAATATTTTTAATAATACCGAGTATATTTGCCTCAAATAGCTTAAGTATTAAAACAAATATTTTATTAATATGTTTAACAATTTTTTCAATTATTTTACTAACTTTTTATCACCATGAACTACCTTCTCCACTAAATGAATATATTTTTAGTCCTTATTACTATTATTCAGTACCTATTGCCTTGATTATTGCCCTTATTTTTTTAAGTTTCTTTGCATTAACATTTGGAAATGAGTCCAAAGTTAGAAAAGATGCATTAGATAAAATTCAGGAAGTTATTTCGAAAGAGAATGAATTAGTGTCATTGGGTGGACAAGCTGCTGCCGCTGCCCATTCTTTAGGAACTCCATTGTCTACAATTAAAATTATTTCTCAAGATTTATATAATAATTTTAAAAATAATAAAGATCTAAAAAAAGATGTTGAATTACTTGTAAGTCAAGTCGATAGATGTAATGAAATATTAAAAAGATTGTCTTTAAATCCAATAGTCGAGGATGATTTTATAGATAAAGATATTACTTTGCACAACTATATTAAAGAAATTGTAAATTCTTTCAAAGAGATATCAGATAAAAATTTTATTATTAATATAGAGCAAAATTACAATTCTTTTGAAATTTCAAAATCAATTGAAATAGTTTATGGACTAAGAAATTTTATTGGAAATGCCAATAAATTTTCAAAAAAAAATATTTATATTTCAATAACAAGTGATAGTGAAATCTCTATGATATCTATAGAAGATGATGGGTCTGGATTTCCTAAAGATATATTAACTAAAATTGGTGATCCATATATAAAATCTTTACAATCTAAAAATAAAACTAGAGCTGGTTTGGGTTTGGGAATATTTATAGGCAAAACTCTATTAGAAAAAAATAAAGCAAGACTTTTAATTAGGAATTCAGAAACTAGAGGTGGGGCAGAAATTAAAATAGAGTGGTCTAATAAAGATTTAATTATTATTTAGTGTAGTTTTTTATTTTCAAATAGTCCACTTAACTGATCTATCATAACATCACCCAATTCTTGTACATCTGAAATTTTAATAGCTTTTTTATAGTAACGAGATACGTCATGACCAATACCTATAGCTAATATTTCAACTTCACTTTTATTTTCAATAAATTTAACAATTTTTTTCAAATTTTTTTCTAAAAAATCCCCTGAATTAACTGATAAAGTTGAGTCATCGACAGGTGCTCCGTCTGAAATAACCATTAGGATTTTTCTCTCTTCTTTTCTTTTTTTTAGTCTGTTAAAAGCCCAAGTTATAGCTTCACCATCAATATTTTCTTTTAACAAACCTTCTTTCAACATCAATCCTAAATTTTTTTTTGATTGTCTCCAATGAGAATCTGCGCCTTTATAAATTATATGTCTTAAATCATTAAGTCTCCCAGGGTTTTTCGTTTTTCCTAATCTATTCCATTCCTGACGACTTTTACCGCCTTTCCAATTTTTCGTAGTAAATCCCAATATTTCAACTTTAACTGAGCATCTTTCCAAGGTTCTAGATAAAATATCAGCACAAATTGCAGCTATTGTTATTGGCCTACCTCTCATTGATCCAGAGTTGTCAATTAAAAGTGTCACGATTGTATCTTTAAAGTCTAAATCTTTTTCTTTTTTAAATGACAAAGAATTATATGGATCAATAATAATTCTAGGTAATTTTGAACTATCTAACAATCCCTCTTCTAAATCAAATTCCCATGATCGATTTTGTTTTGCCATCAGTTGTCTTTGCAATTTATTTGCTAACTTTGTAATTAAATCTTGGAAACTTGTAAGTTGTTGGTCTAAATTTTTTCTTAGTTTTTGAATTTCTTCAGCTGTGTCTAGACTTTCTGCTTTAGCCACTTCATCAAATTCAGTAGTAAATACTTTGTATTCTCTGTCACTTACGCTTAAATTTTTTTTTTGAATTACATTCTCTGACTCTGCATCTTCATTATTTTCGCTACCCAGCTGATCTTCAAGTCTAAACTCATTTACATCATCCTCACTATCCATTCCCTGGCTTATATTTTCATCTTCACTTGTTTTGCTAGAGTCATTATTATCTTTGTCTTCATTATTATTAGAACTATTTTGATCCTGCGAATCATCGTTTTCTTCATTTTCCTTTTCAGTTGTGTCATCATTCTCAAATATGTCCATATTTTCTAAAATTTCAGAAAATTTGGCGTTATATACTTCTTGATTTTCTAGATTCTGTTTTAAAAATTCAAAGTGTTTGTCTATGGACTTATTAAAATCATTCTCCCAAAATTTAAGAATTTCTTTATTTTCTGGATATAATTCGACATTAAAAAATTTGTTTGTCATATAAATTTCAAATGCATCAATAATATTTGTATCTTCTTTCTTTGTTATTTTTTCTTGTTTAAGATGTTGAAGTCTATTTTTATAATTATCTTTAAAATTTTTGGAAATTCCTTTTAGCATCTCTGAGCCAAGTAATTCATATCTTACTTTTTCTGCAAGTTGATAGAGTGTCCTACACGATGGATTTTGAGGGTTATTTTTATCTAATAATTTTTTGCTCGAAAATCTTTTTTTTAAAGCCTCAGAATCTGTTTCAGCCCTTAGCTTTTTAAATTGATTTTTATCGTTAATATTATCAATTTCTCCAATATCATAAATTTTTTCGTCATTTTTTTTATTTTTAACAACTTTATAGTCGTCTGAAATTACTTTGTAAGTTGATTGCAGAGCTTGTTTAAATTTTTCTTTAATACTATCCTCTTTGTTCATCAAACTTGAATATTGATCATTGATTCTGGCAGCTCATCCCCAAAACATCTTTGATAATATTCGGCAATAGTATTTTTCTCAGCATCATCACATTTGTTTAAAAATGTTACTCTAAATGCATATCCAATATCTTTAAAAATTTCAGAATTTTCTGCCCAATGTAAGACTGTTCTTGGACTCATTACTGTTGATATATCCCCTGCCATGAAGCCTTTTCTCGTAAGTGAAGCAACTTTTATCATGTTTGAAACTTGTTCTTTACCTTTAGGATTATTTAAATTTTTATTCTTACCTAATATAATTTCCATTTCTTTGTCTAAACTAAGATAGTTTAATGTAGATACAATGTTCCATCTATCCATCTGTCCCTGATTGATTTGTTGTGTTCCATGATACAATCCGGTTGTATCACCTAGCCCCACAGTATTTGTTGTTGCGAAAAGCCTAAAAAATTTATTTTGCTTAATAACCTTATTTTTATCTAATAATGTAAAACTTCCTTCTGACTCAAGTACTCTTTGAATAACGAACATAACATCTGGTCTTCCAGCATCATACTCATCAAAAACAAGAGCTATTGGATTTTGAATTGACCAAGGAAGTATACCTTCTTTAAATTCAGTAACTTGTTTACCATCCTTTATTACTATCGAGTCTTTACCTATTAAGTCAATTCTACTAACATGACTATCAAGATTAATTCTTATGCAAGGCCAGTTTAATCTTGCAGCAATTTGTTCTATATGGGTTGATTTTCCTGTCCCATGATATCCTTGAATTAAAACTCTTTTATTAAATGAAAATCCTGACAAAATTGCAAGAGTCGTGTCCTTATCGAATTTATACGTTTTGTCAATTTCTGGAACGTACTCACTAGTTTTAGAAAAAGCATCAATTTCCATATCACTTTCAATACCAAAAGTTTGTTTAATTGATATTTTAATATCTGGGGTATTTTTAATGTTTGGCGTCAAATTTATCCTTATATGTATTTTTTAATTGAGTATAAGCTAAAGTAATCACTTTTAACTTGTCTTCAAATTTTTTATTTCCAGAATTCATATCAGGGTGAAATTTTTTGACAAGCTTTTTAAATTTTTCTTGAACTTTTTCCCATTTTAATCCTGCGCTCACCCCCAATATACTAAAGGCTTTTATATCATTATTATTAAATTTAAACTTATTCATATTATTAAAATCATTATTAAATTTGAATTTATCCATTTCATCTTTCAAGGCATTGCTCCAAAGAACCTTAAAAAAATTATCAGATGAGCTAAAGCTTTGGGTTGGCTTATGCCAGGTTAAGTCTGACCTTAGAAATTCTATTATTTGTTGATCATTCATTCCGCTAAAGTAGTTCCAGTTTTTATTAAATTCTTTAACATGATTTAGACAAAGCAATCTAAAATTTTTACTGTTATCTCTTTCTTTTGGGGCTTTATAAAGCCCTTCTTCAGAACAATTATTCCAATCGCAAATATATTTCATGTTATATAATACTATATATTATGAATATTAATCAACTTACTGAAATTATTGAAAAAAAAATTTTGTCGCATGATTGTATTTCAAAAGTTTATATAGAGGATAAGTCATTTCTTCATAAAAATCATAAATCTAATGAAAGTGGAAAATTTCATATATTACTATCAATTGAGTCTAACGAGTTAAAGAAAAAAAATAAGCTATACTCAACAAGGTTTATTTATAACATTTTAGAAGATGAATTAAAAAATTATATTCATTCTCTACAAATAAAATTAATTTAAATAATTAGAAATATATTTTTTTAAGTTTGATGGGCTTATTTGAAAGTCTGTCATTATCTTTCCAAAATCTTTTATTAAGATCAAGTTAATATTATTTGAATTATTTTTTTTATCACTTTTCATATAATTCATAATTTCTGTTACATGTTTTTTTTTAAATAAGTTACTAATATTTAGTTTCATTCCAATTCTATCAATATGCTTTAAAATGCCATTTAATTTTTGTTTTGACAAAAACTTCTTTTTAAAACTAAATTCTACTGCATTTTTAATACCTAAGATTACAGCCTCTCCATGATTTAATTTTTTAGAAAAACCTAAGGTTGACTCATAAGAGTGAGCAAAGGTATGACCTAAATTTAATACCTTTCTATAGTTTTTCTCTCTTTCATCTTTTTCCACAACCTTTTTTTTTAAATTACAGCTTTGAATTATGGATCTTTCAATGAAGGGTGATTTTAATTTTAAAATTTTTTTTAAATTCTTATCTAGATAAAGAAAGCTATTAAAGCTATCTATAATACTACTTTTTAAAATTTCAGCATATCCACAAATAATTTCTCTTTCTGGTAAAGAATCTAAAATATTCATATCAGAAACTACTAAATCGGGTTGATAAAAACTTCCAATCAAATTTTTTCCAAATTTATTATTTACACCTGTTTTTCCCCCAATGGATGAGTCTACCTGAGACAGTAAAGTTGATGGAATATTTACAAATTTTATACCTCTTTTAAACGTACTCGATGCAAACCCAACTATATCTCCAATTATTCCCCCACCAAAAGAAATAACACAATCTTCTCGATTAAATCTATTTTGAAATAAAATTGCATGAATTTTTTCAATTGCTCTATAATTTTTGTTTTTTTCTGATGCTATCATTTCTATTTTAAAAAGTTTATTTGTTTTTAACTTTTTGTATAAAAGCCTTTTAAATTTGGGGGGTATATTTTTGTCTGTAACAATCAAACATTTATCAAATTTTAGTCTATTAGTTTTCAAGACTTTATCAATTTTACCTATTAAATCTCTTCCAATTATAATTGAATAGTTCTTAGTGCTGGTTTTAATTTTAATTTTATTTGTTTTCATGAATATCTAATATCTTATTTATAATTTCAACTTTGTCTAACTTATCACAATTAATCCTTTGATCTGCTAAACTATAAAATTTTGATCGTTCTTTTATTAAATCGTTAATTTGACCCTTAGTAAGCTTCATAGCCAATGGTCTTTTTTTGCTTTTATATATCCTATTTATTATTGTTTCATTTTTCCAATCTAGCCAAATAGATAAACAATTTTTCTCACACATTTTTCTAATTGATACATTTATAAAACCTCCTCCACCTAAGGAAATTACAGAATTTTCTGAACTAAGAAATTTTAAAGATATTTTTTCTTCAATTTTACGAAAATAATTCTCTCCTTTTTTTTTAAAAATTTCTAATATTTGTAAACCTTCAAATTCTTCAATTTTTTGATCAATATCAACAAAAGTTAATTTTAATTTTTTTGACAAAATTTTACCAATTGACGATTTTCCAGATCCCATCATTCCAATTAATACAATATTTTTATCTGATTTCATGAGTTTCTATATTGAAAAAACACAAATATGTCTTATTTTGAAATTATTAAATTATATGCAATTTACAAAAAATACAAGTAAAGACAAAATTTTTAGTTTTAGGATAATTTTAAAAATTATAATAGCCATTTTCATAATTGTATTTGGCTTTATATTGATTAATCAGATTAATTTGCCTGCCCCAAATAAACAAATTGAAAAAATTTTATCAAATGAAAATTTCAAAACAATTAAGTAAGATTTTAATTTCTGTATTTTTTTTTATATTTATTCAATCTACTCAGGCACAAGAAATTAAAGAAATTTGGTCAGAAATAGAAAAAAAAGAGGCTACCAAAAATAGATCAACTAATAATGTTGATAAATCTACCAACACAAACAAGCTTGAAGGTATCAAAGTAAAACTTTCTGATGAAAATATTGTAGTAGATCAAAATTTAGATACTTCAAATGCTTTGTTGGCTGGATTATTTGATCCTGATGAAAATGATCTAAACCTTGACATGTGGTCAAAAACAGATGGAATAGAAATTAAAAAGCTACTTGAAAGAATTAATTCTAAAAATTTATCAAGTTTCTCTGAAAGGTTAATGGATGTAGCATTATTAACAAACTCTTATATTCCAAATCAAAACCTATCAGTAGACGAATTTGAAAATTTTACACTTGATCATCTAATTAAAAAAAAAGATTTTGATTTAGTTGAGGAATTTATTCAAAAAAATTCATCAATTAAAGATAAAGAGAGACTCATAAAACATATAGCTGATTACTATTTATCATTAAATAAGATAGAAAATTCATGCTCTTCTATTGATAGTTTAAGATTAATAACTGATGAATACTTAACATATTTCAAAATTTACTGTTTAATAACTCAAGATAAAAAGGATGAGGCTCAGTTGTTGTTTGATCTTAACTCTGAGCTAGCCCCTTTGAATAATTTTTTTGTTCAAAAGTTTGAAGTATTGATGGGATATGAGGATAATAACTTTATATTGTCTGATGAAAATGTTCTTTATTTTCACCTATCTCACAAAACAGATAAGAATTTTTTATATTATCCATCCGTAGAGTCTGATGAATTTATTTGGAAATATTTGTCTAACTCTAATTTGCTTAAAAATTTAAATGATTTTAACCTTAGTGATATTGATCAGGTTAAGTTTTTAGAGAAAGCAACTAGTGAAGGTATTTTTGATGAAAGCGATTTGTTGAATTTGTACAAAAAATTCCAATATGAGATTGATGACCTTATTAATTATGAAGATGCATTAAAAAATTTAACAGATTATGAAGGAAGAGCTCTAATGTATCAGAGGTTTTTACTAACAGATAATCTAGAAAATAAACTTTTACTGTTATCAAAATTGAATAACTCCTTTGAAACCTCAAATTTTAAAAAATCATTTGATGATGAATTATCTAAGTTATTGAAAAAAATGGATAAAAAAGAAATTCCTGCAAAGTTTTCTGATTTCTATCAAACTAATCTAATTACTGAAGAAAATAGAAAAAATAAGATTAAGTTTAATAATGAAGTTTTTCATCAATCAAAGGTATTAAATTATTTTTTGAATAAGCAAAGCTTACCTAAAACACAAAAATTAACTGATAATTTATTGTCAAAGATGAAAAAAGATAAAAATTACTCTTTCAACTTTAAAGATGTTGTATTACTGCAATCATTGAGATCAGATGGAATTCAAATAGATCAAATTGATGAATTCTCTCAATATAAATCTGAATTAAATTCTGAATATGACAAAATGATAGAGAATAAGGAATTGGGCATGATTTTATTAAAATTAGTTGAGATTATTGGTGAAAAAGAATTGAATGAATTAAATAGTGAAACGCTAAATTTAATAATTGAAGTTATGAATAGAACAAAGTTAATTAGCTTGAGAAACGAACTATTGTTGGAAATTCTTCCATTAAAAGTTTAAAATACTTTAATCAATCATGACAATAAAAACTATTATAACAGAACCAAACGAGATTTTAAGACAGGTCTCAAAACCAGTGTCATCTGTGGGTAATGAAGAAAGAAAGTTAATGAATGACATGTTGGAAACAATGTATGCAGCTAATGGTATTGGTTTAGCAGCAATTCAAATTGGTATCCCTAAAAGGATTATAGTGATGGATATTTCAAAAGATGGAAAGAAAAATCCAATGTATTTTGTAAATCCTAAAATTAACAACAAAGATAAAGAAAAAATAACATATGAAGAGGGATGTTTATCTGTTCCAGATTATTTTGCAGAAGTTGACAGGCCTAAATATTGTGAGGTTGAATATTTAGATTATAATGGAGAAAGTAAAGTTTTAAAAGCAGATGGGCTCCTTGCAACTTGCATACAACATGAAATGGATCATCTTGAAGGAATTTTATTTATAGACTACTTATCAAAATTGAAAAAAACAATGATTGTTAAAAAATTATCAAAAAGAAAAAATCCTTCTGATAGAATTATTGTTTAATGAGCAAAAAAATTGCTTTCATGGGTACCCCCACAATTTCTGCGCAAATACTCAAATCATTGTATCAAAATGGTTTTGATATTGAGGTTGTTTATACTCAACCGCCTGTAGCATCAAATAGAGGGCACAGATTAAATAAGTCACCCGTTCATATAATGGCTGAAATATTAAATATTCCTGTTAGAACTCCAATTGTATTAGATAATATTGAAGAAAAAAAATTTCTTCATAAACAAAATATAAGTTTAGGTATCGTTGTTGCTTACGGGCAGATTCTTAAAAAAGATATTTTAGAAATTCCAAAATATGGATGGATAAATATTCATTATTCACTTTTACCAAAATTACGAGGTGCAGCTCCCATTCAAAGAGCAATTATGAATAATGAAACATCAACAGGTATTTCTATAATGAAAATTAATGAGGGTTTAGACTCTGGTCCCATCTGTAATCAATATTCTATAAATATTTTAGAAAATGAAAATAGTGAGGATCTGTCTCAAAGACTAAGTAATTTAGCATCTGAAAAAATACTACAAAATATTGATGAAATATTTGATAACAAAGCACATTTTAAAGAACAAGATCATAGCAAATCTACATATGCAAAAAAAATTAAAAAAGAAGAAGGAAAAATAAATTGGGAGGACAGTAATTTAAAAATAATAGGGAAAATTAATGGTCTATATCCTAATCCAGGAGGCTGGTTTGAATTTAAAGGAGAAAGATACAAGATACTAAAAGCAGAAAAATCAATTTTAAGTGGAAAATCAGGATATGTCTTATCAGATAATTTTGAAATTGGTTGTGGTGAAAATTCAATAAAGACCATTGAGATACAAAGACAAGGTAAAACAGTTCAAAAAACTAAGGAATTTCTGCGTGGTAGTCAAATTATTAAAGGCACTGATTTGAATTAAACATGTTCAGATATCAAATTCTAATAGAATATGTTGGATCTTCTTTTATAGGTTGGCAAGTACAAACAAAAGGCAAAACTATACAAGGATTAATTCAAAAAAAAATTTCATATCTTTTAAATGAAAAAATTACACTTATTGGTTCGGGAAGAACAGATACCGGTGTTCATGCAATTGAGCAATCTGCACATTTTGATGTTACTGAAAAAATTCAAAATTTAAATAAATTTTTAAAATCAATTAATTATTTTTTAAATAAATACGAGATAGCAATTTTAAAAATAAAAAGAAAAAATATGAAATTTCATGCACGTTTTTCTGCAAAAGAGAGAGTTTATAAATATGTTATTTTCAATCAATTAAGTAAACCGATCCTTCAAAATAAGCGAGGATGGTTTGTTATTAAAAATCTCGAATTAGAGATAATGAAAAAAGCAGCAAAAAAGTTAATTGGAACTCATGATTTTTCAACTTTTAGAGCATCTGGATGTAATGCAAAGAGCCCAATAAGATCAATTAAATCAGTTAAAATTAAAAAGACAAAAAACAAAATTGAATTAAATTTTAGATCTCAATCATTTTTAAAACAACAAGTTAGATCAATGGTTGGTTGTTTAAAATATATTGGTGAAAAAAAGTGGACATTAAAAAAATTTACAAGTGTAATTAAATCCAAAAATAGAAATTTATGTGCACCGCCAGCACCAGCGGAAGGATTATTTTTAAAAAAAGTTTTATACTAATTTTTCCTATTACCCATTGAGAATTTTTTATTAATTCTCCACCTAGATTCTGCTCTTACGATATAACCACAACAATTTTTTGACTTACATTTACAAGGAAATTGTTTGTAATCTTTGTCATAACCAAATCCATAGTCACAAGTTAATTCCTCGCCTTTTTTAATATCTTTTACAGCCTTAACCCAAATTTTAAGCCCCTTACCATCGTAATCACAATTATTTTCACATGCGTGATTTATTAGGCCAGCTGTATTCCATGGAAAATCCCCATCAAGATCATATCTTTTATTTACTGTAAATAAATATATTGGCTTACTGTTATCGTATTTGTCAGAATTCTCAGTTTGTTTTTTGGTAATTAATTTACCAATGTAATCTATTATTTTTTCACCTTCTTTTATATCTCTTGTGGCGTAAAGTCCTTTACCTTTTTTATCAATATCAGACTTTTTAATCTTATATAATTTCATATATTTGTGTTTAGTACTTAAAAAAATATTATCAATTAAATTCTATCAACGCATCAACATGCCTTTGAGTACTATTTTGTAAGGCTTTAAGATCATAACCGCCTTCAAGAATTGAAACGACCCTACCATTACAAAAAGATTTAGAATATTCCAAAGTTCTTTTGGTAATTTTATAAAAATCTTCTGTACCTAATCTCATTTGTGCTAACGGATCGTCAATATGTGAATCAAAACCCGCCGAAAATAACAAAAATTCAGGTTTGAACTGTTTTATTTTATTTAAAACATTTTCATATGCATTTAAATATACTTCAGATGTTGTTCCAGCTTCTAGCGGAATATTTAATACATTATTAAATTTTCCATTTTCTTTATGTGAACCTGAGCCGGGGTAATAAGGGTATTGGTGAGTAGAAACATATAATACTTTTTCATTATCATAAAAAATATCTTGAGTTCCATTACCATGGTGAACATCAAAATCAATTATTGCAATTTTTTTGTATTTATACTTTTCAATTAGATAATTAGCGCCAACTGCTACATTATTATAGATACAAAATCCCATAGCTTTCCCTTTTTCTGCATGATGACCTGGGGGTCTTACAGCACAAAAAGCATTCTTAAATTCTTTATTTTGTACTCCATCTATTGCTGTAATAATTGAACCTACTGCATCTTTAGTAGCATCTTTACTACCAGGGGAAATAATTGTATCACCATCTAAAAATACCAAACCTTTTTTTGGAAAAGACTGTTTAACATGATTAATATAGTCTTTTGAATGGGTTTTATTTAAAAAAAATTCATCAAATTTACTTGGTTTTTTCCATATAAGATTTTTGTTATCTACTTTTTTAAAGTTATCAATTATTGCGGTAACCCTATCAATTTTTTCTGGATGGCCATTCCCAGTATTATGGTTCTTATAAGTATCTGAAGTGATTAGACCAGTCTTCACTTAAAATAATTATTTAAAACTTTTGAGTATATTAAACTCAATTTTTTTAAATCAGTTAGCGAGACAGCCTCATCAACTTTATGCATAGTTTTTCCTACTAAGCCAAATTCTAAACAAGGAGCTATTTTCCTAATGAACCTTGCATCTGATGTGCCTCCAGTAGTTGAAAGTTTAGGTTTTATTTTAGTAATTTTTTTAATAACATTTTGTATCATAAATGTTGTACTATTAGGCTTTGTAAGAAAAGCTTCACCTGAAACACTATAATCAATTTTATATTTAGATTTAGTTTTATTACATATTTTTTTTAAAATTTTATTAATTTTTTTTTTAATGGAATTTGAAGTATGCATATTATTAAATCTTATATTAAATGAAGCATATGCAAGACCTGGAATTACATTGTCTGCAGTATTATTTATATTAATTTTTGTAATTTCAAGATTTGTTGGTTGAAAATCCTTCGTGCCTTTGTCAAATTGTAAATCTTTTAGTTCTTTAAGCATTCTCACTAGAGCAGTCGAAGGGTTATTTGCTCTATGAGGATATGCTACATGCCCCTGAACTCCTGTAACTGTTAATCGACCGTTCATACTTCCTCTTCGACCAATTTTAATCATTTCACCTAATTTATTAGGATTAGTTGGCTCTCCAACCAAGCAAAAATCTATTTTCTCTCGTTTCTTTTTTAAATAGTCTACAACTTTTTTGGTTCCATTAATGGCAACACCTTCCTCATCTCCAGTGATTAAAAGACTTATCGATCCATTAAATCCTCTATTTTTTTCAACAAAAACACTTATAGCAGCCACAAATGCTGCTATTGAGCTTTTCATATCATTTGCACCTCTTCCAATTAAATGTCCATTTTTAATTGATGGTTTAAATGGATTTACTGTCCAATCTCTTAAATTTCCAGCAGGAACAACATCAAGATGTCCAGCATAACAAAAATTAGGACTTTTGTTCCCTAATCTTGCATAAAGATTTTTAACTGGAGCATTTCCTTTTTCTTTGAACTCTAGAATTTTAGTTTTAAATCCAAGTTTTTTTAATTTCTTTTCCAAAAATTTCATTATTCCGGCATCTATAGGAGTTACAGTTGGAAATCTAATTAGCTCTTTAGCTAACTGAAGTTCATTTATAATTTTCATCAAAACTATTCTCTCAAGAGATCGTTAATAGAAGTTTTAGATCTAGTTTTTTCATCTACTTGTTTAATTATCACTGCACAATATAGAGAAGGTGCAGATGAATTATTTTTATCAGGAAGAGAACCTGGTACAACAACTGAATAAGGAGGTATTTTACCATAAATAATTTCTCCAGTTTTTCTATTAACAATTTTTGTAGATTGTCCTATGTACATTCCCATACTTAGTACAGATCCCTCTCCTACAATTACACCTTCTACAACTTCAGACATCGCACCTAAAAAAACATTATCTTCTATAATAGTTGGAAGCGCCTGCGCAGGTTCTAAAACTCCACCTACACCAGAACCTGCTGAGATATGACAATTTTTTCCTATTTGACTGCAACTTCCTGCTCTTGCAAATGTGTCTATCATTGTTCCTTCGTCTATATATGCTCCAATGTTAACGTAGCATGGCATTAAAACTGCATTCTTACCAACAAAACTTCCTTTTCTAACTGGAGAGTTTGGCACCATCCTAAAGCCTGCTTTTTCGTGATCATCTTTCGTCCATCCAGCTGTTTTACCTTTCAGTAAATGAGCTTTATCGTACCAGCTACTGTATGGGCCATTTAAATTTTCCATTGGATATAATCTAAAACTTAACATGATTGCTTTTTTTAAATGTTGATGTGTTATCCACTCCCCATTTATTTTTTCTGCAACTCTTGATTTTCCACAATCTAAATCATCAATCACTTGATTTATGGTGTCTTTTAAAGACTGGTCTGAAGAGGGATTTACTTGATCTCTATTTTCCCAAGCTTCATTTATTATATTTTCTAAACTCATAATTTTATGAGTTTTTTAATAACCTTATTTCTTTTAAAAATAAAGAGAGATTTTCTATTTTATAGTCAATATAGTCTTTATGAGATTCTTTTTTACCCCAAT
The DNA here is from genome assembly GCA_014654115.1 of Pelagibacterales bacterium SAG-MED17. Taxonomy (GTDB): domain Bacteria; phylum Pseudomonadota; class Alphaproteobacteria; order Pelagibacterales; family Pelagibacteraceae; genus Pelagibacter. Next base: position 40,139 of record JACWDO010000002.1, on the reverse strand, counting down.
ATTCATCATTGATTAACCAGACTGTTGTAGCACCTCTTTCCTTACCAATTGATAAATTTTTAGCAATATCTTCGATATAAATTGTCTCATTTGGATCAATATCAAACTTTTTTACCATCAGATCAAATGCTTTCGCTGCAGGTTTAGGGTGATATTCTGCATCAACAATATCAAATATGCCCTCAAATAAATCATCAATCCCTAAATGAGAGGTAATATTCTTAACGTGCTCCTTGCTTCCATTAGTAAAAACAAACTTTCTTAAGTTTAATTTTTCAATTTCGTTTCTTAAAACAACATCTTTTTCCATAAATGATAAATCAATGTCATGAACAAAATGTAAAAACTCTTTAGGAGGAATATCATGATGTATCATTAATCCGTTAAGACTCGTATCATATTTGTGAAAATAATTTTTTTGTAACTCTTTAGCTTCTACTAAATTAATCTTTAATTTTTCAGATATATATTGTGTCATTCTTTTGCTTACTTGTCCAAATACCGACTCCAAATCTTGATAAAGTACACCATCACAATCAAACAAAATATTTTTTAAGTTTTTCATTTTCTTATTAAAGTACCAGCACCTTTATCTGAAAATAATTCATATAGAATTGAATATTTTTTTCTCCCATCAATAATTCCAACACCTGTTACATCATTATTTACAGCATCTAAACAAGTATTAATCTTTGGTATCATACCTTCTGTGATAGTTTCATTATTAATCATTTCTAAAATTTCAGACGAGGAAATCTCTTCAATTAATTTCTTTTCTTTATTTAAAACACCTTCTACATTTGTCATCAACAATAGTCTTCTACATTTTAAGGATTTGGCTATAGCGCCAGCAGCTGTATCTCCATTTATATTATATGTTTGATTATTTTTATCTAAACCCAAAGGAGATATTATAGGAATTGAATTTTTTTTAATTATATCTTTTATTATATCTACCTTAATTTGATTTGGTATTCCAACAAACCCGAGCTCTTCCGTTTCTGGAATAACTTCAATTACATTATTTTTCCTTGTATTAATTGAGACTGCTTTAGAATCTTTTTCACTCAAAGAGTTTACAATATCTTCATTAAAATCAATAAGTACGTCTTCAACAATATTTATAATTTTTTCGTCAGTTACTCTTAAACCTCTTATAAATTTTGATTTAATGTTTGACTTTTCTAGTTCTCTTTTTATTCTAGGACCACCTCCATGAACTATTACTATCGAAAGTCCTAGTTTATTTAATATACTTAAATCTGAAATAAAATTATTAAAAATATTTCTATCAATAAAAACATTTCCTCCATATTTAATGACGATTAATTCATCTTTATATTTATCTATATATTTTTTTACTTCTTCGATGGGAGGACCATCTCTAGGTACAATTTTTTCTATTTCCATTTTTACTGAACAGTTTTGACAGTCGTTCTTTTGATTATTATATATTGTTGTGCCATTGTAAGCACATTGTTGATTGTCCAATAAATTACTAATCCGGCTGGAAAAGGAGCCAGTATGACTGTTAAAAATAGTGGAAAGAACATAAATATCTTTGCCTGAACAGGATCAGGAGGTGTTGGGTTTAATTTTTGCTGTAGATACATCGAAACACCCATTAGGCAAGGCCAAACCCCTATAAGTAAAAAAGATGGAGGATCCCAAGGTATTAGTCCAAATAAATTAAATATGGATGTAGGATCTCTTTCACTTAAATCTTTTATCCAACCAAAAAATGGTTGATGTCTCATTTCAATAGTTACAAATAAAACTTTATAAATTGCAAAGAAAAATGGAATCTGAATAAATATTGGAAGACAACCGCTTATTGGATTGACACCCTCTCTTTTATATAATGCCATCATTTCTTGTTGGAGTTTCATCTTATCTTCTTTGTGCAACTCTTTCAGTCTCGTCATTTCTGGCTGTAAAACTTTCATCTTAGCCATTGATTTAAACGAATAATTTGCAAGTGGAAAAAATGCCAATCTTATACAAGCAGTTATCATTATTATTGCTACTCCAAAATTGCCAGCAAGATTAAAGAAATATTGAATTGCAAAGAATAAAGGTTTTACAATAAAGTAAAACCATCCCCAATCTATTGCTAAATCAAACTTGTTAATATTTTCACTCTCAGCATATCCATCTATAACGTTTACTTCTTTTGCTGCAATTATAACCCTAATTGAATTACTTTTAGTCTCATTTGCACCAACTTCTGTTGCATTTGTCTCAATAAAGTTTGCTCTAAACTTATTTTTGTAATCAAAATCAGATCTAAAACTCTTGTCTTTTTCTGGTATAAGGCTAGCAATCCAATACTTATCAGTTATACCAAGCCAACCTGATTGTGCATTTTTAGAATATTTTTTTTCTTCAATATCGTCATAGTCCTCTTCAATTAGCTGATCATCAAAAACACCAATTAAACCTTCGTGTAAAATATAAAAATTAGTTACATCAGGAGCCACATTTCTAATAATTTGACCGTATGGATAAAAGTTATAAGTTTTATCAGAATTGTTGATAATCGATTGTTTGATTTTAAAAAGATATTGTTTATCTATACTTATTTCTTTTAAGAATTTAATGTTTTGTTTATTAGTCCAACTTAATTTTATTGGTGAATTAGGTGTAAGCTTTTTGCTTCCCTCTATATTCCAAATAGATTTTGAGTTTGGTAAATCTATATTTTTGTTAGTAGTTGCCCATCCAGTTTCTACGTAATACCCATTATCAGATTGTTTAGGATTTAATAAGATAACATTATCATCTCCATTTAAAGTATTTGTATAATTTTTAAAAGTTAAGTCGTCTATTGATGACCCAATCAATGAAATTGAACCTTTAATTTTATCGTTTTCAAAAACAATTCTATCATTTTCTTTTAAAGCTTCATTTCTAGATATTTTAATTGTTTCTTCATCTTGAGCTAATGACGGTGCATCTGTTGAAGAATTTTCGCTACTAATATTTTTATCATTCGAAATATCTTTTTGGTCTACTACTGCTGGAGCAAAGAACAGACTATAAAGTATTATTACAGCAGCACTCAAAGATATTGCGGCAATTACATTTTTTGTATCCATAAACTACTTTTTCTTTTTCACTGGATCAAATCCTTCTCCACCACCCAAAAATTTTATCGGATGACAACTGAGTATTCTTTTAAATCCATTAATACTTCCTTTTAAAATTCCATTCTCTTTTAGATTTTCTATAAAATAATGAGAACATGTTGGAAGATATCTACAATTATTTCCTAGATATGGAGATATAAGTATTTGATAAAACCTAATAAATTTGATCATTAAAAATTTAATAAAATTGGTCATTTAATTTTTTTAAAGTCCTCTAGTGTTGCAATTTTTATTTTGTCGTAGGGATCTCTGCTAACAGATATTCTTGCAATCAATAAATAACAGTAATTAAGATTAATGTTAATTGATTTCACAGCTTCATTCATAATATTTCTTAGCCTTCTTTTAATTCTATTCCTAATTACTGCATTTCCAATTTTTTTTTTGGCTACAAAACTAATATTTAATCTATTATTATTTTTATCAGAAAGTTTTTTAAAGAAAATTGTTAAGTATTTGTTAGAAATTTTATTTCCACTTAGAATAGACTTAAAATCCTCATTTTTAGAAAGGCTAACAATCTTATTTTTCATTAAGCGTTTGTTAATTTTTTTCTTCCTTTGGCTCTTCTTCTTTTTAATACTTTTCTTCCACCCTTGGTCTTTTTTTTGGCTCTAAAGCCAACAGCTTTTTTTCTTTTCCTGTTACTTGGTTGATATGTACGTTTCATTGTTGTTAAATTAATGTTAAATTTCGGTAGTTATACAAATATATATATATAAGTACAGCGATTTTTAATAAGTTAAAAATCAATGAATAGAGAAAAAAAAATTAAACTATTTTTAGGTTCTGCCTATATTTTGATAGTATTTGTTTTTTTATTGATTTTTTTTAACAACTTTTCCTTTCAGGATTTTTCAAGTTATGAATTAATAAGAGAAAATAGAGATGCTTTAGAGAATATTAAAAATAGTAATGTTTTTTTATCAAGTATTATTTTTTTAATAGGCACCATAGTCTGGGTCCTTTTATTAGGTTTTGGATCACCAGTTTTTCTAGTTGGTGGTTTTATTTTTGGAAAGTGGTTAGGAACCCTAATCATAGTATTAGGATTATCTATTGGTGCAACATTTCTTTATATGTTTGCAAATTATTTTTTAAAAGATTTGGTTGAAGAAAAATTTTCGTCTCGTTTTAGTAACTTAACTGAAAAGTTTAAAAAAAATGAATTTATTTTTTTTCTAATCTATAGATTTATCGGTGGCTTACCTTTTTTTATTTCAAATATTTTACCAACAATATTTAACGTTAAGGTTAGAAATTTCTTTCTAGGATCAATAATTGGAATGACTCCACAATTATTTGTTGGAGCATCTCTTGGAGCTGGCTTAAGCAAGGTTTTGAAGGAAAATTCTGAGTTACCAAGTATTTCTGAATTAATTTTTTCTCCTGACATTTATTTACCAATTCTGGGAATTGTAATTTTAGTTTTAATTGGTCTTTTGCTAAAAAAAAAATTTTATGAAAAATAACAATGGTGCCCCCATCCAGAATTGAACTGGAAACTCATCCTTACCATGGATGTGTTATACCATTTAACTATAGGGGCAATATTTAAGTTAAATTAGTGTATAAATTCTAATTTTTCAAATTATTGCCTTAATTTTTTTTGAAAATAAGTTATATCTTATTAAGGAAAATGTTATGGGAATTCACTACACATATGGAGCTAATAAAAATGCAAAGCTCATGGAAAAAAAAGCAAAAAGAGAGAAAAAACTTGCAGAAAAAAGAGCTAAGAAGCAGGTGAAAACTGGCCCAGTTACAATAGAAGCAGATAAGACTGTTCCTCTTGATCAGGTTATAACTCTTGATCATCTAACGAACCCTGACAAAAAATAAAGATGAGTTCGAAAAAGAATAATTTTAGTAAACTCGAGCTTGCTTTAAGAAAAAATTTAAAAAAAAGAAAAGAATTTCAAAAAAAAACAAAGAAAAAAAATAAGTAATGTCAGTTCAATCTGATAAGTGGATTATACAAATGGCTAGAGATAATGACATGATCTCTCCTTTTGAAGATAAACAAGTTAGAGGTGATAAAATCTCATTTGGTGTTTCATCATATGGTTATGATGCGAGAGTATCTGATGAATTTAAAATTTTTACTAACGTAAATTCTGAAATTGTAGATCCAAAAAATTTTAAATCTTCAAATTTTATAACAAAAAACTCAACTGAATGTATAATACCACCCAATTCCTTTGTGCTAGCAAGAACAGTAGAATATTTTAAGATTCCTAAAAATGTTTTGGTTATATGTTTAGGAAAATCTACATATGCAAGATGTGGAATAATTGTAAATGTTACTCCTCTCGAGCCGGGCTGGGAAGGACATGTGACTTTAGAATTTTCTAATACAACTCCATTACCAGCAAAAATTTATGCTAATGAAGGAGTTGCTCAATTTGTTTTCATTAAGGGTAATGAAGATCCGCTAGTATCGTATGCAGATAGAAATGGTAAATATCAGGGTCAAAAGGGAGTTACACTTCCGAAAATATAATAATGGACAAATTTATTGTTAAAGGCCCTTGTAAAGTAAAGGGTGAAATTTCAATTTCAGGATCAAAAAACGCTGCTTTACCAATTTTAGCATCAACTATCTTGTTTGAAAAAGAGGTTATAATTAAGAATTTACCTCGCGTTAAAGATATAGATACAATGATCAACCTTTTAAAATCTCTAGGTTCAGAAATTAAATTCAGTAAAAATAAAAAAATTGTTAAAATAACAAAGAAAAAAAAGCAAAATTATTTTGCAACATATTCACTTGTCAGAACTATGAGAGCTGGAATATTAGTTTTAGGTGCACTTGTTGCTAAGCATCAAAAGTCTATTACTTCTTTGCCTGGTGGCTGCTTAATAGGAGCAAGACCTGTAAATTATCACTTGAATGCACTTAAAAAACTTGGAATGAGATATGAAATTAAAAAGGGTTATATCCATGCAAATACGAAAGGAAAACTAAAAGGTGCAAAAATTAGATTTTCAAAGATTAGTGTTGGAGCAACTGAAAACACAATTATAGCTGCAAGTTTAGCTAAGGGAATTACTATTCTTAGAAATGCTGCAATTGAGCCAGAAATAATTGATTTAATAAATTTTTTAAAATCAGGTGGTGCTAACATTAAATTTATTGGTAAACGTACTTTAAAGATTGAAGGTATTAATTCTTTAGAAAGTACAAGTTATTCTGTTATGTCGGATAGAATAGAAACAGGAACTTTTTGTGTAGCAGCTTGTTTAACTGGTGGGAATTTAAAAATAAATAATTTTGATCCAAAAATAATAAAAACAGAATTATCATTATTAAAAAAAGTTGGAGCCAAAATTAAAGTAGCTAAGAAACAAATTCATATATCTGGTCCAAAAAAAATAAAAAGTATAAGTAATTTAGTAACTAAAGAATACCCATATTTTCCTACAGATTTACAAGCACAGTTCATGGTTCTACTTTGTAGGGCTAAAGGCAAAAGCTCAATAACTGAAAGTATTTTCGAAAATAGATTTATGCATGTAGCTGAATTAAGAAGATTAGGTGCTGAGATTTCGATTAAAAAAAATAGGGCATTTATTTCAGGTGATACTAACTTTCAAGCTGCTGAATTGATGTCTAGTGACTTAAGAGCTTCAGTTGCATTAGTTTTGGCTGCAATAGTTGCCAGAGGATCGTCTACTATTAATAGAATTTATCACCTCGATAGAGGATATGAAAATATAGAGAATAAACTCAGAAAAGTTGGGGTAAATATTAGAAGGGTTAATTGATGGAAAACCAGTACTTAAAAAAAATAATTGCACAAACTCCCGAAGATTTACACATTATTTCAGCGTGCTGTTCTGAAGGGAAAGTTAATATTGATGATGTTAAATATTTAGCTTCAAATAAAATTTTCCTGATCTCAATAGCAAGATTTAGCAAAGAAGAGGATAACAAAAATAAAATAATAAATAGTATTGTTAAATTTGAATTTATTAATTCATCAAAATCAAAGAATATAGACCAAAAAGACACTAATCTTATATTAGAACTATTAACAATTGATATTTTCAAGAAAGAGGAGAATTTTGAAATAACTATGTTATTTTCAGAAAATAGAATTATAACTCTTGCCGCTGAAGTAATTGAAGTAACACTAGAAGATCAAAAGATAATAAATGATAAAATTAATTAATTGTAATAAAAAAAACTACTTAAATATTTTAACAAAATTTTTGGATCTTAGAAGATCTGGAAAAAAAACTGAAAATAAAGTCATATCTAAAATTTTAAAGGATATTAAGAATAATAAAAATAAAAGTCTGTTAAAATATGAGAAAAAATTTAGTAAAAATAGTCAAATTAAGCCAAATATTAAGCAAATTGATAAAGCAATTAAATCTTTAGATCCCAAGATTAAAAGAGCTATAGATTTTTCATACAAACGGATACTTAAATTTCATGCTGCACAAAAAACTAAAGATATTTTTTATATAGATAGTTTTAATAATAAAATAGAATATAAATACGTGCCAATCCAATCAGTTGGTATTTATGTTCCAGCAAACTTACCATCAACTTTGTTGATGAATGCTATTCCAGCAAAAATTGCAGGTGTCAAAAGAATTGTACTAGCAAATCCAAAAAATAATGGAAAATTAAATCCTGCGGTTTTATATGCTGCAAAAAAATTAGGAATAAGCGAAATTTATTCAATGGGAGGAGCACAAGCTATAGGTAGTTTAGCTTATATTCAAAAAGTAAATAAAATTGTTGGTCCAGGTAATGTCTTTGTTGCTGGTGCTAAAAGACAAGTTTTTGGAGATGTAGGGATTGAAGGAATGATTGCAGGTCCATCTGAAATTACTGTATTAGCAGACAGCAAAACTAATTTAAATGAAGTCACTACATCTATGATTGGTCAAGCAGAACATGACTCGAATTCGCAGTGTATATTGATCACTAAAGATTTAAATTTAATCAAAAAATTTAAAAAAGATTTAGAATTAAAATTAAAAGAAATACCAAGAAAAAGTATTGCAACTAAAAGTATTAAAAGTAATGGACTGGTTTTAAAGGTATATAATGATAAGCAGATTATTGATATAATTAATGAGATAGCACCTGAGCATTTAGAAATAAATGTTGGTAATTATAAAAAGTACAAAGATAAAATTTTTAACGCAGGAAGTATTTGTATAGGAAAATATTCTCCTATGGCACTAAGTGACTATGCCGTTGGAACAAATCATGTACTACCAACTAATTCATCAGCTAAATTTTCATCAGGATTAAATTTAAGTGAATTTTATAAAAAAATTAGCCTTATAACTCTTTCAAAAAAAGGTGTTGAGAAAATAGGAGAATACGCTACACATCTCGCTGAGTATGAAGAATTAAAAGGTCATGCTTTGAGTATTAAATCTAGAATAAGGAGAAATAATATTGGCTAAACAAGACTTATTAGAGTTCAAAGGAAAAGTTATTGATCTTCTTCCCAATGCAATGTTTAGGGTAGAATTAAGTGAAAATAAGCAAATCGTTACCGCACACACAGCTGGGAAATTAAGAAAAAATAGAATTAGAGTTTTGCAAGGAGACAATGTTACAGTAGAAATTAGTCCTTATGATTTGACAAAAGGAAGAATTATTTTTAGATTTTAAAATAATGGCTTCGTAGCTCAGTTGGTAGAGCAGAGCCCTGAAAAGGCTTGTGTCGCTGGTTCGAGTCCCGCCGAAGCCACCACTTTTGGAATAAAACCTTGCAGCAAAAATGCTTGCATTCAATTTTAAAATCTAATAATTATCCCGCTAGCTGAAGTTTAGCTAAATTTAATATAATAAAGAAAGAGTAAAAGAAAAGTATGAGTACATTAAAAGGAAAAGTAAAGTGGTTCAACGGTAAGAAGGGCTACGGGTTTATAGAAAGAGAAGACGGAGAAAAAGATTGTTTCGTTCATGCAAGCGCAGTTCGTGAAGCAGGACTTCGTTTTTTGAATGAGAACGACGCTGTAGAATTTGAAATTCAAGATGGAGATAAAGGTCCAAGCGCAGTGAATTTAAAGAAAACTTCTTAAAATTTATTTCATTTAAAATTTTGTATAGGAATAATAGTGGGCAAACCTACGAATATTCCTATACAATACATACTTGCATTTTAAGTCTAAAATGCTATTTAAACGTCATGATCAAAAATAGTATAATGTTCCTACCTCACATAAGACATCATTTTCATGCTGGCTTGCAGCTAGCTATTTGATTATTTAAAAATTTAAATTTAACTCTAATTAGTATAAAACAACAATAGGCCCTGGTGGTGAAATGGTTATCACGAAAGTTTGTGGAACTTTAGTTTTTGGTTCAATTCCAAGCCAGGGTACCAAAAAATGAATAAAGAAAATAAATTAATACCTGGGTTACCCTCAGGATTTGAAGATCGTTGGGACAAGAAACTTCTTCTCAAAAAAAAGCTATTATCAGCAATTGAGAATAATTTTATTAAGTTTGGTGCAGAACCACTTGAAACGCCCTCTTTTGAAATAAGTGAAAACATAGGATCTTTTTTAGCAGAAGATGAAGCTAATCCTATGTCTGATGTATTCTCATTTAAAGATGGAGATAAAAATATTACACTTCGATATGACTTATCTAGCCCTCTAGCAAGATTTGTTGCTCAAAATAATCAAGAGTTGCCATCAATTTATAAAAGATATGCCATTCAAAACGTATTCCGTAACGAAAAGGCTGGCAATGGAAGATATAGAGAATTTTTACAGGCAGATTTTGATATTGTAGGAAATGTTAATTCATCACAAGCTAACGCTGAGCTCTGTAATTTAATTTCAGAAACACTTTCAGAATGTGGATTAAACAAAGATCAATTTACAATCAATGTGAGTAATAGAAAAATAGTTCAAGGTTTGTTAGATGAATTAAAAATAGCCGAGGAAAAACAATTAAAAGTTATTAGAGCAATTGATAAACTTGACAAGCCTGGATTTGGATTAAAAGGGGTTGAAGACCTCTTAAGAAAAGAAAGAAAAGATACTAGTGGAGCTATTACAAAAGGTGCTGATTTAAATGATGATCAGGTTTCTCAAATATTAAATTATTTAAAAACCAAAGATTTAAACGACCTGAAACAAAATTTGAAAAACCCATTATCACAAGAAGGAATAAAAGAGTTAGAAGACTTTTTTGAGGTACTTGGATATGGATCAAACTCAGATCAAGTTAAAACTAACTTCACAATTGTTAGAGGCTTGGCGTATTATTCTGATTTCATCGTTGAAACAAATTTAAATTTTAAAGTTAAAAATAATAAAGGCAAAGAAGTGGACATTGGTAGTATTTGTTCAGGGGGAGCCTATGCAAAACTCATATCAAGATTTAAAGGAGTTGATATTCCAGGCACAGGTATAAGTTTTGGTGTAGATAGACTTTTATTTGCATTAATGCAATTAGATCAGATTGAACTTGATGAGCAAAAACCAGTTCTAGTTTGTGTAATGGATAAAAAATATTTAAAAAATTATTATGAAATTTTAGATATTTTAAGACAAAACAATATTAATTCTGAAATATTTTTAGATACCAAAAAAAATCTGGGTAAGCAGCTTACTTTTGCAAATAAACGCCAATTACCAGTTGCTATAATCTGTGGAGAAAATGAATTTAAAGACAATACGGTGACTATCAAAAATTTAAAGGGTGTAAAGGGTGAGAATAACAAAACAATTCCAAAGGAAGATTTAATAAATGAAGTCAAAAAACTTATCTGAAAATATTCTTAGATCTTTAAAATCAAGTGGATTTGATTATATCGATTTAGATACAGTAATACCCACTAATCTTATTCTTGAGAGATCAGGAGAGTCGTTCAGAAGTCTAATTTTTTCATTTATGGATCAGAATGGGAAAGAAATTTGTCTAAGGCCTGATTTAACAATTGCATCGTGCATTAAATATCTCAATGAAAAAAGAAAGGGATCTTCAAAAGTTTTTTATAATGGTCAAGCATTTAGAAAAGCAAAGAAAAAAACTGATAAAATTATAAGAGATCAAATAGGCTTCGAGATTATAGGATCTGAAGATGAAAAAAAAGATGATAAGCAGATTATAAATACCAGTATTAAAGTTTTAAATAAATTTAGATATAGATCTGGAAGTATAACAATTGGAAACGTAGAAATATTTCACTTATTAATAAATAAACTAGATATTCCAAAAAGGTGGAAGCTTAGATTGCGAAGACATTTTTGGAGAGAAAGTTATTTTAATGAATTATTAAGACGTTTAGAGACTAATTCAGATGTTGATGAAACTATCGTTGAGTTCGATAAAAAAAGATATCTTAAAATGTGCAAACAAAATGAAAACAGAATTATCGCAGGGCGTTCTTTAAGAGAAATATTAACTAGATTTGATAATAAAATTAAAGATCCTAGAAAACAAATAAAAGGTCAAAATGTTGTAAAAATTATAAGAGAATTTTTGAAAATTAGATGCCCAATGAGTAAAGCATCGACTACTCTTAACTCCTTTTTTAAAAGAAATAAAATTAACCTCACTGTGGGACAAAATTATTTTCCAATCACAAAAGACAAGGTTTCAAAGTTAAATATAAATTTTTCCTCTTCTTTTGGAAGACATCTGGAGTACTACACCGGAATGGTATTTAAAATTATAATTAATTCAAATTCAAGAAAAATTCAAGTTGATGGTGGTCGTTATGATAATCTAATTTCTGATTTAGGATCTTCAAAAAGAATTCCAGCTGTTGGAGGTGCGATAAGTTTAAATGATTAAAATTGGTATACCAAGCAAAGGTAGATTAAGAAAAGATACTTTAAATATATTTAAAAATAAAAAGCTCAAAATCCTTTCAGAAAGAGGTGATAGGGATCTCTTTGGATACATAAAAGGAAATAAAAATATTAAAATAATTTATCTACATGCTAGAGAAATTATAGAAAGATTAGGAGATGGATCTTTAGATATTGGCTTTTCTGGTTATGATTTATTGAAAGAATCTGAATTAAATATCCAAAATAAAGTTACTATTATCAAAAAACTAGAATATGGACATGCAACCTTAGTTTTGGCTGTGCCAGACGAGTGGATTGATATTCAGACACTTGCAGATTTAGAAGAAATTTCCTTTGAATTTAAAGATAAAAAGAAAAGTAGAATGAGAGTTGCAACAAAATATCCAAATCTAACGAGAGAATTTTTATTCTCAAAAGGTGTAACTCAATTTAAATTAGTTCCTTCTCTTGGGGCGACGGAAGTATATCCATTTACTGGTTCATCAGAAATTTTATCGGATATAACCAGTAGTGGAGAAACTCTACGTGCCAATAATTTAAGAGTTTTAAAAGATGGAAATATTCTTAAAAGTACAGCAATTTTAATGTCAAATAAAAAGTTAAGTAACGAAAAAGGTTTGAATAAAATTTTAAACTTGCTTAGCTCTTAACTCTAACTATTATCTTAACTATATGGACACGATTCTATTAATTTTATTATTTTTATTACTTGGTGTAACTTTGGGTGTTTTATACCTAAATTTGAGATCAAAACCTAAAGAAGAGAGTGAAAATAAAGAAGTTGAAGAAATAGCCAATTTAAAAGCAGAAATAGTTTCTTTAAAAGATACTTTAAATAATACTATTAATAATTCATTGGGCTCAATGTCTACTTCATTTAACAACCTTTCTACAGGGGTTACTAAAGATATGACGGAAGCTTTAACTAAAGTAGACGAAAAAGTTGGAAACTTTAACCAGCAGGTACAATTATTAAATCAGAGCCAAGAGGGTATAAGTAAAATTTTAGCAGGTGTAAAAAAATATGGAACACTTGCTGAATTTAGTTTGGATGCTTTAATTAAAGATTTATTGCCAGCCTCTCAATTTATGACCAATGTTAAAATGAAAGAGGATACAAGTGAAAACGTTGAATTTGCAATTAAACTTCAAGGTGATGTTATGGTTCCAGTTGATTCGCACTTCCCAGTAGAAAAATTTAAAGCAATCACTGATGGTTATGACTCAGATGACAAACAAGCCGTTGCAGATGCAAGAGCAAAATTAGCATCAGCCTTCAAAGCTAAAGCTAAAAGTGTAAATGAAAAATACATAGTTCCACCAAAAACTACAGACTTTGCTATCGTTTATGCTCCAACTGAAAGTTTGTATAAAGAATTAACTGAGTATCAAGATCCAAGCACAAAAGAATTATTAACTCAAGAATTAATGAAAAAACACAAAGTTATAATCTGCGGTCCAAACACTTTATCTGCTTACTTACAGTCTTTACACATGGGTTTTCAATCGCTCAAAGTTCAAAAGGGAGCAACTGAAATATATACTCATTTAAAAACAATTAGCACACGGTTTTCAAGACATTTTGATAATATCAAAGTGTTAAATAAAAAATTAGAAGAGGCGATGGCTGTTGTTAATAAGTTTGGAATGGATGCAAGATCTATTACGAGAACTTTGGAAAATATTAAAGATCCAGAGCAGTTCGAAAAAGCTCTTAAAACAGAAAATGTAGAAAAACTCGAAGACCTTCCTAGACAAGCCAAAAAATAAATTTTATTTTAATATAATTTCTCATATAAGTGATTGAATGAAATGGAATAATAAATTTAATTATCCTAAGTCAACAAGGTCAATTGAAAATGGTTATAGAAAATATTCATTAGGTGACGAGAAACTTCCAAGTGTAACAGCAATATTAAGTGCTACTAAATCTGAAGAAGAAAAAGCTGCTTTAGCGAACTGGAAGGAAAGGGTAGGCTTTAAAGAAGCGAACAGAATTAAAACAGAAGCATCTTCAAGAGGAACATCAATGCATTCATATATAGAGGATTACTTAAGAGGCCGTATTAATGAAAGTTTTTTTGAAAGTAATGAACAATATAAAAATATGGCTAAAGAAATAATCGAAAAAGGAGTAGAAAATAAATTAGATGAAATTTATGGAATTGAGGAAACTCTATATTATCCTGAGCAATATGCAGGCACAGCTGATTTAATTGGTGTTTATCAGGGCAATGATGTTGTAATTGATTTTAAACAAAGCAATAAACCAAAAAAAACAGATTATATTCAAGATTATTTTTTACAACTTGGAGCATATACCTTGGCGCATGATGTTGTTCATGGAACTAAAATGAAAGCAGGCATAATTTTACTATGCACAAAAGATGTTTTGTTTCAGGAATTTAAAATAGAAGGTGCTCAATTAGAAATGTATCAAAATTTATTCTTAGGAAGAGTCAAAAAATTTTACGAGATGAATAATATAGCTTGACTTTAACTGACCATTTCATAGAAGAGATAAAACTAACTAGAAGCTACTTGTTTAGATGCAACGGTTTAGTCCTAAAAAACTTTCCAAATATCCATCAAAACGTAGCTAATTTAAGGTTTAAAATATGAATTTAGCAATCTGGGATATAGAATCATCGAGTGCAAGCACTGATTTTGGCAGCATTATTGAAATTGGTGGAATTTTAGTTGATGAAAATTTCAAAGAGAAAGATCGTTTCAATTTAAGATGTAGTTTGCCCGAAGGTGAAATCTTTCAAGCCATGGCCTTAATAGTGAATAAGACTTCCATAAAGCAATTAACCCAAACAAATTTAAGTCATTACCAGATGTTGGGAGAAGTAGAAAAAATATTTAAAAAATGGAGCCCGGCAATATTTTTAGGATGGAGTAGTCTTAATTTCGATGAAGAGATGATAAGAAAAGAATTTTTTAAAAGTATCAGATATCCATATTTAACTAACGCGGCACCAAATAAAAGACATGATGGACTAAATATTGCCCGTGCCGCATATGCTGTAGACTCAACAATTTTAGAAACTGAGATAAATGAAAAAAATAATCCAGTATTTAAACTTGCCTCTTTAGCACAAATGCAAGGAATTGATGCAAGTGATGCACACTCTGCTTTAGCAGATGCAGAATTGACTGTAAAAATTTTAAAGATTGTTAAAAAAAAACAAGAACAGACATGGGAGTCATTTTTAAGAACTGCGAATAAATCTGATACAGAAACTATAATGAAAAAGGGAGAGGTAGTAACTCTGAATGAGTATTATTATGGAAAATCAAGATTACACTTAGTTGTTCCATTGCATCCTAAACATTGTATGCATCCTATTTATCAGGGTTGGTATTATTCAGTAGATTTAAGAACTGAAATTCAACCCTTAATAAATAAATCAATAAATGAATTAAAAACTGAAATGAAAAAATCTCCAAAATTTTTACGGACTATACGTGCTAATAAAGCACCTATCATAATTGATGCAAAATATGGAATGAATGTTGAGCCTTATAATAAATTAGATCCAAACGTAATTAAAAAAAGAGCAGAATTTGTCCAAAGTAATGAACAATTCTCTCAAAATATTTTAACAGCTTTGAGGGAAGTTGCTGAGGAAAAAGAAGATTCAAAATCTCAAGAGGATATATATGCTGAAGAAAGTATTTATAGTAAATTTACTTCTAATAAAGATACAGCTCTTTTTCCAGCTTGGCACTCAGCTCCTTGGAAGGAAAAACTTAATTTATTAGATAAGTTTGATGACGATAGGTTAGTTGGATTTGGTAAAAAAATAATTTTTCAAGAAGCGCCGGAAGTTTTGCCAGAGACAATGTATAAATCGATTAGAAGAGAAATTGCTAAAAGAATACTAAGTGAAAGAAAAGAGAAATGGTGGACAATACCTACTCTATATAACGAAATTGATACTTTGAGAGAAAAATATACTAATGAAAATGATAATGAAAAATTAGCTCTCTTAGACGAATTTAATACTTACGCAATGTCTATCCAAAAAAAGTATGAAAATGTTTAATGTATAAATCTAAATTAATTCCAATTTTAACTATTGAATAAATAAAATAAATTTATATAAAACTCATATGGCAACAATTAAATCTACTGATGAAAGTTTTGATCAATTAGTTAAAGAAAATAAAATACTAATCACAGATTTTTGGGCTTCATGGTGCGGCCCTTGCGTCCAAATTGCTCCAATTTTAGAAGAAATTTCAAACGAAATGTCTGACCAAATATCTGTAGCAAAACATAACATAGATGAAGAACCAAACACACCAACAAAATTTGGTGTTAGAGGGATCCCAACGATGATTTTGATGAAAGATGGAAACCATGTTTCAACTAAAGTCGGTGCAGTCCCAAAAAGTGAAATTGTTTCTTGGATAAAAGAAAATATCTAATTTAAGCTTAAAATTTCTCCAGCAAGATATAGTGAACCTATACAAAGTATAATAGTATTTTCATTCTTTGATAATGATTTTATGCTTTCCTCAATACCATTAGAAAGTTTCAAATTTAATTTCAAGTTATCTAACTTTTTCTTAAAATCTTCCTTTGATATTGCTCCATCCTGATTAGGAATATCAATTAAAGTAATTGAGTTTACTATATTTTTAAAATTTTTTATAAACTCAACATGTTCTTTATCTCTCATCATGCCTACAATAAGATTTACTTCTACATTTTGATTTTTAACCCAATTAGCAATAGAAATACTCGCACTAATATTATGACCACCATCTATTACTAGTTTATTATTACCAGCTGTATTTTTTAATTTACCTGATTTAATTTCTTCAAGTCTTGCTTTTAATGAAATATTTTTGATACCATTTACAATATGTTCATCTTTAATATTAAAAATCTTTCTTGATGCAGCAATTGAGGTACTAATATTATAAAGCTGATGATCTCCAAGAATACTTGGTTCAGGTAATACTAATTCTCCTAACTGATCTTGATATTGAATAAATCCATTTTCAGACTTTGCAATATTAAAATCTTTACCAAAAAAATATTTATTTGATGTATTTTTTTCTAATGATTTTTCTATTTTATCTCTTATTTCATTATTGACTTGTTTGTTAATAAATATATTTGAGTTTAAAAGATTAGCTGTTTTTTCATAGATTACTCCCTCAATTGATTTATTTTTAAGCCACTGGAAATGATCATTATGAATTACACCAATAAGTGTGATTAAATTTTCCGTAAATACATTGGTGCTATCAAATTGATGAAATAATCCAGCTTCTATTATATTTATATTATCCTTGAAACTCTCAGCATGTTTTATGAATGAACAAGTTAAAATTTCAAATAATGTTGCATTGTCATCTCCTAAAGTTTTTTCAACATCAGTCAATAATTTTATTAAATCTTCTTCATTGATTTCTTTATCATCAAAAACATATCTTTCTGTATAAGAGAGTAGGTGTGGTGAAGTGTAAAGATTAGTCTTGTATCCAGCCTGGTTTAGTATTGACTTAAGGCTATAACACATACTTGCCTTAGCATTAGTTCCAACAACTGTTATAATATTTTTTAGTTTATCTTGAGGATTGCCGAGTTTTTTTAATAGGTTAAAAGTTCTTCCTAGAGATAAATCTAGTTTTTTTTTATGATGCTTCTCTAGTTTGGATATTAGTTTCTGAAGTTTCATTTAAATTTTCTAAATGTATATCAGAATTTTTTCTTAGCAATATGGAAAGTAAAGTACCAACTTCCTCTTTAATGTCTTTTCTGTGCACAACTCTATCTACGAAACCATGTTTTTCTACAAATTCAGCAGTTTGAAAATCTGGAGGTAATTCTTCTTTAACAGTTGACTCTATTACTCTACGACCCGCAAAAATTATATTTGCACCTGGTTCCGCAAAATGAATATCACCTAACATTGCAAAAGAAGCTGTAATTCCACCTGCAGTTGGGTCAGTAAAGCAAACAATATATGGTAAATTATTATTTTTAAGTTCGTTTATAGCAAGTGTTGTTCTTGTCATATTGGCTAAAGCTATAGGAGACTCGAACATTCTTTGTCCTCCTCCACAAGGAAAGAACAAGTATGGTGTTTGATTGTCTATAGAGTGTTGTACCCCATAAATTATTGCTTCACCTTCAGCAGCTCCAACTGAGCCTCCAATAAAATCAAAGTTTATTGCACCTGCCGTTACCTCAATTCCATTAATTTTGCCTTTGGCAATCATAACTGCACAATTTTGATTAGTTTTCTTTCTCGCAATCTTGAGCCTTTCTTTGTAAGATTTTGTATCAACCCAATTTAATGGATCTTCTGTAGGTATTGGCGATTCTAAAATTTGATAGGAATTCTTTCCAAAAACTATATCAAATCTTTGTCTACAACTAATTCTGTGATGTTTTCCACAAAGATTGCAAACCCACAAATTGTCTTCTAAATCTTTTTTTAATATTGGCCCCTTGCAACAACTTGTCCAGTCAGAATTTGCTATATCTTCTTTAGAAGGTCTTTTTCGAAGTACCTTCTTTATTTTTTCTCCAAAGTTTATTGCTTTTGTTAGCCAATTCATGAAATTTTTTTCCTTAGTATACTAACCATCTTACTTACATTTATGACAGGATTTTGTCTATTGTTTATACTTCTAGTAATTTCTTTACAAATTTGACTTCCTACAACTAGTCCATCTGTATTTTTAAAATTAGATATAGTTTTTTCAGTTATTCCAAAACCAATAACACAATTTTTTTTGGGGCTTATTTTTTTAATTTTGTTGTAATTAGATAATATTTTTTTCGGAGAAACTTTCAGTTTTCCCCCTGTAGTAGACAACATGCTTATGTAGTAAATCATATCATGAGAATCTTTTGTAATACTCTTTAATCTTTTGTTTGAGGTTGTTGGAGATAATAATTGGATAAAATTAATTAAATTTTTTTTACATTTTTTTGAAAAAGTTTTATTTTCTGGCCATGGTAAATCCACAACTATCAGACCATTTACCCCAGATTGCTTACATCTTTTTATAAAATTATTTTCACCATATTGATATATCATATTGTAATAACCCATAAATATTACTGGTTTTGAATTTTTAATTTTTTTAAAATCGCTTACTATTTTAAAAATATCATTCATCTTAATACCATTTTTAATTGCTCTGTAAGAACTGGTTTGAATTTGACCTCCATCTGCTACAGGAGTGTTATGTGGCACGCCAACTTCTAAAATATCTGCATAATTAGAAATTGCTTTTAATATTTCTAAGGATTGCTTCTTTGTGCTATCACCAGCAACAGTGTATGTAAGTAAAGCTGGTCTTTTTTCTTTTTTTGCTTTTTTAAATGCAAGACTAATTGGATTTAACATATTTCTTTCCCAACCTTTTTTCTAAAATGTCCCGGTCTTTGTATGCATCTCCACAACTATTAATAATTACTATTGTATCCTTGCTTAATCTTTTTGCTTCTTTGATCGCTACAGAAAACGCATGACTTGGTTCAAGAGACGGTCTTAAATTTTCGTATTTTGTGACTATTTGGTAGGCTTTTAATGCTTCTTCGTCACTAGCTGCAGTATATCTCGCACGCTTAGTGTCTTTTAAAAAGCAATGGAGTGGAGATATACCTGGATAATCAAGACCTGCAGAGATAGATTCAGTTTCTTCAATTTGACCATCACTATTCTGATTTACGTATTGAGCTGCGCCATGAAGAATACCAATTTTAGAACCATAAGTTAATGGAGCTGCATGCCTCTTACTTTTTTTTGGCCCTCCAGCCTCAACTCCAATAAATTCAACTTGTTTTTTATCATAATCCATAAATTCATTCCAAAAACCAAAACTTGAGGATCCTCCTCCTACACAATTATATAATTTAAGTTTTGTGGGTATATCCCCAAATTCATCTAATAATTGTGATTTTAGTTCTCTCGAAATTTGGCTGGTACTCCATCCGCATATACGAACAAAAATTGCTGGACCAACTGTACTTCCAACACACATTGCAGTTGTATCACAATTAGCAACCCAATATCTCATACATTCAGATACAGCATCTACCAATGTTTGACTTCCTGAATATACAGGAATTACATCTGCACCATTTTTTTTCATTGCTTTAACATTTGGTTGTTGTCTTTTAATGTCTTTTGCACCCATAAATATTTTACATTTTAAACCAAATTTCTTAGCTGCCATACTCAACATTTTTCCAGCATAACCAGCTCCTGTGTCACCGATAATTACTTTTTTTCCAGATCTTTTGGCTAATAGACAATGTACAGTTGCGTTATATATTTTGTGAGCCCCTCCATTAGCATCAGAAACAACCTTAGACCAAATCTGAGCTCCACCAACGTGTCTTGTCAAGTTATCTAATTTAATAAATCTTGTAGGTGTTCCAATCCAGTTTTTAAAATACCTGTCTCTTTCTCTTAAAAAATTTTTGTCATTTTTTAATTTATTAAATTGTATTTCAAGATCTTCTATAGGTTTCTTAAGCGTTTCAGGAACAAAATTTCCACCAAATCTTCCACCCCAAAAACCAAGTCTATCTCCTTGATCTATAACTGGTATTCCTTTTTTAAGCCTCATAATTTATTGCAAAATTTAATAATTTATTAATTTTATTCAAATCCTTTTTACCTTCTTCATTTTCTAAAGAGCCACTTAGATCAATAAAGTAATCTTTATTCTTGAAATTAGGAATATCTTCTATTTTTATATCTCCAGCAATCATTTTATTTAAAGAATTAGGTATAGAGTTTAATAGTTCATGATTAAATTTCACTGATTTTTCATATCCTTTCCCATCAAAAAGAATTATATCTGAGATTTCTTCGTAATTTTTATATGCAGCAACATCCTGCTGTTTACTAATCGTTAAAGCAGTAATTATTTTAACATTATACTTTTCTTTTATTATTTTAGTTCGTTCAGGACTTACATCATATAGCTGATAAAAATCAAACTTTAACTCTTTAACTTTTTCTAATATTTTGTCATCTGGATTGACAAGAACAGATACAAAATCTATTCCATTTCTTTTTATACTTACCAGATTTTTTAGCTTCTCATATTCGATATATCTTTTACTTTTTTTATAATTAGTTATGAAGCCTATAAACTTTGGGGGATATTGATGATTTAGAATATAGATTAAAGTTTTAGGATCAGAGATCCCACAAATTTTTATCCCTTTAATCATTATTTTAAGTGTTTAATTAAATTTTTAAGATTATTTTTAATATCACCCTTAGTAATTGGTCTTCCAATCACTAGCCAGTCACTTCCATTTTTATAAGCTTGCCTTGGGTTTAAAACTCTTTTTTGGTCATTTTTCACAGAGTTAAATCTTATGCCAGGTGTTATAATTTCTTTTTTGAATACTTTCCTTACAATCTTTACTTCTTTTGGGCTGCATACTATTCCATCTAGTTTTGCTTTATTTGCTAATTTAGCTTGCTGAAGAACAATTTGTTGAATTTTCTTGTTATACCCAATTTCTTTTAATGACTGATTATCATGTGAAGTGAGTATTGTTACGCCTATTATTTTAGTTTTACCTGAAACTTTTTTAGCTGCTTTTAATGCATTGAGACCAGAACTTATGTGAATTGTTATATAATTAAACTTTAAATCACTTACTGATTTTATTGAAGATGCACACGTATTTGGAATATCTGCTAATTTATAATCACCAAAAGTAGTAATATTTTTTAATTTTGATATAAAATTTCTTCCCTTTTTTGAGTTAAGAAACTCTAACCCAAATTTATAACCAATTTTTATTTTTGAATTTTGGGTTTTTTTGATTATCTCTTTAACTTTATTAATATCTACACTATCACATGCAACAAATACTTTATTTTTTTTCATTAATTTTTTTTGTCCATTCCTTAGACATTTTAAATAGTATTGATTTTTTTTCTGGAGTATTTACTTTATTATTGGTTCTCGGATTTCTTGATATTCTTGCTTTTTGCAATCTAGGTTCAAAAGAAAATAGAGCTCTTAGCTCAACTCTCTCGCCTCTTTTTAACGACTCTTGAATTTCGTATACAACTATGTCAAATAATTTTATTAAATCTTTTTTTAAAAAATTTGGGTAATTATTTGCCAACTCTTTTATTAAATCTGATTTAACGGCTGCCAATTTTACTCAGTATCCTTATTCTTTTTTTTATCATCTAACTGCTCTGAAAGAGAGGAGAATGGAAGATTTTTTCCACTTAGTGGACTTGAATGCTCTTTTATAGCCTTGGCATTCATTATTTCTTCAAGCAGTTTTATACTTAAAGATACTTTTCTTTTATCAAAGTTTATTTCAGATATAGCCGCATCTATTCTTTCTCCTCCTACAAATCGAGAGGGTCTCGCGTCTGAACTACTCATTGCAATTTGTGATTTCTTAATCAGGATTTCAATATCACAATCTTCTGGCTTTACAATTAAGCCTTTATTATCTGATGAAATCACCTTAACTGTTATTGCGTCGTTAATTTTTTTGTCTTTAAACCAATCAAATGGATCTGTTTGCAATTGTTTTAGACCAACTCTTACTTTTTGGTCAGTTTTTTTTATTTCTAAAATCTTTACTCTTAATTGGTCACCTTTTTTATATTTTTTTAACTCTTCATCAGGTTTTTCGGTATATGAAAGGTCATTTGAATGTAAAAATCCATCAATATCAAAATCCTCTAATTTAAGATAAATAGCATATTCATTAGAACTATTTACTATTCCATTTATTTCCGATCCGACTGGATAGTTATTTTCAAGTTTTGAATAAGGATTTTCCTGAGTTAGTCTATGTGAAATTGCCACTCTTCTTTTATCTTTATCAATCTCATTTATTATACAATCTATCTGGTCCCCTACAGAAAAAATTTTTTTAGGTGATATATTTTTCTTCGTCCAACTAATCTCGCTACTATGAAGCAAAGTACTTAAACCAGGCTCTAATTCACAAAAACATCCATAGTCAGTAATTTTTACAACTTTTACTTTATATTTACTCCCAATTTGGTAATTTGATATGTGTTCAAAAGGATCAGGTGAGAGTTGTTTAAGAGAACATCCAACCTGTAACTTCTCCATGTCTATTGATATTATTTTTAAATCATGTTTTTCTCCGATATTAAAAACTTCATCTGGATGATTAACTCTGCTGTAGCTAATTTCTTGAAGATGACAAAGTGTATCTATTGTTCCTTCTGGTGTAGTAACTTCAAAGAAACATCCAAAAGATGAATATCCTTTGACAACAGCATTTTTAATAATATCACCAACCGTAAATTTTTCTATGATCTTAACTTTATCTTCTTTTTTACTTGAGGAAACTACTTGTCTCCTGGATACAACACTGTTTCCCCTTACCATATCAAGTTTTATAAGAGCAAATTTTTGCTCAACACCAATTAAATGGTCAATATTTTTTGTTGGTTTGTCTGAAATTTGAGATCCAGGACAAAACATAAGTGACCCAGTTTCAATATGTTCAACAATTACTCCCCCTTTAGTTTTTTGAGTAATTTTACCATTAATTAGTTCATTATTCTCATAGCATTTAACTAATTTATTCCATCCTTTAATTTTTTGAGCTTTTTGAGCTGATACAATAACATCACCATTCTTATCTTCTATTTTTTCCAATAAAACAGATATAGTTGAACCTTCTTTAACCTCTTCTATACCAATCATCTTGATTTCATTCACATCAATTACGGGCTCACTTTTCAAGCCTGGAATAAATAAAAAAACATACTTGTTGGTTATCTTTGTAACTTTACCCTCAATAATCTTTCCTTCTTCAATCTTATTTTTTGATAATTGATTACTTAATAACTTTTCGAACTGTTGTTTAGCTGGTGATGATAAGTCTGAATAAATTTCCATTAATAATTTAGTTTTTTATCTATAATCCTTTTTATCTTTTTAAAGCACGCTTTCTTACTTAATTTAGTAGTATTAATCAAGATAGAATCTTTTGTTTTTTTAAGTGGACCATATTTTCTCTCCTTATCTGATTTATCCCTTATTCTTAGGCTTTTTAGCACTTCTTTATAGGTAATTTTTTTATTTAATTCTTTATATTCTTTGAATCTTCTTTTTGCTCTTATTTTTACATTTGCAGTAATATAAAACTTAAACATCGCATCTTTAACTTGTACTGTAATTATATCTCTGCCATCTAACACAGATCCTTTATATTTTTTTGGTGGATTATATGCACACTTTTGTTGGAATTTGTGCACTATACTTCTTATGTTTTTATCCTTAGCTATCTTTGATGCTGATAATGCAACTTCATTAGATAGTAGAGATTTATTTTTTAATTGCCTAAATTTTAAGTTATTGACTTTATGTTTGACTAAACTATGTGAAAATTTTGTGTTGAATTTAAGCTTTAAATTTCCAATATATCTATAAATTTTTCCTGTATCTAAATAAAATAGATTGTAACGCTCAGAAATTAATTTTGCTTGAGTTCCTGCCCCGGCTGCTGCAGGAGAATCTATAGCAACTGTAATTATATTTTTTCTTTTTTTCAATTTATATTTGCTCCTAGAAATTTTAAAATCTTAAGAAATTGAGGAAATGAAGTGTTGGCACTTTTTTTATCATTAATTTTCCATTTTCCTCCTAGGGTTAATGCGGCTATACATGATAGAAAAAAAATTCTATGATCTTTTAAAAAATTCATTATCTCAAAATTTTTAGATAACATAATTTTTGGATTACCATGAATGTTTATATCATTATTAAATCTTTCAACTTTGATACCAATTAATCTTAAAAATTTTATGGCTAAGTCTAATCTTTTTGATTCTTTTTTGTTCATTTCACCTAAATCTTTAAATTTAGATATCCCATAAGCCTTGGCAGCAACAAGGAAAATAATCAAAAATTCATCAATTGCAGAACTATTCAATTTTGATGGACAATTTATTGAATTTAATTTCGTGATACTTTTAACATGTATATCGGCTACTTCTTCACCTTTATATAATTTTTTATTTTTAAGTTTTATATTTGCTCCCATCTTGTTAAGAATTTGTATGATACCGATTCTACTTTTATTTACGTTTACACCTTCAATTATTATTTGAGATTTCTTCGAAAGAAGAGTAAGAACAATAAAAAATGATGCTGAGCTAATATCTCCTGGAATATTATATTCAAAAGATTTAAATTGTTTTAATCCATTGATAAATATTTTATCAACTTTTACTTTTTTTTTTACTTTGATTGGATAATTTAATGATTTCAACATTAATTCAGTATGATTTCTTGAAATTTTAGAATTTATAATTGTAGTTCCGGGGGTATTTAAAGCACTTAAAATTATACAAGATTTAACTTGTGCACTACCAATATTTTCATCGTAAGTGATTGGTCTTAAAAATTTTGTTCCTGTTATCTCGATTGGAAGAGAATTATTTTTACTTTTGATATTTACTCCAAAAAGTTTCAAAGGCTTTATAACTCTAGAAAAATCTCTTTTTGATAAGCTCTCATCACCTGTCAATTTTACAACAAATTTAGACTTTACGAGCAAACCCAAGATTAATCTTGCCAAGGTTCCTGAATTTCCAGCATTAATAGTTGTTTTTTTTTTAATATTGAAACCATTTAATCCGAAACCTTCTATATAGTAGAAGTTTCGTTTTTTTTTATAATTTATCCCAAGTTTTTTTATTATCTTAAGTGCATTCAATACATCTTCAGACTCTAGTAAATTTGAAATTTTAGATGTACCTACGGCTTGGGAGGCTAGCAGTACAGATCTTATAGAAATACTTTTGTCTGAACCAACCTTTATTTTCTTATTAAAGCTTTTAATTCTTTTATTTATAAAAATATGATTAGGCACTAAAAACTAATTTATTTTAAACTCATCACCAAAATAAGCAGATCGTGCACTCGAATCATTTACTATTTCATCTGGACTCCCAGATGCAATGATTTTGCCATTTGATAATACAATTGCTCTATCAACACAACTTAATAAATCTCTTGCTTGATGATCGCAAACTACAACTGTAATTTTTTCTAAAGATTGTAAATTTACGATTATTTCTTGAAGCATCTTTATCGTAAGAATATCCAAGGCAGCAAATGGTTCATCTAAAAGTAAAATATTTGGATCATTGATTAAAGCCATTGATATAACTAATTTTTTCTTTTGACCACCTGAGAGGTGCTTCGCTTTTATTTTTAATAACGGATCGAATTCAAATTGTGAAATAATTTTTTCGATTTTAGATTTTCTTAAATTTTTGTCTTTAATATGAATTTCTGCTACAAGATTTAAGTTCTCTAATAAACTTAAGTCTTGGATGAAACCTCCATACTGAGGGACATAACCTAATTTAAATTTTGTTGCTCTTTCATAAATAGGTATGTTTGTACAATCTCTTCCATCAATTAAAACTTTTCCATAGCTTGGATCTTTTAAGCCAGTTATAATATGGAAAATAGTAGATTTGCCTACCCCATTTGGCCCCAACATCCCAAGAATTTCTTGTTTATTTATAATTAAATCTAAACTATTTAAAATTTGTCTTTTATTGTAAAACATCGATATTTTTTCAAGCTTTAAGATAGCTCTTTGTTCCTTAAATTTTTTTATTCTAAATTTTTTAATTAACGCCATTAGTTACTAATAATTTCAATTTCAGTGTTTATATTTTTGGGATTTATATTTATATTTTTTGTTTTTAAATCAAATTCTACGATCCCAGCTTTCATTTTTGACTTTGGATCTGTAATTGTTACATTATTATAAGCAATTGCCTTATTTGTTTTCATATTGATATCAAAATTTATACAAGAAATTTTCTTATCTTGATAATCTATTATTACATTTTCGTAAAATTTTGAATTTAAATTTGTAGTATTGTACTGTGCATAATCAGAAGTTATAAAAATTGTGTCTCTTTTGTCTGAATTAATTTCACCTCTTACATTCTCAAGATCTAATATATCATTATTTTTGTTATTGGTTTTCCCTGAATTAGCAAGAAGATGGAATTTGTTACCTCTTTGATCCACTGACGTATATTCAACGTCTTTTACAAAGTTTTTTATTTCACTCTTTTTAATATTGTCTGTTTTATTTTCTTTATTCTCAATTTTTTTATCTTTCTTTTCTTCTTCTTTTACATTTTGCTTTTTTATTGCACCATCTGAGATATTTAGATCTTCAACAATAATCTTCTTTTCAAGCTTACTTGCCAATTTCTTGTTAAGATTAGTATTTTTTAATTCTAATTGTGATATTTTTTTCTCAAGATCTAAGATTTGATTATTTATACTATTTTCTTCCAAATTAATCTCTTCCACAACGTTTTTTTTTGTTTCGAAATATTTAAAGTACACACCACCTACAATAAACATTATTAAAAAAAGAATTAAAATTTGTATAAAAGATTTTACTGACATCTATGTTATATTTGCATCTAAAATACTGTGTATATGAATAAAACCAATTGTTTTGTTTTTATTTTTATTCTGATGCACACATAGACTTGTAATTTTTCTATTATTCATAATTGAAAGAGCTTCAACAGCAAGCATGTTTTTATCAACACTTATTGGTTTTTTTTTCATTACTTTTCTGATTTTTATGTTTTTAAAATCTTTATTCATATTTGATATTCTCTTTACATCTCCATCTGTAATTATTCCTGTAGTATTTTTACTTTTATTTTTAACAATCAATGTACCTAGACCTTTTTTAGTAATAGTTCTCAAAGCAACTTTCATGCTTAATTCTTCATTCACGAATGGTATTTTTTTTCCATAAAACATAAGATCTTCAACGGTTTTAAGTTTAACTGAAAGTGCGCCACTTGGATGAAATTTTTTAAAATCAATTTTACCAAATTTTTTATATTGCATGCAAGTTATTGCTATTGCGTCGCCTAGCGCAATTTGAACTGTGGTTGATGAAGTTGGAACAAAGCTGCCTGGACCAGCTTCTTTAACTGATGGTAATAAAAATGCTACATCCGAATTTTTATATAAAAGTGAGTCTTTTTTGGAAGTAATACCAATTAATTTTATATTTTTATTACGTGATGAATATTGAATTATATTTTTTAACTCCTCACTTTGTCCACTTAAGCTAATCAATATTATAATATCATTCGATGTTACTTGTCCCAGATCACCATGACTTGCGTTTGCAGCATCAAGAAAAAAAGAAGGAGTACCTGTTGATGATAAGGTTGCCGACCATTTTCTTCCTATTATTCCACTTTTACCAACACCTGATATTATCACTTTGCCATTCTTACAACTAATAATTGTCTTTATTATTTGTTCAAACGAATTTCCAATATTAGAATAAAGTTTTTTGAGGGACCTCAATTCAACTTTAATTACATCTTTTGCAATAGTTAATAATTTTTTGTCTCTCATTTTAGTGTGACCAGATATCATCCTTAAAAGATGCAAAATCTAATTCAACTCTTGTATTTATAAACTTAATTGTTTTCAGATAAAGATCTAATCTTTTTTCTCTTTCTAATATGTTTTTTAAACAATCAAAAATTTTATGCAGATAAAGAACATCCTGGGCACAATATTTCAATTGCTTATCTGAAAGATCCCCTCCAAAATAAGATGACTGCAATTGTTTACTTATATCTATGCCTATGAATTCTTTTATTAAATCTTTTAACCCGTGTTTGTCAGAGTAACTTCTGGCTATTTTGCTCATTATCTTGGTGCAATTAACATTCTCCACATCTATCTCTAAATATTTTTTAATAAATAAAAGGTCTGCTCTAGCATAATGGAATAATTTATTTATTTTCCCATCACTTAAGGTTTTTTTTAAATTTGGAGCATTATAATTATCTTTATCAAGTTGAATAATATGAGCATCATTATTACCCGATGATATTTGCACCAAACATAGTCTGTCTCTAACTATATTTAATCCTGTGAACTCACAATCTATGGCAATCTTGTCACTGAACTTTATTTCATCTGGTAAATCTTTTTTATGTAATTTAATATCTAAATTCATTATTAGATATATATATATGAAAAATCAGGATTCAATTTTAATATTTGGTTCATCTGGCCAAATCGGCAAATCATTAATAAGAATATTTACTAAAAACAACTATAGAGTAATTGCAGTAACTAGAAGCATTCATCGAAAAGGCTACCAAATAAAAACCCAATCAAATTATGGATACTTAGAATTGGAGGAAGTTAGTTCATTCAGTGAAGAGAATATTTCAAGACTAATGAAAAAGTCCTCTATATGTATAAATTTAATTGGAATCTTATATGAAAAAAAAGAAAACCAATTTGATTTAATACACTCAGATTTACCAAATCTACTTTCTAAGTTGGCTTTTAAAAATTCACTTAGGCAGTTTATCCATTTATCCGCTTTAGGAATAGAAACTGCAATAGATAGCAAGTATGCAAAAAGTAAATTAAGTGGTGAAAAAAATGTTAGACAAAACTTTCCCGACTCTATCGTTTTAAAACCATCGATTGTGTATTCTGTAGATGATAATTTTACTACAAACTTTATGAGTTTATTAAGTATACTTCCAGTAATGCCATTATATTATAATGGAAAAACTAAATTTACTCCTATTCATGTCTCTGATCTTTCAAAAATAATTTTTGAAATTGTACATAAAAAAATTGTTGGACAAACAATCGAATGTGTTGGTCCTGAAGTATTAACATTTAAAGAAATAATTTTGAAAATTTTAAAATCAATAAAAAAAAAAAGATTTTTATTTTCCTTACCTTTACCTTTAGCAAAGATTAATGCCAAGTTGTTTCAATTAATGCCAAAACCACTTATAACCCTTGATCAATTAAGATTGTTAAAATATGATAATATTGTTTCAAATAAATATAAAAATAATTTTGATTTAAATATGTTTGCCAACAGAAAATTTGAAGAAGAGATAAATCGTTACAGTTATAATTGGACTAGTGGAGGTCAATTCTCAAAAAAAATAATTAACAAAGATAATTAATGTTAACAAATATTATTTATTTTGCAGTATTTATAATTTTAGTTTTTGTCTTATCTATTGCTGTAAAAGCTATAACTAGAGGAGTTGAGGCTAAGCAAACAATAAAAGATGAAAAAAATTTGGAGTTAGATAAAGAAGAAGCAGAGAAACAAAATGTGGAGATTGTAACTCAAATCAAAGAACTAAAAAATCTACATGATAAAGGTATTATTTCTGATCAAGAATTTCAAAAAGCTAAAGAAAAGATATTAAATTAAGCTGATTTTACTTTTTTCTCTATAAATTTTGGAACGTCATCATCTTTGTCTACTACCTCTTCCTTCTTGCCTTTTGGTTGAAAGACAATCATTAGATGTAAAGGGCAATAAGAAAATTTTTCGACATTTTTTCTCCCACAAAATGAAGAGTCTTTTTCATCTGGGTGACTTTCCATATATTTACAAGTGTGTTCATTTAAATCCTCTAATTGTAGATTTCTAGCTGGTTCAAAGTTTTTATCTAAAAGTAATGATCTGAATTTTTGCTTTCTACTGCCTTTATTTAAATTTGTGTTTGATTTAACTGTATCAACACTATTATTTGAAATTGTAGATCTAGTTTTAATTTTTGCAGATAGATTTAATCTATGAGCTTTTCCAATAACTGCATTTCTGCTTACCCCGCCTATAATTCCAGCTATTTGGCTTGCTGTTTGTCCTTTGCCCCAGAGATCTTTAAGTTTATTAACTTTTTCGTCTGTCCAGCTCATATTTACTATATTTAGTATATTAAAATTAATTTACAACACTATCTTGAAATCATAATTAGAACCTTATAACAAGCTTTTTTTCTCCTTTTTTAACAATTATCAAAAAAAAAGTTTATTAATATTTACTTATGGTTGAATTACAGAAAAAATATCAGATTGGCACAAGAAGATTTGGACTTGTGAATTGGGTTGGAACATATTCTTTATTTAAAAAAGAAGTTCTCAGATTTCTGACAGTATCAGGTCAAACTTTGTTTGGTCCAATATTAACTAGTATATTATTTTTAACAGTTATTTCTTTAGCCATTGGAGATCAAAGAGCTGACGTACTAGGAGCACCATATATAAAATTTTTAGCAAGTGGTTTAATCATGATGCAGGTAATCCAACAAAGTTTTGCTCATTCTAGTTCATCTTTAATGATGGGAAAGATGATGGGAACAATCACTGATGTTGTTCATAGTCCTTTATCTTCATCAGAAGTTGTATTTGCAATTACATTAGCTTCTGCTGCAAGAGGTTTGTTAATTGCCTCTGCTTCGACTTTAATATTTGTTTTGTTTATAGATTTATCCATACAAAATTTTTTGTTATGGTTTATTTATTTATTTTTGGGTGGATTATTTATGGGATCACTTGGAATTATAGTAGGTTTGTATGCAGACAAATTTGATCAAATGAGCACTGTTACTAACTTTATAATAGTGCCTCTAAGTTTTCTTAGTGGTACATTTTATAGTATTGATAGATTACCTGAATTTTTAAGAGTAATAAGTAATTATAACCCTTTTTTTCATATGATAGATGGTTTTAGATTTTCATTTATTGGTCAATTAGATGGGTCGGTAACATTCGGTATTGCGTTATTAACTTTTTTAAGTTTGATTATTACTTATTTCGCGTACTTTCTAGTACACAAAGGTTATAAAATTAAATCATAATATAAATATGAGTTCTTTAGCAAAAAACTATAAAAGAAGAAACCTATCTTTCAACAAAGGTAAAGGATCTTATTTGTATACAAAAAAAGGAATAAAGTTCTTAGATTTTGTTCAAGGAATTGCAGTTAATTCTTTAGGTCATGCAAACCCAAATTTAGTAAAAGCCATAAACAAACAATCAAAAAAACTTTGGCATGTTTCTAACTCCTTCATAATTCCAGAGGGAGAGGAATTAGCTAAAAAATTAACAAATAGAACTTTTGCTGATGCAGTTATTTTTCAAAATAGTGGAGCAGAAGCTACTGAGGCTGCTATAAAGGTTGCAAGAAGATATTTTTATTCAATGGGTCAAAAAAAAAAAAATAGAATTTTATGTATAAAAAATTCTTTTCACGGAAGAACTATCGCAGCAATAAATGCCAGTGGATCTAAAAAAATGGTCGAAGGATTTGGACCAAAAGTGGGTGGATTTGATCATTTTAAATTTGGGAACCACAAGGAACTAAAAAGAAAAATTACAAGCAAAACAGCGGCTATAATGATTGAACCTATTATGGGTGAGGGAGGTATTAAAGTCATACCTTCATGGTGTCTTAGAGAATTGAGAAAGATTTGTAATAAAAAAAAAATTCTTCTTATTTTAGACGAAGTTCAGTGTGGAATTGGCAGATCAGGTAAGTTTTTTTCTTATGAATATGCAAACATCAAGCCAGATATAGTTCCAATTGCAAAAGGAATTGGAGGTGGGTTCCCAATAGGTGCAGTGTTAATGACAAAAAAAGTTTCTAAGGCTATGGTTCCAGGTACACATGGATCTACTTTTGGTGGAAACCCTTTGGCAATGTCAGTTGGTAATGCTGTAATGGATGAAATTTTCAGAAAAGGCTTTCTTTCAAAAGTCAAAAGTAATTCAGAATATTTTATTTCAGAATTAAATAAAATTAAAATCAAATTTCCAAATATTATTAAAGATATAAGAGGAATAGGATTGATTTTGGGAATACAATTACATCATGACCAGACAAAATTCATACAAAGTTTACTGAAAAATAAACTACTAACAATTAGAGCAGCTGAAAATGTTATAAGAATTTTGCCTCCACTAAATGTTAATAAAAATGAAATAAATATAGCTTTAAAAATTATCAATAAAGTTTGTGAAGGATATAAAAAATAATGAAAAACTTTCTTCATATTAGAGATATTCCCCTAAAAGATTTAAAAAAAATTATTTCTGATGCAAAAAATAGAAAATCAAAAAGAAAAAAATTAAATACCCTTGATCCAGACAAAGATTCACCTTTAAAGGGTAAAATTCTTTTACAAATGTTTGAAAAATCTAGTCTCAGAACTAGATTAAGTTTTTATTTGGCTATTAAACAATTAGGTGGAGGATCTTTAACGTTAAGACCAGAGGAGTTACATCTAGGTATTGGTAGTGAAAGTTTAGCAGATACATCTAAAATTTTATCAACTTATGGTAATGCTTTTATGTTGAGAACAGATTCAGATAAAAAATTAGATCAATTCAGAAAATACTCAAGTATACCAATAATTAATGGATTAAGTCCATCCTCACATCCCACTCAGGTTTTGTCAGATATTTTCACTATTCAAGAAATTAAAAAGAAAAGTATTTCAAAATTAAAACTATGTTGGATAGGAGATGCTAACAACAACATGATGAATAGTTTAATAGAAGCTAGTATAAAATTTTCTATTTCTTTAAATATTGCATGTCCTAAAAGCTATCAGCCAAATAAAAAGCTTGTTTCTTTGATAAAAAAGCAAAAAGGAAAAATAAAAATTTTTAATAAAAAAGAAATAGCTATTAAAAATTCCGATGTTGTAATGACAGACAAAATTATTTCTTTAAATGATAAAGTTAATAAGAAAAAGAAACTTAAATCATTTAAAAATTTTAAAGTTGATACAAAAACTATGAATTTAGCAAAGAAAGATGCAATATTTTTACATTGTCTACCTAGAGGAAATGAAGTTACAGAAGAAGTGTTTCTTGGGAAACAATCTAAAGTATGGCAACAAGCTCTAAACAGAGTTTATGTTCAAAAGAGTATTTTATTATATTGTTTTGGTAAACTAAGGTAGTTGTAAAGGACTATCAGCATTAGCATTCATATATAGAATTACTGAAGCTCTATCTTTCTCTTTTTTTAATCCTGCGAAAGCCATCTTGGTACCTTTTATATATGAAGCAGGTTTTATTAAAAAACTATTCATCTCTTGGAATGTCCAATCTTTTCCAAATGCAATCAGGGCTTTTGAATATTTGTAATCTTCAAGAGCACCCATATTTCTACCTAGTACATTATAAAGTGCCGGGCCAATATTGTTTCTTCCACCTTTTTTAATTGAATGACATGCGCTACATTTCTTAAATACTTTCTTGCCATGATCAACACTTCCCATGGCTAATAGAGCAGAAATATCAACTGCTTCAACAGCTGCAGAAGCTTTCGTGCCATCTGTTTCAGCAAATTCAACTTTATAAGCTGATTGACTCGGCTTCTCTACATAATAGATAATGTCTGAAATTTTAGTTATTCCAAATATAACAACAAAAATAACAACTACCGCTGCTATAATTTTATTAATTTCAAATGAGTCCATGATTTTTAATTATTATCCTCGTATAACATGTTAAACAAAAAAAAAACTAAATTTAAATTTAATTATTGCGTCTGAAAGACGCATAATACTTAGTTTATGACCAATACAGTAATTTTAATCCCTTCAAGATTAGCTGCAACAAGGTTACCAAATAAACCTTTATTAAAAATCAATAATATTTCAATTATCAATCATGTTTATAAAATTGCAAAATCATCTCTTATTGGAGAAAGTTATGTTGCAACCGGTGACAAAGAAATATTTGAAGAGGTCACTAAGTTTGGAGGAAAATGTATTTTAACCAAAAAAGATCATAAAACTGGAACTGACAGAATTTTTGAGGCTTATCAAGAGTTAAGAGATGACAATATTGAATATGTAATAAATCTTCAAGGAGATGAACCAATGCTTGATATTGAGGATGTTACTAATCTCCTCGAAAAAACTATTAAAAAACAATCTAAAATTTCAACATTAGCATGTCAAATTGAAGACGAAAAATTTTTCTTAAACACAAATGTTGTAAAAGTAATCACAAAAGAGGAACTTCTTCAGAACAATTTATCAACAGCAACATCATTTACAAGAGAAATTAAAAATACTCAAAAAAATATTTACCACCATATTGGGATATATATTTATAATGTTACATATTTAGAGAGGTTTGTTCAATTAGAGCAAACTCAGAATGAAAAATCGCAAAAACTAGAACAATTAAGATTAATGGATAACAATATTGAAATAGACGTAGGATTAGCAAAAACCAAACCAATTGGCGTAGATACAGATGAAGATTATCTAGAAATAAAAAAAATTATGGAATATAAAAATTAAATTATGAAAATTGCTTATCAAGGTGTTGCAGGAAGTTACAGCGAAAGTTGTGCTAAAAAAATGTATCCAGAGAGTGATACAATACCCTGTAAAACATTTGATGAATGCTTTGAAAGGTCTAGTGAAGATAATTCAATAAAATCTTTAATTCCAGAGTCAAATAAAACAACTGGAAATATTGGTGTTGAGTATTTAATCTTTAAATACAGACTAAATATTTATGCAGAGCATTTTTTTCCAATTAATCATAATCTATTAGGATTAAAAGATTCCAAAATAGAAGACATAAAAGATGTTTATTCACACGCACAAGCATTAAGTCAATCTTCAAGTTTTATTAAGAAAAAAAAATTCACAGAAAATGTTAGAGCAGATACAGCTGGTTCAGCAAAATTTGTTTCAGAAACTAAAGACAAATCTAAAGCTGCTATAGCTTCTGGTCTAAGTGCAGAAATATATGGTCTTAAAATTCTACAAGAAAATGTCCAAGATGATAAGGATAACGTGACTAGATTTTTATTACTTGGTAAAGATATTTTTCAGCCAGATTTTTCTGATGATAATCATATAACATCAATATTATTTAAGTTGAAAAGTAAACCCGCTGCTCTTTACTCTGCACTATCTGGATTTGCAATAAATGGAGTTAATATGAGTAAACTACAAAGTTTTCCCGAAAAGAACTCATTTTCCTCATATTTTTTTCTATGTGATATTGATGGACATATTGAGGCTCCTAAAATCAAAAACTCACTTGAGGAATTGGGTCTCCATTGTCAAGATATGCACGTTCTAGGTGTTTATAAATCCGATAAATTTAGACAAAAATAAATTTATAACTTTCTTGTAGAATAGAAATTTTTATTGATATAATAAAGTTGGAGGCCAATCAGGTGGTGTTACCACAAATCCCCCAGGATCGAAAGATAGCAAGGGTAGTGAGTATTTTCCAGGTTGGTTGGTCTCCTTAAAAATGACAGAAAATACGAAAGTACTAGCTTTAAAATACAGACCTCAAGTATTTGAGGATTTAATTGGTCAAGAGATTATTGCTGAAACAATTAAAAATTCAATAATTTCAGACAAGTCACCTAACGCATTCTTGTTTACAGGTATTAGGGGGGTAGGAAAAACAACTTTCGCAAGAATAGTTGCAAAGTCATTAAATTGTGAGCATGGCATTGAAAACATGTGTAAGAAAAAATGTAGCAACTGTGATGCAATTACAAACTCAAATCATATTGATGTTTTGGAAATGGATGCTGCAAGCAAAACAGGTGTTGACGATGTAAGAGAGCTTATTGAATTTTCAAGATATGGACCAACAACTGCTAAATATAAAATATTTATTATTGATGAAGTTCATATGTTAAGCAAACAAGCATTTAATGCACTTTTAAAAACATTGGAGGAACCGCCAAAATATTTAAAATTTATTTTTGCAACAACCGAAATCAAAAAAATTCCTGTAACAGTAATATCGAGGTGTCAACGTTTTGATCTCTCTAGAGTGAAATCTGAAGAGCTTTTTAATTATATAAAAATGATTAAAGACAAAGAAGGTGGTAAAGTTTCTGATGAAGCTTTAAAATTAATTGTTAAAATTTCAGAAGGATCTGTTAGAGATGCATTATCTTTGTTAGACCGTGGACTTGTAGCCAATCAAAATGATGAGGAATTAAATCTAGATAAAGCACAAAGTATTTATGGATATTTTGATAAAAGTTCTCTGATAGAATTAATACAAAATCTGTTTAGTGGTGATGAAAAAAAAGTATTTGAGTTGTATAGAAAAATTTATGATTCTGGTGTAGATCCCAAAATTTTTTTGAATGATTTTCTTGAGGTTTTATATTACCTAAAAAATATTAATTTTATAAAATTAGATGGAAATAATTTTTCTTTAAATGATCAAGATTTTAGTAATCTTTCCACAATATCTGAAAATTTAGATTCAAAGGACATAATCCTTTTTTGGCAATTTACACTTGATACAATTGAGGAAATTAACATAGTTTCAAATCCAAATTTATCAGTTGAAATGTTCCTTTTCAGATTAATGAGAATAAAAGGTTTTAAGGAGAAAGATATTGAGGAAAG
This sequence comes from Pelagibacterales bacterium SAG-MED17, assembly GCA_014654115.1. Classification (GTDB taxonomy): domain Bacteria; phylum Pseudomonadota; class Alphaproteobacteria; order Pelagibacterales; family Pelagibacteraceae; genus Pelagibacter. The sequence goes on along the minus strand of JACWDO010000002.1, from coordinate 2,890 downwards.
CTTTACTGGAAAAAATCCTGATACTTTAATTAAAGAACCTGAAAAAAAAATTATAAGTAAAACAATAGATCAAATCAAAAATGTTTCACAACAAGAAAAAATTGAACCAAATTTAAATAAAGATGAAGTAATTAATGAACTTAAAATAGATTCATTTGAAAGTTTGATAAATTTATGTACGGAGAGAAAAGAAGCTAAGCTTAAATATGAGCTTGAAACTAATATAAATTTAGTTTCATTCTCTGAGGGTTTAATAGAAATATCTTTTAATGAAAACTTAGACAAAGACTTTATTAAAAATCTATCTAACAAACTGTACGAATGGACATCCAAGAGATGGATTATCTCTCTATCAAAAAACCAAGGACAAATTTCAAAAAAAGAAAAAAATAAAATTGACGAAAAAAAAATATTTAATGATGTTAAAAAGTCTGAAACATATAAAAAAGTGATCGAAGCATTTCCTGATGCAGAATTAATAAATGTTGAGTTAAAAGAGGATTAGAATGACAGATTTTTCAAAATTAATGGAAAAAGCTAAAGAAATTGAGAGCAAAATGAAAGAAAGCCAAGAAAACATTAAAAAGATCGAGGTTGAAGGTGTCTCAGGAGCTAATGATGTAAAGGTTACTCTAAATGGAGAGGGCACTATGATTTCAATTAAACTTAGTGAAAATGTTTTAAAAGAAGAAAAAGTAATATTAGAAGATCTCATTACTGCTGCTCATAATAACGCAAAATCACAGCTTAAATCAAAAACAGCAGAGGAAATTTCTAAAGCCTCAGGAAATTTTGGAATACCTGGATTTAAGTGGCCTTTATAATTTAAATGCAAAATATTCCTGAAATAGATAATTTAATTAAACTAATTTCAAAACTACCGGGGTTAGGACCTAAGTCTGCAAAAAGAATAATTTTAAAAATGATTAATAACCGACAAGAATTACTAAAGCCTTTGGCTCAAAATTTGAGTGAAGTTTTTAAAAATGTTGTTAGATGTAAAATTTGTGGAACATTAAAGCCTAATACAATCGAGTGTAGTTATAATAATTGTGAAATAGTAGAAAAAAAATATAATAAAATTTGTGTTGTAGAAAATATTTCAGATCAGTGGGCAATAGAAAGTTCTTCAATTTTTCAAGGTTACTTCCATATTTTAGGGGGGACCCTCTCAAACAATAATAATAGTAATAGAGAGGACTTGCTTATTAATTCTCTTATAGAAAGAATAAATAAAGATGATATTGAAGAAGTAATTTTAGCAACTAGCGCAACTGTAGAAGGTCAAACTACTGCATTTTATATTCAAGATAGTCTAAAAAAAACTGACGTCAAAGTTTCAAAACTAGCCCAAGGTTTACCAGTAGGTGGAGAAATCGAAAATTTAGACGACGGTACTCTTATATCTGCATTTAAAAACAGAAAAAAACTAGAGGCTTAGTTAGTTTTTTTTAATTAATCTGTTTAAGTGCAAGAGAGGTTCTGTATAGCCAGAAGGCTGTGACTTTCCATGAAAGATTAATTCACATGCTGCTTTAAAAGCAATAGATTTATCATACTCAGGAGACATACTTTCGTAGTTAGAGTCGTCTTTATTCTGATTATCAACAACTTTTGCCATTTTTTTTAAAATTTCAAGAACCTGTCTATTCGAACATAAGCCATGATGAAGCCAATTGGCGATATGTTGAGATGAAATTCTTAAGGTTGCTCTATCTTCCATTAATCCAATATCATTTATATCTGGAACTTTGGAGCAACCTATGCCTTGATCAATCCATCTGACAACATAACCCAAAATAGTTTGAGCAGAATTTGAAATTTCAGTATTAATTTCATCGACAGACCAATTAGGGCGATCTGATATTGGAATAGTAAGAAGATCAGATAACTTTGATGGCTCTCTTTTTAATATTGTTTTTTGTTTTTCAAAAACATTTACTTCATGATAGTGCATAACATGTAGTGCAGCGGCAGTTGGAGAAGGAACCCAAGCACAATTTGCGCCTGCATTTACATGTCCAATTTTTTGTTCCATCATTTCGTTCATTTTGTCTGGCATCGCCCACATTCCTTTACCTATTTGAGCAACTCCTGAAAACCCACATTTTAAGCCTATATCTACATTATTATCCTCATAGGTTTTAATCCATTTAGATTCTTTCATATCTCCTTTTTTGATCATTGGTCCAGCTTCCATTGAAGTGTGCATCTCATCACCAGTTCTATCCAAAAATCCAGTGTTTATAAAAAATACTCTATCTTTAAGAGTTCTAATACATTCTTTAAGGTTTGCAGATGTTCTTCTTTCTTCATCCATAATTCCGCACTTAATTGTGTTTTTTTCCAATTTTAAAACTTCTTCAACTTTTGTAAAAATTAAATTAGCAAATTCTGTTTCCTCTGGACCATGCATTTTTGGTTTAACAATATAAATTGACCCTTCTCTCGAATTACCTTTTCTTTTTAAATCATGAATGCAAGCTGCTGAGGTTATGAAAGCATCCATTATTCCCTCAGGAACTTCTGATCCATCATTTAAAGTGATTGCAGGGTTTGTCATTAAGTGTCCAACGTTTCTCACAAGTAAAAGACTTCTTCCGTGAAGTTTTAACTTTTCACCATTCAATGAAGTGTAACTCCTATCTGGATTAAGTTTTCTTTCTAATTCTTTACCATTTTTCTCAAATATTGATTTTAAATTTCCTTTCATCAATCCTAGCCAATTTCTATAACAAGTTACTTTATCTTCAGCATCTACTGCGGCTACACTATCTTCATGGTCACAAATTGTTGATACAGCAGACTCAACTATAATATCGCTTATACCAGCAGCATCTCTTGCAGCACTAAATGCTCTAGGATTAATAATTATTTCAAGATGAAGATT
>JACWDO010000019.1 GCA_014654115.1 Pelagibacterales bacterium SAG-MED17 | reverse complement strand
ACTTTCTGATGAAAAGGATTATTCAATAGCTTTTGTGGTTATAGATAAAAAAATATGAAAAAAATAATAATCGAAAATCTTAAAACTATAATTTACGCACTTATTATTGCAGTTTTAATTAGATCTATTTTGTTGCAACCTTTTTATATTCCATCTTCATCAATGGAACCAAATTTATTAGTTGGAGATAGACTTTTTGTGACTAAATTTACATATGGTTATAGCAAACATTCATTCCCATTTAGTCCACCTCTTTTTGAAAATCGTATTTTAACTGATAATCCTGATAGAGGCGATGTAGCTGTATTTAAAACGCCTGCTGATAATAGAACTGACTATATAAAGCGCGTTATAGGTCTACCAGGTGATACAATTCAGTTTATTAGTGGTGATCTTTACCTTAATGGAAATAAAATTTTAAAAACAATTAAATCGAAAAATATCACTAATTATTGTGGCAAATCAAAAATAAAAGTTAACACATTTGAGGAAAAGCTTCCAAATGGTAAAGTTTATTTGGCATCATATAGAACTGATATTACCTTTGCTAACTCAGATAAATACTTAGTACCAAAAGATCATTTATTTTTCCTAGGAGATAATAGAGATTGCTCAAAAGATAGTAGATTTTTATCTGAAGTTGGTTATGTCCATAAAAATAATCTTGTCGGTAAAGCTCAAATATTATTTTTTTCATCAGATCCATTTGTAGGAAGTATTGTTAAATTTTGGAATTGGAATGAAATATTGAGGTTCAACAGATTTTTCAGATTTATTAATTAATTATGAACATCATTAAAAGACTTCAAAAAAAAATCAAAATTGAATTCAAAAACGAGCAAATTCTTTTGCAAGCTATTACTCACAAGAGCTTCGATCCTAATAATAATTATGAAAATCTCGAATTTTTAGGTGATAGAGTACTTGGTCTTGTTGTTTCTAAAAAATTATATGAACTTTATCCAAATGAAAAAGTAGGATCACTAGATAAAAAATTAGCCTCTTTGGTAAATAAAAATAAATGTCTAGAAGTTGGAAATTCTTTAAACCTTAAAGAATTTGTCATTACAGGCAATTCAAAGTCGAGCAAAAATTTAATTGAAAATAAAATTATCTCAGATTGTTGTGAAGCAATAATTGGCGCTATTTATTTAGAAAAAGGATTTGAAGTTTCCAAAAGTTTTATTCTAAAATTGTGGAAAAATTTAATAACCGATGCAGAAACTACTTTTATTGATGCTAAAACACAACTTCAAGAATACTCTTTAAAAAAATTTAAAATATTACCTATCTATAAATTAATTTCTAATACAGGACCAAGACATAAACCAAATTTTAAAGTAGGTGTGAAACTTAAAAATAGTACATATGTCTTTGCAATAGGCTCTTCAAAGAAAAATGCAGAGCAATCCGCAGCCTCAGAACTTCTCAAAAAAGTTAATCAAAAATGAATTGGCAAGATAAAGGATATTTATTGTCTTTGAACAAATATAATGAAAATTCATCAATAGCTGAATTCTACACTGAAAATAATGGAAAAATAGTCGGCGTAATTTTTGGCTCAACCTCAAAAAAGATTAAAAATTATTTGTTAATAGGTAATAAATTTCACATAAATTCAAAACTAAGAGAGGATGGGAGACTTGGTTATCTAAAAGTTGAAATAGATGAAATTAAAACACCTGTTTATTTAGAAAATAAAAAAAAGTTATTTTGTATTATTTATTGCATGAATTTAATTAAAATTCTCACTGTTGAAAATGAGAATAATATTGAAATATATAATCTTTTAGAAAAATTATTCAAAATAATTGAATTTGATAATTGGCTTGTTGAATTTTTGTACTTAGAGCTAAATATTTTAAAATCAATTGGATACTATATTAGTTTCAAAGATTACGTAGTTGATAAAAATATTAATGGTCAAACAAAATATATTGTAGACTCAAGTCAAAAAATTATACCTAATTTTCTAATAGATAAAAATATCAGTCCTGAAAATTTAAAAGATATTTATAGTGGTTTTTCAATAGTTGGAGATTTTTTGGATAAAACAATTATCAAACCAAATAATAAGAATTATCCTACTTCAAGAAATGATTTTATTAATTTGTTAAAATAATTAAAGATCAATTTGATCAGCAAAATATGTTACAATGCTGTTTGCACCTGCTCTTTTAAATGAAATAAGAGATTCTTTTATCGACGCTTTATCTATTAATTTTTTATTTATTCCATTCATTATTAAACTGTACTCACCAGAAACTTGATATGCAAATACTGGTATTTTGAAATTATCTTTTACTTTCTTAATTATATCAAGATAGGGCATGCCAGGTTTAACCATAACCATATCAGCGCCTTCTTTTATGTCTAATGAAACTTCTCTTAAAGACTCGTCCGAATTTCTAAAATCCATTTGGTATGTTTTTTTATCACCTTTTAATAATTTTTTTGATCCAACGGCATCTCTAAATGGTCCATAAAAGCTAGATGAAAATTTAACAGCGTATGACAAAATTTGTACATCGTTTAAATTATTTTTATCTAAAGCTGATCGAATTTTACCAATTCTGCCATCCATCATATCTGAAGGTGCAATTACATCGCATCCCATTTTGGCTTGTAGCACTGCTTGTTTGGTGAGTATTTCTACAGTTTTATCATTTAAAATATTTTTTTTCTTTAATAATCCATCATGGCCATGGGAAGTGTAAGGATCAAGGGCCACATCACACATAATACCAATTTTATTATTAAATTTCTTTTTAATGAACTTTATTCCTCTGCAAACTAAATTGTCTGGATTTAAAGCCTCAGAACCTTTTTCATCTTTTTTTGATGGACTTGTGTATGGAAATAAAGCAATCATAGGTATCCCTTTATTTATTGCTTTGCTAACAACTGTATTTAGTTTGTCTACACTATATCTAAATACATTAGGCATAGATTTTATTGATTCTTTTTTATTTTTTCCTTCAATCAAGAAAATTGGCAGGATCAAATCACTATAGGATAATGAACTTTCTTGGACTAATTTTCTAGACCAAGCATATTTTCTTGATCTTCTAAGCCTTAAATTTGGGTATTTACCTGTAATCATATTGTATTTTATTATGCGACAAAATCTATTATACAAATATATATATAAATGAGTAGAAAACAATCTTCATGATTGACAATAAAAATAAAATTGTAAATTTAAACTTACACAATCAAACTGATAGAGTTTTAGACTTTAGTGATTTTCAAAAACAAACTATACAATTTGATATAGATAAGCTTCAAGATGCTTATAATCAAATCATACAAATTAAAAAATTTGATGACGGTGGTGGTGTAACTAATTTTGGTGCAATTTCATTAACACAAATACCTGGTGATCCGGACTCAATAAAAGGTAGTAAAGCTCGCGGTGTTTATTGGACTAAACCAGATAAATCTGGAAAAGAAGTTTCAAGGGATGTGGATATAGATGAGTCTAAATACAGTGAATTCATAAGAGATTATGAAAATACTTATTTTAAAGAAGTTTATGATGCTATTTCATCCAAATATAAATTAGGCAGAGTGAGAATTTTATTAAAAGAACCAAGATCAACATTAAGCTGGCATAGAGATCCAGAACCTAGATTGCATATACCAATTATAACAAATCCAGGTTGCTTGATGGTTATCGATAATGTAGCTAAGCATATGCCTGCTGATGGATCAGTTTGGGTTACTAACAATACAAAATATCATAATGCATTTAATGGTGGAGAAGAAAACAGAATACACCTTGTTGCTTGTGTTTTAGATTATAAATTTAATTAATTTGAAAAAAATCTTTATTGCATCAGATCACGCTGGTTTTAAATTAAAAGAAAGTATTAAAAAAAGTTTTTCTACAAAGTTTGATGTTTTAGATTTAGGACCGAAAAATTCAAAAAAATCAGTAAACTACACAGATTATGCCCATAAATTATCAAAAAAGATAAAAAAAGAAGATGTTGGCATTTTAGTATGTGGTTCGGGTATGGGTATGGCTATGACTGCTAATAAGCATAAAAATATAAGAGCGGCATTATGTTATTCAGTAAAAAACGCTAAATTATCTAGATTGCATAATGATGCAAATGTTATTACATTAGGAGAAAGGTTGATTAGTAAAAATTTAGCCTTTAAATGTATCAATGCATTCTTAAATACAAAGTTTGAGGGTGGAAGGCACTTAAAAAGAGTTAAAAAAATATAAACTTATGTCTAGTGAAACAAAATATTTAAACAGTGAGTACAAAGATTTTTTTGAAAAAAGCTTATTAGATAGCGATCCAGAAATTTATAAAGCTATTAATGACGAGTTAGTAAGACAACAAAATCATATTGAGCTAATTGCATCTGAAAATATCGTATCTCAAGCAGTCCTTGAGGCTCAAGGTTCAGTATTAACAAATAAGTATGCTGAAGGCTATCCAGGCAAAAGATACTATAATGGTTGTGAACATGTGGATGTAGCTGAACAATTAGCTATAGATAGACTTAAAGAATTATTTAATTGTAAATTTGCTAATGCTCAACCTCACTCAGGGGCACAGGCAAACGGAGCTGTATTTTTAGCTTTGTTAAAACCCGGTGATACTTTTATGGGAATGAGTTTGAATTCAGGTGGGCATATTACTCATGGTTTAAAAATTTCTATGTCAGGAAAATGGTTTAATGCAATTGGCTATGAGGTTGATAAAGAGTCTGAACTTATCGATTATGATAATGTTGAAAAACTTGCGCTTGAACATAAGCCTAAACTTATAATTGCTGGTGGTAGTGCTTATTCAAGAGTAATTGATTTTAAAAGATTTAGAGAAATAGCTGATAAAGTTGGAGCATACCTCATGGTTGACATGGCTCATTTTTCTGGTTTAGTTGCAGGTAAGGGATATCCAAATCCATGTGATTATGCTCATGTAGTTACATCAACTACTCACAAAGTATTTAGAAGTGCAAGAGGTGGAATTATATTAACTAATCATGAAGATCTATCTAAAAAATTTAATACTGCAGTTTTCCCTGGGTACCAAGGGGGACCATTAATGCATATCATTGCTGCTAAAGCTGTTGGATTCAAAGAAGCATTAAAACCAGAATTCAAAGATTATATAAAAACAGTTTTAGCTAATGCAAAAATTTTAGCTGAGACTTTAAAAAATAATGGTTTTAAAATTTATTCAGGCGGAACTGATACTCATCTGATGTTAGTTGATTTAAGACCATTTAATGTAAAAGGCAATGTCGCTTCTGAAAGCCTTTCAAGAGCTAATATCACGTGTAACAAAAATGGTATTCCATTTGATAGTGAGAGCCCAATGATAACTTCTGGGATAAGACTTGGATCACAGGCTGCTACAACAAGAGGCTTTGGATTAAAAGAATTTCAAATAGTAGGTGATTTAATAACTAAAACGATAAAAGGATTGGCTGAAAGTCCTGATGACAACTCTAAGACTGAAGCAGAAGTAAGAAAAGAAGTTGTAAGCCTTTGTTCTAATTTCCCTATCTATAAACATTTAGGTTAAATTAAATTTATGATTTGTCCCATATGTAAAAAAGGAGACACCTCAGTTGTTGATTCTAGGCCAACAGAAGATGGAACCACAATAAGAAGAAGAAGACTTTGCGTTTGTGGACAGAGATTTACAACATTTGAAAGAGTTCAATTTAGAGAGCTTACAGTCATCAAAAAAAATGGAAGAAAATCTACATTTGATAGGGAAAAACTCTCAAAATCAATTTTTGTAGCATTAAAAAAGAGACCAATTGATACCGAAACAACTGAAAAATTTATCTCAAAAATTAGTAGATCATTAGAAGAACTTGGGCAAAGTGAAATTTTATCTAATACTATTGGTACAATGGTTATGGAAGGCTTAAAAGAACTTGATCCTGTAGCATATGTCCGATTTGCATCAGTCTATAGAAACTTTAGAGAAGAAAAAGACTTTGTTCAATTTGTGGATAGAATTGATGTCTTTAAAAAAAGATAATTATAAATCATCAGATAAAAAAATTATGAACTTTGCTATAAACTTAGCAAAGAATAATAAGTATTTAACAGGCACAAATCCATCAGTTGGTTGTGTGATTGTGAAAAATAATAAAATTTTATCTTTCGCAAACACTAACTATGGTGGTAGACCTCATGCAGAGAGCATTGCCTTAAATAAAAATAGATCTAATAAAGGAACATCACTTTATTCGACACTTGAACCATGTTCTCATCACGGGGTAACACCACCTTGTACAAATGCTATAATAAAAAATAAAGTTAAGAGAGTTTATTATTCAATTGATGATAAAGATTTAAGAACTTTTAATAAAACTAAAAAAATTTTAAAGTCAAAAAAAATAGTTGCAATATCGGGACTGCAAAAACAAAAGGTTAAAAGTCTCTACAGTGAATATAATTATATAAGATCTAAAAAAGCCCCATATATAATTGGCAAAATTGCAAGTTCATCAAATTTAAATATTTTAAGAAATAGTTCTCCAATTACAAATGATCATTCAAGAAGTGTTTCGCATATTTTAAGATTCCAAAATCATGCAATTTTAACATCTTACAAAACAATTAACACTGACAACCCTAAACTTACTTGTAGATTAAATGGATTGGAGAAATTTTCACCTACTGTAGTTGTAATCGATAAGAATTTGAAAATAAAAGTTAATTCTTATGTAATTAAAAATTCAACAAAAAGTAAATTAATTATATTTCACTGTTCTAAAAATATCTCAAAAATTAAATTGTTAAAAAAAAGAGGTGTTAAGCTGATTTATCAAAATGTAAATAATAGCCAGAATTTCAATCTAAGAAAAATTACTCAAAAACTTTATACATTAGGTCTACATAGGTTATTAGTTGAATCAGGAAAAGATTTAATGACTAATTTTCTTATTGAAAATTTATTAAATGAATTCTACTTCTTTAAAAGCGACAAAATAATCTCTAATAAGGATAAAATTAATATATCTTCATTAGTAAAAATGATTAATAAAAACTATAAAAATAAAAAAAAAATAAACACATATTTAGATAAAGATATACTTACTCACTATTATTAAAATGTTTAATGGAATTATATTTAATAAAGGCACAATTAACGGAATCAAAAAAAGAGCAAAGGGAGTTAATTTATTTATAAAATCTTTATTAAAAGTTTCAGATAAAAATCTTGGGATTTCAATTTCTTTAAGACTTTTTGTGATTATATCTAGATTTTTATTTGAGAATGAAATGTTGTTTCCACTAGCACATATAAAAATAAATTTTGGCGTAACACCTTTGCAATATAAATCTGATATTGAAGATCTTATTATTTTTTTTATTACTAAATCAGGGTTTCTAAAATTAAGAAAATGAACACCTTCTAAATAACTATCTGTTGAAATTACAACATTATTTTTTTTGTCAAAAAAAACATCATCATTTAAATTTAATGCTGACGGGTTATTATAGGTTAATTTTTTAAAGTACTTTTGAATTAGAGTAAATTCATCCATTGCTTATTCTAATTTTTTTTGAAATCTTATCTAATAATGCATTTAAATATTTGGTCTGTGAGTCATCTATAAAAAAATTTGATGCTTTAAGATATTCATTAATAATAATTTTTATTGAAGTATTTGGTTTATATAAGAATTCAAATATTGCACTTTTAATTATAATTTGAAAAACTTTATCCATATTATTAATTTTTAAATCTTCTTCCAAATGATTATTAATTTCTGTATTTATTAATTCTTCTCTCTCGATAGTTCCATTAACAATATCTTTTATAAACTTTTTAAATCTATGTTTAGGAAAAGTTATATTTTCTTCATTATTAAAAAGTTTTCCATAGAGTTTTTGTATTATTATTACTCTAGGATTTCTTTTTAGTGTAAATTGAACTGACATAATTTATTGAGAAAGAACAGATAAAACTGCTTCTGCAGCCTCTGAACCTTTCCTGTCACGTGCAATAGCTTGTTTTTTGTTTAAGCAAGTAATTACACCGTTTCCTATAGGTTTCTTAGAAGTTATTGATAATGTCATCAATGAGTCAGTAGTTGCTTTGGATATAAAATCAAAATGTGGTGTTTGACCTTTAATAACACATCCTAAAGCAATAAAACCATTAAACTTATTTAAATTTTTGGATATAGTTACAGGTATCTCAAATGCACCAGGTACATTAATCACCTTTGTACTGCATTTATTTTTAATTTTATTTTTTGCACTTTTTAATAAAGACTTTGCAATATTTTCATAATAACTTGCAACAACAATTAGAATTTTTTTTTTCACTTTATAATCTCCTGTTTCTTAATTTTAATGCCATATCCTTCTAAGCCTATCACTTTTTTTTTAGATCTAGTAACAAGTATCATATTTTTAATATTTAAAGATTTAATAATTTGAGCCCCTATACCATAGTTTCTAATCAATTTGTCATGACCTTTTTTATAAAAAGTTTTACTTTTATACTGTTTTAGTGTTTGAGTTACTGATTTTAAATTAGGGTCTCTTATAAATACAAGAACACAATTATTATATTTTTTAAAATATGATATTGTTTTATCGAATGAATTTGGCAGTTTTTGATTAATTAAATAATTTTGAACTACATTAGATGATATTACTCTTAATCTAGGCACAGCTCCTTTCTTTAAGGTACCCTTTATCAGTGCAAAGTTTTCTGATCCATCAAGTAAATTTTCAAATACTTTTATTTTAAATTTTTGTTTTTGAACAATTATTGAAGAAGTTTTTTTTAACTTAACAAGTTTCTCTCTCTTTAACCTATAAGCAATTAAATCTTCGATCTTACCTATTTTAAGTTTATGTTTTTTAGCAAAATTAAATAATGTTTTACCTGTCGCCATTTTTCCGTCATCTGCCATAATTTCACAAATAACAGCTGAATTATTTTTTTTAGCAAGTTTTGATATATCAACTGAAGCCTCAGTATGTCCTGCCCTAACAAGTACACCTCCATCTCTTGCTATAACTGGAAAAACATGTCCTGGAGATACAATATCATTTTTTTTTGCATTTTTATTTGATGCAGCTTTAATTGTTCTAGCACGATCATATGCTGATATACCTGTAGTAACACCTTTTTTAGCTTCTATAGAGTAAGTAAAGGCAGTTTTGCTTCTGGATTGATTTATTGGTGAAGCCAAAGTTAATCCAATTTTTTTTGATTGTGCATTATCCATTGCTAAGCAAATTAATCCTCGTGCATGTTTGGCCATGAAATTAATATGATTGGGATTAACCGCTGATGTTGAAATTACTAAATCACCTTCGTTTTCCATTTCTTCATGCTTGCTCTCATCATCAACAAGAATATACATTCCATTTTTCTTAACTGTCTTAATTATACTTTCTATTGAGCTAAAATTACTTTTTTTCATTGATAAATTTTTTTACATATTTTGACATAATGTCAATCTCGACATTAACCAAATCATTTTTTTTTAGTTTTATTAAATTAGTTAGTTTTAATGTGTGAGGAATAATCCATATTTCAAATGAATTCTTATTTATTTTTGATATTGTTAGTGATACTCCATTTATTAGTATAGAGGCTTTTTCTACCAATTGTCTCTTAAGTGTTTTTGTTATTTTAAATTCAAATATATTTGATTTGTCAACTTTCTTAATACTCTTTAC
>JACWDO010000018.1 GCA_014654115.1 Pelagibacterales bacterium SAG-MED17 | reverse complement strand
CAAATATCAGTGAAAATCCAGAAACAATTGTCCAGTATAGAGGAAAAAAAATTGGATTAATATTTCAAGATCCTCAAACATCTTTGAATCCAATTTTAACAATTGGTGAACAGCTTATAGAAACAATACAAACTCATTTAAATTTAAGTCCAGATGATGCAAAAAATAAAGCAATTAATCTATTAAAAGAGGTTGGGATCAAAGATGCCGAAAATAGATTTTATAATTATCCCCACCAATTTTCAGGAGGTATGAGGCAAAGGGTTGTTATTTCTCTTGCTTTGTGTTGTGAGCCTGAATTATTAATTGCAGATGAACCTACAACAGCACTAGATGTTTCCATTCAGTCTCAAATACTTGAATTAATTAAAAAATTAACAAAAGAGAGAAATTTAGCAGTAATACTTATTACCCATGATATGGGAGTTATAGCAGAAACTACAGATAGAGTAGCTGTAATGAAAAATGGAGACTTAGTTGAAATAGGTTTAACTAAACAGGTATTGGTTCAGCCTAAGGAAAAATACACAAAAAGTTTGGTAAGTTCTGTTCCACCGACTAATAAAAAAATATCTAGATTTACAATAATTGAAAAAGAGAATGTAAATAATCAAAACAATAATATTAAAATATTAAATAGGTGGTCGAAAAAGACAATTGTTGATCAAAATTTAGTAGAAATAAAAAATTTAAGTAAATCTTTTGATGATAGTTTTTTCACAGAGAATACAAAAAATTCAGTAATGGCCGTAGATGATGTCTCACTCAATATAAAAGAAGGACAATCTTTTGGCTTAGTTGGAGAGAGTGGAAGTGGTAAAACAACAATAGCAAAAATGGTTGTTAATTTATTTAAACCTAGTTCTGGAGATATTTATTTTGATAGTGTTAATGTTACAAAAATTAAAAAAAATAAAGATCTACTTAAATTTAGAAAACAAATTCAAATGATTTTTCAGGATCCATTTTCCTCGTTAAATGGCAGGCTAAAAGTTAGGGAAATTATTGCAGAACCTATTAAACTTCATAACCCAGATATAAAATCTAACGATTTAGACAATTATATCCATGATTTATTAGAGTCTGTTGAATTAACTCAACAATCTGCTTTTAGATATCCTCATGAATTTTCTGGAGGTCAAAGACAAAGAATATCAATAGCAAGGGCATTAGCTACACAACCAAGACTTCTTGTTTGTGACGAGCCCACATCAGCACTAGACGTAAGCATTCAAGCTCAAATATTAAACTTATTAAAAGATCTTCAAGAACAGTTAAATCTCACTATTTTATTTATAAGCCATGATTTACCAGTTGTTAGACAAATGTGTGATAAAATAGCTGTACTTAAAGATGGAAAATTATGTGAAGTCTCTGAAACAGAAGAGTTGTTTAAGAGTCCAAAGCATAATTATACAAAGGAACTACTTCGATTAATGCCAAAAATTGAGTCAATACATAACTAAAGGAGAAAAATATGACAATATTTAAAAAAATTTCTGAAAATGATGCTACTGGAAAAGTAAAAGAAATTTTTGATGAAATAAAAGAAGCACGACAAATAACTGAAATTCCAAATTTTTGGAAAACTATGGCAAATAGTCCAGAAACATTAGAAAGAACCTGGAGATCATTACAGCAAGTAATGGGAAAAGGTGAATTAGACCCTGCTGTAAAGGAGCTTATTTATGTTGCAGTTTCAATTACTAACAATTGTGAGTATTGTATTAAATCTCACTCTTTAGCTGCCAGAAAAAAAGGTGCTACAGATGGAATGATAAACGAAATGATTGCAATTGTTGGAATGGCAAATGAAACAAATCGTTTAGTTGAAGGTTACCAAGTAGAAGTAGACGACTTTTTAAAATAAAATGAATTTTGATTTTGTTTACAAGATATGTACAAAATCTGAGTGGAGTGAGGCAAAACAAAATAATATTTTTAAAGGCACTGCATTAGATTTAAAAGATGGTTATATTCACTTTTCAGACAAAGATCAGGTCAAACAAACCCTTAATAAATTTTATGTTAATCAATCTAATTTAATTATCCTCAAAATTGATGCATTAAAATTAAAAAATTTAGTTTGGGAGCAATCAACTGACGGCAACATGTTTCCTCATTTATACTCAGATCTTGATTTAGATTTTGTAGTTAAAGAATATACGATCGATTTAAAAGATGACGGTAAGCATGACCTGCCAGACGAACTTTAATTTTTAACTTGATTTTCCAACCAAGTTAACAATTAAAACTCCAGATATAATTAACACTAGACCTATAATTGTAGAAAAGTCTGGAATTTGATTAAATTTGTAAATACCCACAATTGAAGTAGCTATTATACATAAGCCTGCAAAAGAAGCATATGTAACTCCAACAGGAATAGTTTTCATAACTAAAGACAGCGTATACATACAAGCAACTATGGTTATTGCAGTAAAAAAACTTGGTAAAAATATTGTGAAGCCATTTGCAGCTTTCGCAAAACCATTTGAAGCAGTCCCTAAAGTAACTGCAATAATTAAGATTATATAAGCAGATATATTACTCATCAATTTAGAATAATATTATCTAAAATTAATATCTACAAAATTTTAAAATTACTCTATTATTATTGGCCCAACCATTCCAGTTTCATAATGACCCGGAATATTACATGCCATTTCTAATGCTATATCTTTTGGAAATTTCCAAATAATTTCGCCAGTTTTATTAGGCTCTAACATTACGCTATTAGCATGCTTATGACCAAGTGAACGGTCTTTTTTAGACATTTCTTTCATTTTGGCATGATCGATACTGTCACCTAATAGAATATCATTTTCAATTAATTTTGCCATCTCAGTTTGATGCTTGATGTGCATATCTTTTGTTGCAATATTATATTCATGAACAAGTTCACCTAAATTTTTAACAATTATTTTTACCGTCTCGCCTTTTTTAACTTGAATTGAACTTGGTTCATAATAATTGTCATACATCTTTACTTCTATTACTCTGGTAACATCATTCGGATCGCCCTTAGATCCAATCATCTTCATTGAAGCTGCGTTTGAATTAAAGGCGATAAAAATAAATAAAAGTATTAGTTTTTTCATTATTTAGGCATTGGTGTTGCGCCGGTCTCTAAACTCATGATTTTTCCATTATCATATTTGTAGACTGCCATTACTGCTTCAACATTTCCATCATCGAATGTTACGAATGCATGGTGTACACCAACTTCGTCGTTTTCATATACTACTCTAGTATCTCTTTGGTTAATATCTCCACTCATAGCCCATTTGATTACGTCAGCTTTACCTAAAGTGTTTCCTGATTTATGCATTTTGAATTTGAAATCATCATGCAAAAGTTCATTCATAGCTGTCTCATCTTTATTTTTTAATGCAGCACTATATTTTTCTAATATTGACATTCTATCTCCTTTATATTCCTTCTATTATCATTCCATTAGATTGTGCGTTATCTAATCGAATTTGTTTTATTGGTTTGTATTCCACAGAGTTATACCATTCTATTGCTTTATCGTAACTAGGAAATTTTATCACAACTGTTCTTGGGTGCTCCCAAGATCCTTCTACTGTAATATTAGCCCCACCTCTGACAATATATTCCCCGCCAAATTTTTCAGCTGTCGGTTTTACTTTTTCTACGTACTCTTTATAATTATCGGGATTATTTACTTTAATATTAAAAATTGCGTATCCACTCATAATTATTCTCCAGGTTTGACCACATTTTTTGTAGCATCTGCAGCATTTTCAAAAGCTTTGTTATAGTCAATAACTTCATGTACCATTAAATCATCCATTAGACCTGAATTTTTAAAAGCAATCTTCAAGGCAAGTGCTTGTTCATAATCTCCTTCTACACATGAAATAACATCAAATCTTCCTCTAACCCATTCATAGCTGATCAATTTTAAACCAGCCGCCTCAGTAACTTTCTTAGTCGATGCATATCTATCGGCAGAAGGATCGTTTTGCATTCTTTTCATTAATTCTGCACTTATTTTGCCTATCAAATAAAATTTTGCCATATTACATTTCAACTTTTGTTAAATCCCAAGCAGTCATTTTGACAACACACTCATCGAAAATTGGCTTTCCAATAGGATTTGTACCAGATACCAGTTCTTTCATTTTTTCCTCATTGTGAACAAATACCTTAAACATTACACCACTTTTGTCTGGTATTACTGCTCCTACAGTTTTTTCAGGATGAGCTGCTGACTTTCTGACGCTCATTCCTTCATCTGACTGCATCCATCCCATAAACTTTTCAAACTTGCCTTCTTTTAATTCTGCAAGCACTAACATTTCTTTTTCCATATATTCCTCCTTTTTTTTATTTATTATTTTAAATCAATCTTATGTTTATTCAATTGTTTCAATGGTTGTTCCAGGAAAAGCATATCCAACTTGATATGTGAATAACATCGTCTGAAATTCTTGTATTTCGGACCATTGTGAACCAAGTTGTTGGTGATTTGCAAATCCTGCAGGATTTTCATAAAATTCATTCAATACATAGAAAATATTACCAGTTGCTCCTTGTGATGGGTCACCAGGATTTTTCCACTCAGGACCTTTCATGATTGAATATGAGTTTAGTTTTTTTTCACCTGTTAAAGGATGTGTTTCTTTTATCCATTTTGCATGTTTCATAAGCATTTCCTCAACTTTAGCTGCATCGGCCATAGGCACTTTAAGAGTTATTGAAAAACCATTTGCATTTGCATGACCATCAGCAAAAGAGCTTGTTGTAAACAAACTTAATATTAAAATTAAAAATATTTTTTTCATTTTTATCTTTCTTTTTTTTGTTAATTTAATCTGAGCAAACGCTCATTACTGTAGTCTCTTGTTTATGGCCAGAATCCTCAATTACTTTTGCATTCTCCGGATTCTGCATAAATTTTTGCATAGTGTCTGCTGCTGGTGTTTCCATCACAATATGTACCTTGTTTGGATTTTCTATTTCATTTCCAACGTAAATAGTTTTAATACCTGCTGCTTCTCTAGGACCAGAGTGCTCATCAAACATTTTTTTCCAGTGAGCCCAGTCTTTTACTTCAAAGTTACCAACCATTTTTACCATTTTATTCTCCCCAAACCCCGGCAAACTCATATGCTTCAACAGGTTCATTGCCAACTACCCAAGCGTCATGCCCTGGTGTTACGGAGTAAGAATCTCCTGCTTTATATGTAACCTCTGTTCCATCATCGTGTTTTGCACAAACAGATCCCTTTGTGATAATTCCAATATGGTTTGCCTGACAACTGTCAGTTCCAATATGTGGTTTTACATCTGAAGACCATTTCCATCCTGGTTTTAAATGTAATCTAACTACTCTTTGACCGCCTACTTTAACTGCTTCTATTTTAGCATTATTAAACTTATCAACTACCTCATCTGCTTTATCAAAAGTTTTAACTTCAATACTATTCATATAAAACTCCCTCCGTTTGTTTATAATTATTTTGGTATTTTGGTTGCACCTGTTTCGAGTTCAATGATTTTACCATCTTTAAATTTCCAATAACACATTAAAGCTTCTTTATTTCCATCTTCGGCATAAGTAACAATAGAATGATCAAAACCTATTTCATCGTTTTCATATAAAATTCTATATTTATCAACTTTCATGAAACCTTTGTTAATTGCTTCAATCATACTTGTTTTTCCACTTTCAGTATAGGCTCCCTGAAGATGAGAATATCTCTTATAATCATCATGGATAATCTCAGCTGCTGCTGCACCATCTTTTTCCATGATGACTTTATTTAGTTTTTCTAAAATTGACATCTTATTCCTTATTTCTTCATTGCATTGAACTGGCTTAAAGTGTCATCAAATGTCATCATGACTTTAGTTTTTCCTTCATCAGTGACTTCAAAATAATGACCAAACATAGTATCCATGTTATCTGCAGTGGCATGAACTCTCGCAAAAACTTTATTGCCCTCACTTATCATATCTATAACTTTTAAAGAAAAATTCGGCCATGTTGTAGGAATTTTAGACATTGTAGCCATCATAGCTTGTTTTCCTTTGTGAACTCCTGCTAATGGGTGAACACCTTCTTTACCTGGAAAAGTCCAAACGATTTCATCATCGATTATATCCTTAAAAAATGTTTCCATATCTCCTGAACCAAATAGTTCATATGCTTTTTTAGTTTGTTCTTTTACGTCCATAGTTTCTCCTTTAGTTATTTTTTTTATTATTAAAATTTATTATAAGATAGAAATGTAATGAATTTATTACAGTACTGCTATGCGTGATTATATCCAATGAGGATAGGGAAGACCTTTTTCTTTTAAAAAAGATTTATTGAACATCTTTGAGTTGTATTTATCAGATTTATCACAAAGTATTGTTACAATCGTTTTACCTGGACCTAAAAGTTTACCCAATCTTATTGCTCCAGCAATGTTTACACCACAACTAGTACCTAAACTTAAACCTTCTTTTTCAATTAAATCAAATAGAACGGGTAATGACTCATGGTCATTTATTGAAAATGCGCCATCTATGTTTGCTTTTGCAAAGTTTGCGGTAACTCTACTAGATCCAATACCTTCTGTAATTGAACCTCCCTCACTTTTTAATTCACCATTTTCAATGTAACTATAAAGAGATGAGCCAGTTGGATCCGATAAATATATTTTAATATCTTTATTCTTTTCTTTTAAAAAACTACTTACCCCAGCAATTGTTCCACCAGTACCAGATGAACATACAAAACCATCAATTTTGCCGTCGGTTTGTTCCCATATTTCTGGTCCAGTTGTTTCATAGTGACCTTTTGAATTCGCTGTATTATCAAATTGATTTGCCCAAACCACACCGTGGTTGTTACTACTCTTCAACTCATCAGCCAATCTTCCAGCATACTTAACAAAGTTATTTTCATCTTTATACGGTTTTGGTGGAACCAACCTTAAATCAGCTCCAATATTTCTTAATAAATCTTTTTTTTCTTGTGTTTGATTATCGTTCATTACGATAATAGTTTTATAACCAATAGAATTTCCTAAAAGACATAACCCAATTCCAGTATTACCAGCAGTTCCTTCAACAATTGTTCCACCTTTTGAAATTAGTTTTTTTTCTTCAGCATCTCTTATTAAAGCTAGAGCCGCTCTATCTTTTACTGAGCCACCTGGATTAAGGTACTCTGCTTTTCCATAAATGTTACAACCAGTAATTTCTGATGCAGCTTTTAATTTGAATAAAGGAGTGTTTCCTATTGCTTCGACAAAGTTATTTTGTAATGTTTTCATACATCAAGTTTTGTATCACCCCCAGGTGCAACACCATAGGGTTTAAATTCTTCAGATGCAGTTCCAACATTTTTTGCAGGTATACCAACCATTACAGCATTTTCAGGAACATCTTTTGTAACAACAGCATTAGCTCCAATTTTTGAATTTTTACCAACAACAACTGGACCAAGTATTTGTGCACCAGATCCAACTACAACATTTTCTTGTAAGGTTGGGTGTCTCTTAATATTTCTTTGATCATCTGAGTTTATACTTGGAGCTATACCACCCAATGTTGCCATATGATAGATAGTAACGTTATCCCCAATGTCTGATGTCTCCCCGATAACAACTCCCATTCCATGATCTATAAAAAGATTTTTTCCAATTTTTGCATTAGGATGAATTTCAATACCAGTTAGAAATCTTGAAAACTGAGATATTATTCTTGCAATAAGATGGAATTTTGCAATTGAGAAAAAATTAGCAATTCGATGAAAGAAAACAGCTTTTACACCTGGATAAGTTAATACCAAGCTTAGCTTAGTTCTCGCGGCTGGATCTCTTTTAATTATAGACTCTAAAAAATCATTCATAAATATTTAAGATTAATTGTTAAATTAAACTACTTATTACAACAGCAGTTTTCTGATGATGGTTTACATTCACAATCCTTGCAAACACATCTGTCACAAGAACAGTTTTTACATTTACAGTTAGAATTATTGCAAGCCATAGGAGTTATATAATTGTATATTCTCTAAAAACAATACTAATAAAATCCCTAATTTCCGAGTTCTTTAAGGGTTAAACCTTTTAAATTTGCAGGAACAGCCACATCCATCATTTTAGGGTTGGCTAAGTTTAAATTATCCATAATTTCAGCATATTCTTCTTTTGAACTTACTTGAAGTCGTGGGTTATTATTTTTTTCATTTCCGATAGTGGAGTGTTTTTTGCCATTATAATCGTGAGCAGGGTAGACAAGAGTTTCTTCAGGAAGTTTTAAAAGTTTACCAAATAATGAATCATAAGCCTCATGAGCACTACCATTTTGAAAGTCAGTTCTTCCAGTACCATTTATTAATAGAGTATCGCCTGTAAAAACTCTATCATTCATTAAGTAACTATAAGAACAATCAGTATGGCCAGGCGTATATATCGTTTTTAACTTAATATTTTCAATATTAATCTCGTCGTCATCTTTGACTTTTAAATCGATAACTTCAGATTTAGATTTTTCTCCCATAACCTTTGAGCAAGCGGTTCTTTTGCTAAGCTCATTAAGACCAGTTATATGATCAGCGTGAATATGGGTGTCCAAAACTTTTACTAATTTTAGCTCAAGTTTATCTAAAACTTTTATGTACTCTTCAGTATGTTCAATAACTGGGTCAATTATTAAAGCTTCTCTACCTTTGCCACTAGAGATCACATAAGTGTAAGTTGAAGATTTAGTGTCAAATAGCTGTTCAAAAATCATAATTATTAAGTAATTATAACTTTATAAAATTAAAACTAATTTTCAATAGCTTTATGGTTTGGTTTGCTCCACTCTTTTCCTTTAAACATAACATTCCATTGTAACCAAGGAAAAAGTTTTGATTTCATTTGCCAATACAAAGAACTTGGCTTTGTTGGATCAAAGGGTAGGCTTGGAGTAACTTTTCCACCATAACAAAATTCTGCTAACATTACCTTACCGTAAGCAACTGTTAGTGGACAAGCACCATATCCATCATAAAGTCTATATTCTTGAGATGACTTGTTAATATCTTTTATAATATTATGTGCAACTATCGGAGCTTGCTTTCTAACTGCTGCTCCTGTTTTTGCATTAGGTGCATTCATTACATCACCTAAACTATAAATATTTTCGTATTTAGTATGCCTTAGAGTTCCACCTTTATGATCTACATCTACCCAGCCACCTGCATCTGCTAGTGGACTGTTTTTTATAAAATCAGGAGAAGTTTGTGGAGGTGTTACATGAATAAAATCAAATTTTTTTGTAACCTCTTTTGTATTTCCATCTTTATCAGATTGTTTGAAAACAGCTTCTTTTGCTTCTCCATTTACTGAAATTAAATTATGTTGAAAGCTTCTTTTAATTCCATACGAGTCACAAATTTCATTAAGTGGACCCTGAAAATGAGGTACTCCAAAAATTACTGGTTTTGCGCATAAAAATTCCAAATTACTATCTTTTAAGGCTCCTTTTTTTTTCAAATGATCAGCAGCTAAGTAAGCGATTTTTTGTGGAGCACCTGCACATTTAATTGGCATAGGTGGTTCAGTAAATAATAAATTGCCACCACTTAAATTCTTTAAACTTTCCCAAGTATATACAGCCATATCTGCACTATAGTTTGTGCAAACGTTATTCTTTCCTAGCGACTCTTTTAATCCTGCAACACCATCAAAGTTGAGTTTAAGACCAGGGCAAACTACTAAATAATCATATGAATATTCACCGCTTGATGTTTTGACCGAATTAG